>DAHUZY010000009.1 GCA_027314885.1 Candidatus Saccharimonadota bacterium | reverse complement strand
CATGGCCCTGAGATTATTGGGACAAATGCCCGCGCTATACAAGGAATGTCTAAGCTTCCATACATGAAGGGTCTTACTAAACCTGAGGCTACCGTAAGGGCTGTTGAATCATTACTTGATAATAACGTTAGTTTACTTATCGCATTAGCAGAGAACAGCGCGTTAACGAAGCAGACTGCTGGCTCTTTGCCTAACAATGGCGCAAGGGTTATTACTCTAAGAGGCGAGAATGGTCAGAAATTAGGCCACTTAGCTGATGAACATGTTGCGCTGTCGGCACTAGTAACGACTTTGAACATAGCGAAAGCTAAAGACAACTAGCCTTACCCGAAATATCACCTATAGCTCATGTGCTAAAACCGATTAAGCGATAAGTTTTGCTTAAATACTGTTTTACTAGTCAATATCTCTACTGTACGAGAAGCAACGTCTAAAATGAAACTTGCCCCAATAAGGAAAGCTCTGTTGGCATTAGCGGGATCTTCTTGCTCCCCAAGGATATGTTTTTGGCGGGATACTTTGGTTTCAACCATTGATTAGAAGATATCTGGGTGAGCAATCGTTTCCGTGCCATTATGCTTATGCTATTATTTTAGTGTCAATAAAGTTAATAAGGAATTAACATGGCGGACAAGCACGAAAAAACGCATAAGAATAAGGGTAAGGCAGTCGTTAATCATGGTGGTTATGGAGGCTTATGGTTCTTAGGGTTTATCGGGTCTTTAGTGTATTATCTGCATTTCCACTCGGGAACTTTTTGGCTAGTCGTTTTAGCAATTTTAAAAGCAATTGTATGGCCAGCTTTTTTGGTATATCACCTGTTTGCGCTCAAATAATCCGGCTTAAAACTTCGTTAATTGTTTGGTGTTAGTAAAAGCATGGATTGTCCCACGTTTACTTTGGCCCCAAGAATCATACAAAACTGCAATATTTGCACAGCGTGCGGCTGTTAGCCACTAGTGTTACACTAAGTCCACGTCTACGCGCCCGTAGCTCAGCTGGATAGAGCGTTGGTTTCCGGTACCAAAGGTCGGGGGTTCGAATCCCTTCGGGCGTACCACGCTTATGTTTATTTTAGAGATTTCTGTACAACTTTTTTATGCTGAACTCTAATGACCAAAACTAGTAGTTCTTTCTTGTATACTGCGTAAACCACTCCGTAAACACCGCATCTAATGCGGTATACGTTGTTCGAACCCTTTATCTTTTTAGACTCCTCAGGAAAAGGATTATATTCAAGAACATTGATAATATCTGCCACCTTACCTCTTAGATCTTTGCTAGGTAGCTTCCGAATTTCCTTTTGCGCGGATATTTTTATGTTTACTATATAGGAGGCCATCATCCTCTAGTTCCTTAACAAAAGTCCTGAGGTCAATAGCTGTTTCGTTTTCACGTTCTTTAGCTGTTCTTAGGTCATCTAAGTCTTCGAGCACTTGTTCTTTTATAGCATCTCCAATAACTGCGGAGATACTTTCACCGCTCTCGGCAGCTCTAATCCTTAGGGCTTTGTAAATCTTATCGTTTAAACTAATGGTTGTGCGCATACGCATTCCTTGCTTTTGATAAGACCGGTATAGTATACGTTCATCAATGCATCAATATGCTTGATGGTCTCCAAGTTGTTGCATTAAATAGTCTAACCAAGCTAAAAGGTGTTCGAACGCAAACTGACCAGAGGCACCAAGCTGCATTGAGCTGTTTGTCGGAATTTAGCAAGCTCATATAAACTCCCGCCCTAAGACAGCTCTGTTACATATCGGTAATATTATGTTCGTAAAAGATCCGGAAATGGATGCCTACTATTAGTATTTACTTCTGCACTAATACAAAAATACTTGGGCCAAACTTCATTCCTGCCAACTTAGTCTGCAAACGAGACTCAATAGAAATCATTTTGTTGAGAGGAATAACTTGTTTAATCAACCTGCTCCTGAGATTTGAAACTGACAAAATCTCCACCACCTTAAGATTGGCATCATTAAGTTCTTTAAATATAGTTTCAGGATTATGGTTAACAAAGGGTATATCGTCAACAATACCGTTTGAATACTGACCCACCTTAATCGGGGTTTTCGGGACTGTTTTCAACTTAGCCGCCCACTTCACTCTATTAAAGAAATGGGCACTGTTTGCTATTTCAATCACAGCCTTACCGCCAGGTTTTAACACTCTGTATATTTCTTCAAAGTTCTTTGTAGGGTCCACCAAATGGTGCGAAACTCTAACCATCACGAGCAAATCGAGCGACTCGGCTTTGACTGGTATGTGCGCATCTTCCGTCAAGAGAAGTGTTGAGAATTTGAAATCTTTTAAGTATTTGCGGGAAAAATCAAGCTGCTCACCTGAGGGGTCAGATAGAATCAGCTCTTCGGTAAATTCACTTAACGTTGGTACGAGCCTGCCGTAAGCCCCTCCATAGTCTAAGCCTTTTTTAAACTTTGAACCAGCGAGCAAGTGCTTGATAGCAGCTACTTCAGACAAATGTTCATAATCCCTGCCCACCCAAAACTTATCATACTTATGATGGTCATAATAGTTAATACCCTTTATTTTGGTCTGGTTCTTGCTTTTATTCTTACGGCTCGTTGATTTAGTGTCTGAGGAATTCATTATATTATTTAAACTACCAATTATTACTTATAAATTTCTGAATTATCATACAGTCATTGTTCTTATCAAGCAAATCAAATGTCTTTCTGGCCCTATTCGTACTGTTCGATTTTATGTTGATTTGTAATTATGACAATAGATGAACTACAAAAAGAAGCTCGGCAAATTTGGGGCAATAAAAAATTAACGTTAGAGGAAATAATAATACGTCAAGGTGTATCAATAGGAAATATCCACCGTCATGCCAGAGATAAAGTCGAAGACACACCAAAAGCTGAAGATGAATTAAAAAAGAATTAGGCAACGTAATATTCTCAACCATCAGGTGATGTGATGACTTGGGATATAGTCCAGAGGAGTGTATAGAGCTCGCAAGGCTTGCGCAACGTAAGTATCGACGAGACAAAGCTCACAAGTTAAATAAAAAAGGGGGGTCGTACCCCTCTTTTTTAACAGTGATATAAATTACCTTGACCTTATCGAGCACCGAGGCCTATGCTAAAAGTGATCTAAAGGAAAATAGATATGGCTCGCATCACCCCGAACAATAAAGCAGAAACTATGGCTGCGTGGGGGCTTGGTATCATTGGCGGCATCTACGGGGTTTGCGAGGTATACGGTCCGCATCTTGGTCATGAAGCTATCAAGGTGCTTACAAAAGGTACGCATGCGATGAAAGTAGTTCACGCCAGGCAATCTGGCGAAATAGTAGTCTCCCAGGAAGTCTTCCTGGGAGAGTCGGGTACACAAATCAATGCAGTTTTATAGAATAATGTCTGGATAGGGTCATTCGGGGTAGTTAGGCAAAGAAACTGAGGATAATTCTGTCATTTCTTTTTGGGAGTTGTTTTCGGTTGAGGGCTCTTGACCGCTACTGAATGTAAATTTTGAAGTAACTCTTCAATTGTCATTCCATTTCCCTCTATTAATATTTTGTTCTTCTTTGCCTGCCAAGTACGCAAACATGAATGAACCTCTAGAGAATAACTGGAGAGCTAAGACAGGTCAGTGCAAATTTTCACATAAGTCTAACGGTGTTCGCGTGATGAAGCCTGCGAGCTGTTGGTTGGCGGAGGTGGCAAAAGCTTTGTGGCGCCAAGGTAACGAGCTCGTAAGAGTGTCTGCTCTAAACTTCTGAGCACCTGCTCTGCTTGTGCGTAACTCATGCCTAGCCGGGCAACTGAGGCTTGCATCGGTTTCTTGTCAGCACCGCTTGCAGACTGCGTAAAGTCTAACGTCAAGCCGGCCTTGTTCGCAATTATATTCAGACCGTCGCTATACATTGTCCGTACATCCATAGCAAGCATCATTACTACGGACTTGTTATGAAACATATCCGTAGCTGGCTGGTCGGATACATCGTCACGCAGCTGGAGATGATCGCTTAAATCACTCCCGTAACGGGCAAGCTCCCACAAGTGGAGTGCTTCCTGATCTTGAATGTCGAAATAGTTAATAAACAGCAGCATAACTTCTTCATCCGGTCGTTTTTGACCAAATTCAATAAGTTGGAGTGTTTTTTCATCAATCTCAAGTGCGCCTGACACTTCAGCCAGGCTGCGTCTTCGTTGTTCACGTACATTTTTGAGATGTTTGCCAAGATTGGCATACGGTCTTTCAGAAGAATTCACGTATCTATAGTACTGCCTCTTTACCTCCTAGGCAAGGCTGGGTAGTGCAAGCGACGGTATATAATGAAGCCGTGATACAAATTTTAGATAACGTTTCACTTGCAAACTATTCAACAATGGGACTCGGTGGACCTGCCCGCTATCTCGTAACCGTTCAAAGGCCGGATGAGGTAGCTGAAGCTTCTTTATGGGCAAAAGTACACGGCGACCTGCCCGTCCTGATGATCGGTCATGGTAGCAATATCGTCTGGCAGGATAAGGGATTTGACGGTTTGGTAATCGTAAATCGTATCTTGGGCTATGAGAGCTACGAAGAAGACCCGGAGAATACGTACATCACTATCGGTGGTGGTGAAATTTGGGATAGTGTTGTGGAACGAACTGTTTCATCGGGATTAACTGGCATTGAAGCGCTCAGCCTAATACCCGGTACTGCCGGGGCAACACCGGTGCAAAATGTTGGTGCATATGGACAAGAGATATCTCAGACGCTGACTACCATAACCGCATATGATCATCACGAAGCTCGTTTGGTCACAATTGCCGCAAGTGATTGTGACTTCGGGTATCGAACCAGCCGCTTTAAGACCATTGACCGCGGGCGCTTTCTTATTACCGCCATCACACTTCACCTCAATAAAGGCAACCCGCTTCCGCCGTTTTATGCAAGCGTCCAATCATATCTGGAACAACATAACATCACCGTACCCACTCCTGCAGATATACGTCAGGCGGTCCTTGTTATTCGATCAGCAAAATTACCTGACCCAGCGGCCGTGCGTAACTGCGGGTCTTTCTTTGCAAATCCCATCGTCAGCCAGGAACAATATGCCTATCTTAATGAAGCTTACGAGGGCAGCATGCCTCATTGGCAAGTAGATCAGACGCGTGTGAAGCTGTCAGCAGCCTGGTTGATTGAGCGAGCTGGGTATAAGGACTTTCATGATCAGGTAACTGGCATGGCTACCTGGCCCACTCAACCGCTTGTATTTATTAATGAGCATGCGACCTGCACCGCTGACCTTTTGCGCTTCAAGCAGAAGGTAACTGATGATATACGTGCAAAGTTCAACGTTACACTTGTGCAGGAACCGGAACTACTATAGCCCTTAACGATCACTTGGAAGTGGAAAACCAAGAGCGAATACACGCACCTCTTCTCTTAACTTTCTGAGGACGGTCTCGTCTTCGCGGTGATCGATAGCCTGTTTCATCCACCTAGCAATTTTCAGCATATCTTTTTCCTTAAGGCCACGGGTTGTAATAGCCGGCGTACCAAGCCGGATACCGCTTGGACGGAACGGTGGCAATGGGTCATCAGCTACGGCGTTTTTGTTAAGCGTTAAGCCTATTTTGTCTAATGTCTCCTCGACCACTTTGCCGTCAAGGTTAAAGCTCTTATGCACATCAGCCAGGATTAGGTGATTACTGGTACCTCCCCCGATAAGCACAAAGCCCTCTGCTCGCATTGCATTCGCGAGGGTGTCAGCATTCTTCACAATCTGTTTGGCATAGACTTTGAAACTGGGCTTGAGCGCTTCACCGAATGCAACTGCCTTAGCAGCAATAGTGTGCTCATGCGGGCCTCCCTGTATGCCGGGAAATACAGCCCGGTCAATCAGGGTCGGTATATTCTCAAGTGTTTTCTCCGGCGCCTTTAGAGGACTCGATACTGTGCCCTTGCTTAAAATCAAGCCACCACGTGGGCCGCGGAGCGTCTTGTGTGTAGTGGTAGTGATCACGTGGAAACCGTAATCGAATGGATTCTTGGCAACACCACCGGCAATGAGACCGGCAATATGGGCCATGTCAGCCATAAGGAGTGCGCCAACTTCCTTGCCGATTTTAGCGAACTTCGCATAGTCGAGCTCTCTTGGATAGGCGCTGAAACCGGCCAGCACGATTTTTGGTTTATGTTTCTTCGCCAGCTTATGCAACTCATCATAGTCAATTTCGCCGGTCGTGGGATCCTTCATTTTGTAGCGGATGAAGTTATACAGATGTGCCGAACGAGTGACTGGTGCGCCATGCGTTAAGTGCCCTCCGTGACTTAAGTCCATTGCCAGGACCGTATCACCCGGCTCCAACCAGGCAAAGTAGACTGCTTCGTTGGCAGGTGCCCCCGAATGTGGCTGGACGTTAGCATGATCAGCCTTAAAGAGCTTCTTGGCTCGGTCAATGGCGAGTTGTTCAACTTTATCAGTGTTTTCCTGTCCGCCATAGTAACGCTTGCCTGGATACCCCTCAGAGTACTTATTGGTAAAGATACTACCCATTGCACTCAAAACGTCACGACTGACATAGTTTTCTGATGGTATAAGTTCGAGCCCTTCCCGCTGGCGTTTCTCTTCTTCTGCAATTAATGCCGCTACGATGTCGTCGTGCATAACCTCCCGCTTTCTCCCACTTTATTTTATTGTTTCATTGTACCAGGTCACCTGATATACTGAAGCGCATAGAAAAAAATAACCTGCTTGAAGGTTATTGTAAAATAAATACCATATATGATATATTTATAGCCTATGCCCAGTGCTAATGAACAAATTGGCCAGTTAATAGCTCAGGTAAGGCAAGAAAAGGGTCTCACCCAAGCAGCTTTTGCAAACCGCCTACAGACTTCTCAGTCTGCGGTCAATCGTATTGAACATGGCCGTCAGAATTTAAGTCTGGAAACACTGGGTCGTATCAGCGAGGTGCTCAATAAACAGTTGATCAGCTTGAGCGGCACTGTCAACTTGCGGATTGAGGGCGGTCATGCACTGCACGGAGATATTACACTCAAAACCAGCAAAAATGCCGCGGTAGCATTGCTCTGCGCCAGCTTATTAAATTATGGCGTCACCCGCTTTAAGGCTTTCCCCCGCATCGAAGAAGTGAACCGAATTATTGAAGTTCTGGAGAGCATTGGCGTACAAGTACGATGGCTTGAGAATAATGACCTCGAAATCCGGCGCCCAGAACAGCTGTCACTAGAAAAGCTTGACGTTATAGCTGCCCGTAAAACCCGCAGCGTACTGATGCTCATTGGACCCCTTCTGCACGATTACGATCACTTTAAGATCCCCTACGCCGGTGGCTGCAAACTTGGGACTCGCACCGTTCAGCCACACTTGTTCGCTCTCGACGAATTCGGCGTCAATATTATTGCTAAGAGCGGGCACTATAACGTGAGCGTCCACAAAAAAACTCCTTCTGAAGATATTGTGCTGTATGAATCGGGCAATACCGTCACCAATAACGTACTTATGGCAGCTGCTCGCACACCCGAGCAGACAGTCATTCAGGCTGCCAGTGGTGACTATATGGTGCAAGATTTGTGCTATTTTCTGCAAGCACTCGGGGTGAAGATTGATGGTATCGGCAGCCAATTTTTGACAATACGAGGCGTAGAGCGCATCAAGAAGAACGTTACATATGCACCGACAGAAGACCCCATTGAGGCCATGTTCTTTATCTCGGCCGCAATTACCACCAACTCCAAGATTACCGTCCGCCGCACGCCGATTAAGTGGATCGGCCTTGAGCTTTTTAAATTGAAGAAGATGGGTGTTGCCTTTCACTTGTCTGAACCGTATAAAGCCGCAAATGGTAGGGTTGATCTAGCTGATGTGACCGTAGAGAAACATAACGGCCAGCTGAGGGCTCTTACCGAAAAGCTACACCCAAATCTCTACCCTGGTTTGAATCCAGACAACCTGCCCTACTTTGTCCTTATTGCTGCCATGTGCCATGGTCGAACGTTAATCCATGATTGGATGTACGAAAATCGGGCACTCTATTATACCGAGCTCACTAAGATCGGTGCTCTGGTGGAACTGGCTGATCCGCACCGCATCTATGTTACCGGGCCCACTAAGTTCAGCACTGCTGATGTGGTTTGCCCGCCAGCGCTCCGGCCAGCTAGCCTGCTGCTTATAGGCATGCTTGCGGCAGATGGCACGTCCATCTTACGTAACGTCTACACCATTAACCGCGGATATGAAGATCTGGCTGAGCGACTCAACAGCCTCGGTGCACACATCACAGTCTTGCACGATATTTAATGTAGTCCTGATAGGCAATGGTAGGTGGAAGTGAAAGCTTGGTTATTTCTATTTAGTTACGGTATGCTTATAGGGCATGATAAGCGTTGTTCAAGCGATCATCATCGGGCTCGTACAAGGCCTGACTGAATTATTTCCAATTTCAAGCTTGGGTCACAGTGTTATCTTGCCGGTAATTGCTGGCTGGCACATTAATCAAAACGCGTCGAACTATTTGACTTTTCTCGTTGCAACTCATCTGGCGACTGCAGTAGCGCTGCTTATCTTTTTCTGGAAAGACTGGGTAAAGATCGTACAAGGTCTGTTCCGGTCGTTTATGGCGCGGCGGATTGATCCCGACGATACTCATGCAAAGCTCGGCTGGCTGCTAGTGGTCGGCACCGTACCTGCCGGTTTACTGGGTCTACTGCTGGAGAAGGAACTCACGAAGCTCTTTGCCTCAGCACAAATTGCTGCTGCTTTCTTGATTGTCAATGGCATTATCCTTTTTGTGGCTGAAAAGCTCCATAAACGCCAGCGGGCAGAAGCTTCCGATGAAAAGCATAGCGACAAACGACTTTCCCGGAAACTCGGCTGGTGGCACTCAGTTGGCATCGGAGTTATACAATCTGCAGCCCTTATTCCCGGCATCTCTCGCTCAGGCGCATCTATGGCAGGCGGCATATTCTTCGGCCTCAACAACGAGGATGCTGCCCGTTTCAGCTTCCTTTTAGCGACACCCATAATTGGCGCTGCTGCACTCTTGAAGATTCCGGGATTATTTACCCCTTCTATGGCTTCAATGCGTATTGCTGCTATTATTGGTGCCGTCGGCGCCGGTATTGCAGCCTATTTGTCAGTCAAGTTTTTAGTGCGTTACTTCCAAACAAAAACACTTTACCCATTTGCAGCTTATTGTGTTGTTGCCGGGGCTATTGTTTCGGTGTACCTGTTGGCGAGATAGGCTTACCTGCATCATTTGACTTGCTGCCGGAAACAAACCAAGCGAGTATACCGCAGCCCGCTGCCAGAATAATAGCTGCCAAGCCGTGCTTAAAGTTCACCGCTTTGTCCCCAGGATGATATCCAGATATTGTATTAGATATAATATGTGGCACTTTGTCTGCCGGAGTAACCCAGTAATACACAGCGAGCGCTAAAAAGATAATACCGAGCACCACGAGACCAGCAGTAACGAGCTTTTTCATTGTGAGTAATCCTTTCGTAATTGTTTACTGCCGATTATTGTAGCTTAAATGTTCCAGGCAGGTAAAGTAACGGCGATCAGTTTATCCCTATTTGATCTATGTGGTGCAGTGTTTTAGACGAAGTCAGAACCATCTTAGCAATATGTTAGAGTAGATTTTTATAGTCTCTCGCACCATGAATAATGCGGTGAACATAAACGGTGTGCTCATCTATAATATAAAATATAAGATAGTTTTCTAAAACTAGATAACGGTAACCTAATTGTTTCAGGCTGGCTTCACTAGGTAAATGACCGATGTTAGGGGTGCTAGCTAGTAGCGTTAGTTTTCTGTTGAACCTGCCGAGAAGCTTGTCGGCCATGTCTGGACGGTCAATTACAACATACGAGATGATGTCATTAAGATCTTCCTCCGCGAGCCTTAAGAGACGAATTTCATACTGCGTTTCGCTCATTTAGCATATCCCTCAGATTACTAAACACGTCATTTAAGTTACGACCTCGATCACCTTTTGCATAGTCTGCCTGAGCAGCAGAAAGCATATCTGTTAATTTAATTTTTAGCTGTAGTTGACTATATTGAGCCATAGACATAACAACCATATCACCCTCGCCATTGCGAGTTATAAATACTGGCTCATTAGTATCGTGGACAATATCAGATATAGTATTAGATTTATTACGTAGATCTGAAATAGGTTTAATTATTGGCATATTTCCTCCGTATCAATATAGTATCATTATAATGATATGAGAGCAATAGGTTCTAACGTCTACAATGCCTCTATCTGTGGTGCTGCACAATTGACGAAATCAGAACGCTACTTATGCTCAATATTTAGATTATTGCGGTTTTGGTGGAAAAAGTTTGCCTCTTCTTGCCAACTTAAAACACGTTCAACCTTATCCGGGTCTATCCACTCTGCTTTTATTACATCCTCGACCACAGGGTTAAGGTCTACTTCATCTGTACAGAATAAAAACATACGGATAGTCTTTGTGACGGACCGAGTATTACCATGTTCGGTTTTAAAACCGCTGCGTGATATTAAACCCAATTCTCTTATCAATCGAATGTTTTTAAGGCCGCTTTCTTCCGAGACTTCTCTTATAGCTGTTTCTTCATACGATTCACCCTCTTCAAGCGTGCCTTTGGGAAAGGTTATAGTGCCAATCTGATTTGTGACAAGCAAAACCCTACCGTCAGGATTTATGACAATGCCGCCTGCAGTTTCAAAATGGTCTTTAAAACTTTCCATATCCTAAAAATGTGGTGCTCGGTGGTGAACCGGGTTAGAAATTCTATTTTGCAGTCTTTTCCTTAGACTTTTCGGCCATTGGTATTTCTGCAGTCACCTAGATGTCGTCGTCTTTGCATTCGTACGTCAGCTTGTCGTACTCTTTAAAGTCTTTGCCTGTCTTAAAGTTATTAGTAATTTCCCAACGAACTTTACGCATGGGCTTGCTGCATTTAGGACAAACCATATAGATATTGTATGAAAATATTCTGTCGTCCACAACTCTTCTATCTGTGGTACTCGGTGGTGAATCAGGTTAGAAAGTCTATCCTGGCTTGTACTCAATAAAAAAGAAGGTTCAGAACCTGCGTAATCCAACGCTGCCGAGCCTTCAATGTTTACATTATAACAAACTATCTCATTAATTCAACAACAACTTTATTGCTTTTCTCGATTAGAATCAGCCGTTTCATGCTTTTTGTAAGTTTAAATTGTTTGTCTAATTCTCGTCTTATTTTTGAGATATGGATTTTAGACCTGCGAGCATCAAATATGATATTTCGTGACTGTTTTAATCCGGTCTGTAGCTGGCGCTCTATATTATTCTTGCCTTTACCGGTCGGACTTTTAAGTTCCCAGATTATTCCTTTGATGAGGAAGTCGGGCGTCTTGTAGTTGGCACGCGGAATGACTCCACGTCAGCTTTGAAGTGGCTTGCCAATATGCTTGCCGCTGATAGCTCATAACGCGCCGGAAAAGGTTTTAGCCCAGCCGGAATGATAACTTTATACTTCGACATATGCTGATTATTGTAATAAACAGGTTCTAGCGTCCACAATGCTTCTATCAGTGGTGCAGTGTTTTAGACCAAGTCAGAACTCTTTTTGCGATAACTTGATACTTAAAATTATAAGACTACAGGCAGCAACTACTGCATTGGTGACCCAAATTGAAGGCAGGCTTTTGCCAACTCCGTATATGGTCCAAAGAATTGCTGATATGCCTATAATCGAAAAGGTACCTAGAGATAGATCTCTTGTGCGTCTACTGCGAATTGTTTTATAGTTTGGGGTAAATAGCCCAATAGCGTTAATGCGCCAGCGAGCGCGCCAATCAAATCCATGAATTTATCATACCAGGATGGCACCTTCTAAGTATAAGCAGATTGGTGCGAGTGAGGGGAGTCGAACCCCTGTTTCCAACTTGGAAGGTTGGAGTAATAGCCGCTATACCACACTCGCTCGCTACGTACATGATACCGGATCCTGGCCCACCCACACCAATACCTCTTAATTTTTTATAAAACCTGGCCTCTAACGGCTCAATGTGAGCATCAGCTGAGCGCTACGACCAGCCTGTTCTATCTCTGGACTCATAGTTGAGGGGGGGCCTTGATTAAGCCGCAGGTGTATCGTCCTGTCGGGCGCACGAGATACACGTACTAGGTGAGTAAAAAGGCTGCTAGCAAGCGCCTGCTCGCCAGGAGCAAATGACGGCGCTGACAAAGACAAGCCAAGACAAAGGAGCAATCCGGCAACAGCAATAATAGCAAACGGCATTACGTGGTGGTTTATGTGCTTCTTGGTTCTCTTCATTGCCATCGCCAACGTGCCTCCAGCGTCTGAAGGTTGACACTTGATCCGTTAACTGCATGGATAATGTCGAAGGCATTATCTTTTGTGCCCAAATGTAGCACCAGGGTTTCCATCAGAGCCGTACCTTGCTGGTTGTTGTTTGCATAGGCAGTATAGGCCAAACTGCCTGCAAAGCTAGATGGTCCTTGCCTGGTAATACTAAAGCCGGGTAGGTTAGTGTGAATATCTGTATCGACTGCCTGGCGGGCAAGCTGAGTAAATGCTTCAGGATTGGTGGTGCCTGTTTCACTTGCCACAATTTTGTAGACATTAGTTGAAGTAGCAAAGGTTTGATTGTTGTACATAGTCACACTGCAGTTCCCCGACTGGTTGCTAATGTTATAAGTATTGATAAGGTTAAACGAGTAGCATGGAGTCTGCAGCTTGGATATTACTTTTGAAGAGGTGGTGCTTTGACCCGTTTTACCATATTGGGCAGTTGTTTTATAGTGGCTGATATTCCACACGAGTGCTGCCAATCCGGCTGCAACTGCCAAGCTGGCGATGGCTAACCCAATCAGAGCTAGTCGCCGATGAGACCGCCGCCGGGAGACTGTGCCAAGACACATTCCGATAATACCAAACACCAGACCAATGATCGGAATGAGGAATCCAGACCCTACAATGCCAATCGTTCCCAAAATAACCGCTAACACTGCAGTAGTCTCACCGACATGCTGAGCCGGATGAGCAATTGCATAACTCGGTAATGCCGCCCCATTAAGTGCCGCCGGTATAGGCTGACTGGTTATTGGTGGCTGTGCTGGGGGAGTACCGCTCTGCCCCTGCCATAAACCCTGGGAAGGTTGCGACTGATTGCTAGACTGTACGGGATACCCGCAGTTACCGCAAAATGCGGCACCAGGTTCAAGCGGTTCGTGGCATCTTTGGCAATCCATAAGTATATATGAGAACTACTTCAGTTAAGCATTTTTACCACAGTGAGTGCAATAAAGGTAGTGATGAGGGTTGGGCCAGCCACAAGTGCGACAGAAATTGTTGTGCCCTACTACGCTTAAGCCGAGATCTTGGTCGTGGTCAGTTGCACGAGAGAAAAGTAGGAAGAGGTTACCGGCGAGACATAGGGTGATAATTATTGACATAAAACCATAGAACGGTACTGCTGAAAGTAAGCCGAAGTCATAAAAACCGTGCAGTGCAATGGCAACAAGCAGCGGGAAAATTACGAGTAGCGGGGAACGCTTAGCCAACTTACCTTTTGCCAAATAATAGCCCACCATGCCAGTGGTGGCCGCATGAAAGAAAGGCGTGAGGAATATTCGGATGAACCCAGTCTGAGGTCCCTGCTGCAGCGTGTAAAGAATATTCTCAGGCAGGCCGAAACCAAGACCCGCTAGGGCAAAGTAAATTACGCCATCTGTATGCTCATTGAAAAAGCGACGGCCATATATTATGAGGGCGAGAGGAAGAAACTTACAACTTTCCTCAATGACACCCACGATCATGGTGCTCTTGAGCAATACTATTTTCGCTACGCTTGCGTTAAGCAAATCCGCGGGAATAAACTTTTTTTCAAGAAAGTAAGCTGCCAAGGCGCCGATCATGCCGAGACCAAACGCCATCCAGAGCGCAAGAACAGGTTCCTTGGGCCCATGGTCATGACTAATTAAAAACCACGCAAACGCCGCTGATATGACAAGAAATAATAATATAATGAGTAGCAGCATGGGATAAATCTTTTTGTTTGTTTGCTACAGATATATTATACACTATAGAGCGGCCCCATGCCCCGGTAGCTCAGCTGGATAGAGCAGAGGACTTCTAAGCCTAAGGTCGTAGGTTCGAATCCTACCCGGGGTACCAGGTAAGACTATCCATTTGGCCCAAGTTGCATAATGCGCTCTAACAACCTGTGGGCAGTTGTGTACGGGGAGTTTGTCTTATTCTCTATGTGGCCAGAGTTTCTAAGTGCCTGCTTGAGTAGCCCGGGCTCCTTGTCAAATAAATCTTTAAGACTGGATAGGTCTGTCTTTTTGTAGCCCGCTGCAATTCACTTTTGTTTAAACAGTTTGGTTAGCTCAGAGTCAAGCTTTCTCCCATTAAGTAGTGTGGATGATTTTTTGAAGTGCTGCAGCAGAAAAATCTCGAACTTAGGATCCGAGAAAGCCAAGCGGATACTTTTAGTTTCCGCGTAGGCCTCAAGCTCTGCCAGATCGCTATTCATTTGGTCCCTGTCACACACGGCCCATGTTTCTATCTCGTCCAGATCAAGTTCGTATTTACGGGATCTATCAAGCCGTTCAGCTACGGCGCTGTCGATTAAGGCTCTGTGCTGGCCTTTGTTGCCGACTATCCTGATATTGACGCGCTGGGCCACCCTATATAGCCGGGCAACGGCAGTAAAGTACTGTGGCTCCGTCTGCTTTCCCTCGCAGCAGATGAGTAGTAACCTGGGTGTCTTTGTTTTTGCTGCGCTCATCTCTCATCCTACTCATCTAATTTAAGCTGCGGTTTTGCACCGTACAGCCCCTGCCTGTATCTTTTTTCGAAAGACTCGTCCGGGCGCACTGACTTATCCGAAAGAGCGCTAATTACAGACTCTTCAGCCAGGTTTTTCTCTACGAAAACAATGTCTTCCCGCTGGAGTGGGGCGCCTTGGCTCATAAGCGCAGTGTTGTGGGTATTAATTATTAGCTGGGCGCCTTGTTTATTCTCCGGGGATTTGAACTTGGACACGATGAAATGGCACATGTCCTGGTGTAGAGAGGATTCAAACTCATCAATATACAACACCTTGCCATTCTTTAAGGTATCTAGTAGCGGCGCAGCTAGGGCGAAGAACTTAAGAGTTCCGGAAGATTCTTGCGTCTGCAAGTCAAACGAGTGTTCTCCAACAACCTTGCGGCCCTTATCCCGTACATAGTGATTGGTCCGGATAGCTGTTCCTTTATTGGCAAGTATGTTGCGCTTCGCCTCTTCGTTAAAGGGCAATTGTCCTACTAGCTGCGGAGGAATGTCTACCGGCTGCAAGTAAAAAGACCTGATCCAGAGGTCGCCCTCATTAAGAAGGTTGAGCACCTCTTCTTTCAGTTTGGGGTTTTCATTAAGCTGCGTTATGCTCCACTGCATAGTCTCTTGGGGGTTAGAGCCGGTAAGTAGGTTGACGGATTGAATCCAATCGAATATAAGGTTGGCGTATTCATTGTTGTTCTCCCGGGCTTTTGTAATTAGCAGGGTGACGGAGCGCGTGCCTTCCATCAACTTTTTACCGAAACCGTACTTTTCGGCCGTGGGATTTAATTCCCCGTTTTTGCGCTCAAAGATCAGCCGGGACTTTTTAACAGTGCTGGCAAATTCGCGCAAATACTCATGTTCGACCGATTCGTTGGTAACGGAGAAGCCATAAATAAAATGTCGGTTGCTTTGCATAAATTCGATCTCAAACTCGCTTACCGCCCTAGAAGAAGCAGAATTCAGCAGGAACGGCTGATAAGCAATCTGTACGGCTTGGGCGTTGTTAGAGTCCTTTATGAAAGCTCTTATGAACCCCAGTGCCAGAAATATATTGGTCTTGCCGCCGCCGTTAGGTCCGTAAACGGCAGTAACCTTTCTTACGCCTTCCGGGGAAGTAAAATCAATGCACTGCCTGTCTTTAAACGACCGGAAATTCTTGACACATAGTTTGAGGAGTTTAGATTTGTTCATGTCTCCATCTTAGCAAACGTTGCTCGTTAAGTCAAGTATTTGCAAAAAATCTGCATTTTTATGTTTTAGGCGGAAATATCTTGTTAGAAAATTCCCAGCAAGTATAATGCCTCAATACTCCTCGAGTGGCAGCCTAAGCTGGTCTAACCAAGCTAAAAGGTGTTCGAAGGAAAATAGACCCGCGGTACCATTTGTACGATCACTCCTGTAGATAGCGCAACTTTTTGCTCCTTTCGCCTCCTGGTTCTTTAGGAGGTCAAGATTTTTATTAATAGATTAATAGTTTATCTTTGTTATCAAATTGTGGTTAGAGTATAGCCCTCTATTTAACATAAGTTATATGATATTCAGGACAATCAACAGAATAGATTCGAGTTTTTGCGACCTGGAGCTTTTATTACATGACTCTATTAACTAGTGGAGTAGCTTGTGCTAAGTTAACAAGTTTCTTCTCAAAAGACTTACCCCAAGGTTTTGTCACGGCCCAATTGACTAAGTAGTAAGCTGCAAACGCCCCCATAATTCCAAATACCCAGCCTCCGGCAATATCTATTGGCGAGTGGACTCTCGCTAACACTCTAGCCACACCTATTATCAAGGTCGGGATGAGCATGATTGTGGCGTACTTACGGTTATAAAAATAAGTTATGGCGGTGAGAGTCCCCGTTAATAAGGCATGGTCTGAAGGGAAACCGTTGCCAGGCTTGTGCGGAAAGAGTGGTTTGATGCTGGGATTCCTCATGAAAGGTCGGGGATCATAGTAAAGCCGTCCGGCGATTCGAGAGAGCACAAATGCGATGACTCCAGCAACTATTATGGCAGCCATAAATTTAACCTTGTCATTTGTGTCCCCGTGAAGCCTGAATGCTGCGAGAAATTCAAGCAATATGACCAATATAAATAGGTACTGTGCACAAAAAACAATTACTGCATCCATACGCTAATACTTTCAGTAGTTATTCCTTTATACGAATTTGAATTTTATTATAGTTCATCAACGGAGCATAAACTATTTCTTAGCCTCGTTTTTTTTGAATTACTACAGCTAAACTCAAGTTTTGATTTTGCACTAATAGGTACTACGCTTAATGTCAATTTTGTGTATAAGTGGAAACCATAAGCTGTTTTCTGCTTTAATAGGGTGTATGCAGCTCATGCAAGCTACAAAGATTCAAAAGAGTTACCGAAAAAATCATATATTAAAGAATGTCAATCTGTCTGTTGGCTCTGGATCGCTAATTGGTATAGTGGGCGAGAATGGTTCAGGTAAGACAACATTACTAAAGATATTGGCTGGCGAGCTCAATGCAGATAAGGGCATGGTATTAGTCAACGGCTCAATCGGGTACTGTCCTCAACAGCCTGTGGTTAACAAATCATTAACCATCGCTGAACACTTCGACTACTTCAAAGCGGCCTATGGCATGAATGATTTGTCTTACACAGAGCACCTACTCGATGAACTGCATTACCATAAGTTTAAGAATGAACGCGTCGAACATCTTAGCGGCGGTACGCTCCAGAAGCTCAACTTGACACTCGCAATAATGAATAGGCCGAGCATATTACTACTAGACGAACCGTATCAGGGCTTTGACTGGGAAACATACTTACGTTTTTGGGCCCTACTAGAAGATCTAAAGCGCAACAATAGAGCTGTGGTAGTTATTTCTCATCTCATTTTTGAGCACAAAAAGTTTGACCAAATCTTTCATTTACGGAACGGCTATGTGTACGAGGAACAACGATGAAGCAGTTCGTAACTGTTTTAAAGTACAGTTTCAAAGAGCAGATGACTAATCGATTTGCCTTCGGCCTGCTGATAGTATTTGTGCCGATATGGTTTTGGCTGCTTGGAATCATTACTCCGAGCGCCCCACTGGCCTTTAAATTCCGCCCGACTCATACTTATCTGCATGCTAGCGGTCACGACATCACATTGATTACTGCCGGTCTTAATTTACTTACAATGATACTCGGCTTTATGTTCTTTCATTCTATCCAACGCTCACTTGACTTTGACAAACGTCTGACGAGAGCAGGATTAAGTCGCTTCTGGTTTATCGTAGGCAGCACTATCGCACTCCTCGCAGTCACCGCGGTGGTAGCACTATACATGATTCTTATTCTCCTGCTCTTCTGGCCCTCTCCTCATAACATATTTGAAATTTGGCTCGGCTTCTGGCTCGTTTCTATCACTTACGGCAGCTTGGGGCGTATTATTGGCATGATCTTAAACAGCGAACTACCTGGGTTTTTCTTCATAGTTATGTTCAGCATGATTGACGTATTTCTTCAGAACCCACTTGGCAATCCGGCAGCCAACAAACCATTCCTCCAATTCTTCCCGAGTTATTCAGCCATGCAGTTGAGCGTTGCGGGCGGTTTTACGCATATATTTGCTGGTTCACAGGTACTGTTGGCGTTGAGCTGGTTGATAAGCTTCTTCTTGATTTCACTCGTACTCTTTTATTTCCGCACCAAGATTACAAATAGCATTCAGCCCACTCCCGTTGAAGCAGGCGACGAAAAACTGCGACCACAGCCTCAAGAGTTATAAGGCTTTATCTGTAGGTATGGTACAATACGGTGAACGTGCATTGATGCATTGCCAGAGGTAGCCAGTTTATACATCAAGTATTTGCTGGGGCTCTGGTTTAATACAATCAACCTCAAGAAAGACCAGAAAGTGAGCACTCAAACTAATACCGCGCCAGTGGCACCGCGCGAGCGAAGCCACGAAGAAATTATGGTGATACTAGTCGCTTTAATGCTGGCTATGCTTCTCGCCGCGCTCGATCAAACAATTGTCGCGACTGCCCTGCCGAGGATTGCAACTGACCTCCACGGTCTCAACAAGCTATCATGGGTAGCAACAGCTTATTTGCTTACGAGCGCTATATCCACGCCTCTTTATGGTAAGATCGGTGATCAATTTGGGCGCAAAAAGATCTTTCAATTTTCCATCATTCTTTTCTTGGTTTGTTCTGCCTTATGTGGACTGTCACAAAATATGAACGAGCTGGTTGTTTTTAGGGCACTACAGGGTATTGGTGCCGGTGGTTTAATGACATTATCTATGACCATTGTGGGAGATATTGTGCCGCCTCGGCAACGGGGGAAATATCTCGCCTATTTTGGAGGTGTGTTTGCCATATCCAGCGTAGCAGGACCTTTACTGGGCGGCTATTTCACCGATAGTTTGTCCTGGCGGTGGGTCTTCTACGTCAACTTACCACTCGGAATTATTGCGCTGGCCGCGATTGCCACGAGACTTCACTTGCCCGTCAAAAGAGGTGACCACAAGATAGACTACATCGGTGCAGGACTCTTGACGCTTGCGAGCGTACCTATTATCCTCGGTACCGTCTGGGGTGGCGTCACATATCCTTGGTCATCAGCCACTATTCTGGGTCTCTTTAGCGGTGGTGTCATAGCGGGCATTTTGTTTGTCTTGTGGGAGCGTCGGCAGCCTCCAGCTGAAGCCATGTTGCCTATGCATCTTTTTAAAAACGACATTTTTACCGTTTCCATAATATTATCTTTGTTATCCGGAGTCGCTCTGTTCGCTTCGATTCTTTTTATACCAGAGTACCAGCAGATTGTTCGTGGTTATTCGGCAGTTAAATCTGGCTTATTGCTCTTGCCGCTTGTGTTTGCAATGTTGTTTACTCTTATTATTACCGGTCGGCTTATGACCAAGTGGGGTAAGTACCGTATCTTCCCAATTATCGGCACTTTAGTGACCGCCATAGGGATATGGCTATTTAGTAACCTCTCCCTGCAAACCAGCCAACTTACCTTAAGCCTCTGGATGATTGTAATCGGTATCGGTATCGGTTCTTTCATGCAGGTCATGACACTAGCAGTACAAAATGCTGTGCCAAGATCAGAGCTCGGGGTTGCCACAGGTTCAGCAACTTTTTTTAGAAGCATCGGCAGCTCTCTTGGAGGAGCTGTCTTTGGTGCTATTCTCACTAACCGTCTGACATACCATCTCAAGCAACTCTTGCCGCACTTCAGCACTTCATCCAAGCTTTCCAGTAGTATAGTGTCCGGTGAAACTCCCGCTGCCCTAAAGAAATTACCACCATCTATTACTCAAGATATCTATCATGCTTTTGTCTTGTCGTTTCATGACATGTTTCTTCTTGCTATACCCGTTATGCTGCTGGCATTTTTCGTCTCATTCTTTTTACGAGAGACACCTCTGAGAGAAACGACGGCCGGACCGGAAAGTTTATGAGGTGCATGTGCTACTCTACTATAGATAGCTGACTAAGCTGGGAGAAGCGGTAACACTATGAAGGCAAAAGGTAAAAAGACGAAAGGTAAGCAGATAGCACGCAAGTCATACCTCACCACGCTATGGCTCTCTTTATTCCTTGGAATTTTCGGGGCAGACCGTTTTTATCTTGGAAAGTGGCGCACCGGTATTCTTAAGCTCATTACTGCCGGCGGCTTCTTTGTGTGGTTGATAATAGATGCCATTCGCACCGGTATCGGGAAAGTGACAGACAGCAAGGGGCAGAAACTCTTAGGACAAAAAGTGAATGTCCAGACCTTTAAGCTGAGTGGCCTCCTTCTACTCGCCACACTGCTTGTAAGTCTGGTGTTTGACCTACTATCAATGAAAAGCACCGCCAATACTCACGTCAAACCCTTTAGCGGAGGTGAGGTTTTTATTATTTATTATCTTGGCTTTGGGCCACTGCTCGGTTGGACTCTATTTTTATTCTTCACTATTGTTGATGCATGGCGCCGGAATGATTGGCTCTGGACCATCATTAATGTGTTAAGTTTCTTCTTTATATTTGGGCTTATTAGTCCATTCTACTATTTCTTTGTACGCAATAAGACTGATGATGGGACACTCTAGTTACTATAGGCGCCGCTTTACCTTAGCCATCACTAGACAATCGGATTAAAATCGTTATGATAGTATTAAGAAACTGCTCAGAGCATGTCTGACAGTCTGTGGTGCCTGTAGCTTAGCTGGTTAAAGCGTCGGGTTGTGGTTCCGAAGATCGGGAGTTCGAATCTCCTCGGGCACCCCAAGCATAAGCGAAATATCTTTTACTTAAAAATACTTCCTTGTGTTTATGAATAATATAATCGCATGCGAGTTATTTGATGGGTGGAAGGTTTTACGTTTTATGGCAAGAATTATGGATGTATCATAAAGTAACTCTATGCAATCTGTGTCACTTACCATCACTACCACCGAGTCTAAACAAGTCATAGATATTACTGATGCAGTCCAGGCACAAGTCGGCCGTAGTGCTGGTGTTTGTACGGTCTTTGTTGCCCATACGACCTGTGCAGTAACCACAGCAGACCTTGATCCTGGTACGGATTTAGATTTACTCGATGCAGCCTGGGAGATGATACCGAAGCTTCCTTATCGCCACCCCCATAATCCCGCTCACGTACCAGCTCATTTGGCCAGTTCTATTATTGGTCCTTCAGTTACGATACCCGTAAGAGACAGCCGGCTCGTTCTTGGCAGCTGGCAGCGGATCATTTTAGTTGAGCTTGACGGACCACGCGATCGCCAACTGCTGGTGAGTAGCTAAGGTCGTCCTTTTTCTTTTGGCAGTCACTACAATAACCTTGCACTTCTAGCTGATGATTATTAATCAAAAAGTGGTGCTTCGCGGCTAGCGAGTCAATCAAACCTTCAATTGCTTGTTCTTCGGGCAAAGCAATGAGTTTTTGACAGCCGAGACAAGTGAGATGGTGATGGTGCGCCGAAAAGATATCCGTAAGCTCAACCTTGTATTTCCAGCCGATATAAACACGCTGGACGACACCAGCCGCCTCAAAGATATGTACAATCCTATAAACGCTAGCCCTGTCGACTTGGCTTTTAGCACGTAAACTAAGCTGCCGCATTGACTGCGGTTCGGTATTCACCAGTAACCCAAAGATGTAACGACGAGCTTCGGTATCGCTATAGCCACTGCGCTTCAACACACTTTTTAATAGTTTGAGCTGAGTTTCCATAGTATTTCTATTTTATTAAAACTGCAACAAATTTGCAAATTATATGACGTCTACCGTTTGTGATTTAAACTAAGTCATCGCTACACCTGACGTTAGTAAAAGGTTCAGGAATGCTTAAAACCTAGGACTAGAGATAGGCTATACTATATGTAATAGCAACTCATAATAACAGGAAAATGCGGCGCCTCTTACGGTTCATTGTTGAATATAAATTATTTGCAGTTGCATTAGCAGCCACTGTTATTGCTTTAATCCTGCAGCTAATGCAGTTCACGGTCATTGTTCACTGGCTGTTGGGTATTGTCGCTACCCTTGAGGTCTTGCCGCTTATCTGGCACATGTGGCAAGATATTCGCTCTGGCCGTTATGGCATTGACATCTTGGCGGCCACAGCTATCATAGCTTCAATTTTGCTCGGTCAATATTGGGCAGCTATCGTTGTGGTCTTGATGCTCACTGGTGGCACCTCACTGGAAGACTATGCCGAGCATCGCGCTAAAAGTGAGCTGGACAACCTGCTGCGGCGAGCTCCTCAAAAAGCCCGTTTAGTTCGCAAAGGCAAGACACTTGAGGTGCCGGTTGAAGCGATAAAGGTACAAGACAGGATCATTATCCGGGCTGGTGAGTTAGTGCCGGTAGATGCAGTCATCCTAGAGGGTACAGCCAGTTTTGATGAATCTTCTCTAACTGGTGAAAGCCTCCCGCAAGCTAAAGAGCAAGGAAGTATGCTTTTGAGTGGCTCTATCGATCTTGATGGAGCGGTCACTGCGAGAGCAACTGCGACCGCTGAAGCAAGTCAGTACCAGCAAATTATTAAATTGGTGCGCGGCGCGGCTGCAACCCGGGCACCCTTTGTGCGCCTGGCTGACCGCTATAGTCTGCCGTTCACTATTTTTGCCTATGCTTTAGCAGCCATTGTCTGGGTAATCAGCGGCGATGCTATCCGCTTCTTGGAGGTTATTATTGTCGCCACCCCGTGTCCTCTAATATTAGCTGCCCCCATTGCTCTCATAAGCGGCATGGCACGGTCCAGTCGTTACGGCATCATTGTGAAGACTGGAGCAGCATTAGAGCGCTTGGCCGAGTCGAAGACAATCGCCTTCGATAAAACTGGCACCCTTACACAAGGGGAGCTGTCGGTTCATACAATAAAGTCGTTTGGTAAGCACTCAAATGACAGTGTTTTGACATTAGCAGCTGCACTGGAGCAAAGCTCAAGTCATATACTCGCCAGAGCCGTAGTTATCGATGCTAAGCTTAAGAAACTGAAGTTTGCGAAGCCAAAACAACTAAAAGAAATCTCAGGGCAAGGCCTTCGGGCGCACTACCGCGACAAGGAAGTGCTTGTAGGGCGCTTAAGTCTTTTGGAAGATAATGGTGTTAAAATCCCGGTAAAAGTGAGACACACACCACCCGATCAAACAGCTGCCTACGTCGCAGTTGATGGCCAACTAGCCGGGATGATCACCTTTATAGATAGCATCCGTCCTGAAGCAAAAGCTACGCTCGAGCGACTACGTGCTCAGGGTATGAACGACATTGCTATGGTAACAGGAGACAATAAGGCGACTGCTCATGCAATAGGAAAGACGCTGGGCATTGACCATATCCATGCCGAAACTTTACCGGCAGATAAACTGCATACTCTGGAAAAGATGAAGCGGCGACCGGCGATTTTTGTGGGTGATGGGGTGAATGACGCACCAGTACTGACCGCGGCCGATGTTGGCATCGCACTCGGAGCAAAAGGCTCTCCTGCCGCCAGTGATTCAGCCGACGTTGTTATTATGCTTGACGATCTCAGCAAAGTTGCAGTCGCACTTGAGATTGCCAAGAAAACGTTTGCGATCGCCCGCCAGAGCATACTGATTGGCATCGTAATTAGCGTCGGCTTGATGGGGGTTTTTGCTACTGGTTTGTTCCCGCCCCTACTAGGCGCACTCTTGCAGGAAGTAGTTGACGTTGTTGTTATATTTAACGCTCTCCGAGCGCATGGCATAAAGGTCAAGCCACTAACGGTAGACCAGTAGCAGCGCAACTGCCACCGGCACCAAGAGATTATCTAGCCCCCGTATAGCAATGTTTTCAATAATACTTGCGGTCGCACTAATGCCAATCATGGACGAGGTATGCAGGTGGACAGCGCTAAAGTGGGAGAGGCCAAGTAGAATAAGTAACGAAACGACGAAGAAAGTAAAAGTCCCGACGAGGCTCTTGGTGTAACCAAGAATAAGATATTTTTGATGGTTGCCAAAGCGTGTACCAATAATGGCCGCCAGCCCGTCTGCCAAACTCATTTGTAAAAGCGATGCAGTATATATAGCTTTGTCATGTGTAATGAGGGTAATAAAGCCAACCGCAATCGCAAAAAACAACTCACCCCAGGTTGGGCGCTGCACACTATGAATGGCCCGAAATATATGCAGGTATTTGGAGACTCCTACAATGACCAAAAAAGCTATGCTCAGTAACTGAATCTGTTGCCAGGAAAGTAGGTTCGGCCAAAAGGCTACGAAACTACCAACTGTGACATGAATGAATTTACGGCTGAGTTCACTATGCATAGCGTGCCGCCGCCACCACATTTCATTGCCTATTAGCAACAGAAAGACGACAATAATGACAAGGATGAGATTCATTACGTTTTATTGTACGCCTAAATTATTAGCGTGTGACTATGTAAACAAACATGCCAGCAGACGAACGGCTAACACGCAAGGTAGAAGCACCAAAACCAAAACCTCAGTTGTTGGTATAGCCCAGCGAAAAGGTGAAGTTAGAGCTAAGGTAACAATGGACACTAAACGAAGAACCCTGATGACCATAATTAGAGAATACATCAATATTGAAGCTACTATCTTCACTGATGAATGCCGACCATATAATGGCCTAGCTAGTGAGGGATATAATAACCAGCAAGTTAATCACGGAGCTAAACAATACGTAAGTGGCCGAGCCTCAACCAACCAAGCCGAGAACTTCTGGTCGCATTTGCAACGAGGCATTGACGATATTTACCTACATGTCAGCCCTAAACATCTGCAACTCTACTGTAATGAATATATGTATCGTTATAACACAAGAGAATTAGATGACGGTGAACGCTTTAGTATGTGGTTAAGGTTTATTGTTGGGAAGCGATTGTCGTATCGGGAGTTAGTAAATAAACACTAACTATTAATTTTCACTTGTTTAATTGCTGCCAGCTGGGCATGTAACTGAAGTAATCAATAAAGAGTTCAAGTCTACGTTAACTGTCATACCGGTAGTGGTCGTTGAACCACCTGAGCTATTACCGCCTTGGGGGTTTGAAATAGTTAAGGGAACCGTAGCAATTGTACCGCTAACTGAAGCAGCGCCAGCCGTATAGGCATTTGCTAAAAATTGGCTTTCACAGGTAAAGTCGCTGGCGTTTTGACTAGCTGAAGCCTGGGCGTAGAAGTTGCTAGTAAGATTGCTTTGGACAGCTGATAATCCTACCTGAGAAAAAGACTGCGTGCTATATATACTGACATTGCCAGCTGCAGAGAGGAATTTATTGTAAGTGGACTGTACAAGTGCTGCAGCATCTTGAGGCGTATGGGCAAGTGTGGTAGTTTTAGAGCTTCCTTTAGATTTAACAGGAGTTGTGCTAGCAGCACTGGTCACATTGACGATCTTATGATTATTATGGTAGACCATGTAACCAATTCCACCTATTATTACTAATATCAGTATTACTAATAAGACTTCTACGGCACTAAAACCAGATTGATTTTTTTGTAATTTCTTCATAATGCTTTAAGCATAAGCTGTAAGGTTAATAAAAGCAAGTTAAGCATGGATTATATTCAGCGTTATAATGTATGTATGGCGGAGAAAAAAGAACCGAAGTATGACGTATGGCGTAACCTCACTAAAGAAGAACTAAAAGAAATAGAAGATAAGAAAATGGCAAACTCAGCTAAACCAGTCAAAATAAACATGGATTTCAAATCTCCATTAAAGAAAATAGCCCAAACTAAGGTCAAACGATAATTATTCGCTAGCCAATCTGCATGTGAAGCAATATTTTGGTACCGTTAAGTATATAACTGCCAAAACTTATCAAGAAACACAGTCTGTTGAGCTTGAAGTCAATACGGTAACGGATTAAAATTCTAGGCGAGGTCACTTAGTGTTAACCCAATTTTAAAAACGTAGCATTCAAATTTAAAAACGGAGTGATTGTCAACCTCTAACTTTCTGCAACACTTTGTCTTTTCTTTTGAGCGCCGCACTCAGCATGAGACTGGCTGCGTAAGCTGCCGGGCTCATGCCGAGTGCGGCGTGGATACGCTGGTGGTTGTAGTAGTAAATCCTGGGAGCAATCTTTTCGTGCAACTCAGCTACATCACAAGAGTTTGAAGCAAGAATAAAACGAGCTTCAGCACGCTTCAAAAAAGGTAATAAGTTTCAAAAGGATGCTATTATTCAGGAGATGTTTTTGAAACTACTTGTTGATAACACAAAAGTAGCTTCCTACCTCTGGAGATAGCCTTACTTATCTTTGATTGAAAACACTGAATTACTGCATGGTCGGGGTGGCGGGATTTGAACCCACGACCTCCGCGTCCCGAACGCGGCGCGCTACCAAGCTGCGCTACACCCCGATTAGCCACTCTTTATCTATGGATCGCTTCAAGTATATCATCTCTATGCTCTCTGGGGCTGCCACTCGTATAAATATTAAATACTCAGTTAATCCTTATAATTGTTGTTATAATGAAAGACACCTAAATTAATATGGAACATTTAATTGTCTCTGAGATCAGCAAGCACGGTTACTTAGCAATCTTCGTGCTCATGATTCTCGAATCTGCCTGTATACCCATACCCAGTGAGGCGGTCATGGGTTTTGCAGGTGCTCTTAGCGCTGGAGTAGCCATAGCTGGTGTAACCAGTCATCTCAATATAATTACAATAGGCATTCTTGGAGTTCTCGGTAACCTGATAGGCGCACTCGTAGCCTACGTAATAGGACGTACTGGCGGACGTGCGGTAGTTGAACGTTGGGGCAAGTATATACTTATTCGAAAGCGGGATTTAGATAAATCAGAGGTATTCTTTGCGAAGCATGGTGATGTCGCGGTATTGATCGGCAGAATCTTACCGGTAGTCAGGACATTTATTAGTTTCCCGGCCGGAATCGCAGAAATGCCAATTGTTAAGTTTAGCTTCTTCACGTTGCTCGGAAGCATCCCCTGGACTTTCGGGCTCGCTTACGCCGGCAGGGCCCTAGCATCCAACTGGCAAAGCGTCTCTAATGCCGCAACCCCTATTAGCATTATTTTCGCTCTCGTTATTGTAGGCTTAATCGTACGCTGGTATGTTAAGCGGCGCAGACAGCTTAACGCAGTACCTGAGACTAACTGAGATGAGTCCAATTATCTTTATAATATAAGGCTTCTTCCGCCTCTGTTCTATGTATAGCTGGACTACTTTTTCACTTTTATTGAACTAAATATGGCTTTAAGTGTAGGGTAGTCTGATGGCATTTGGCGATCACTCTTCTTGAACCCAGCAACAGCTATATTGCTGTGGTTGAATGCATTGAACAACATGATAAACACTTGGCTGATTTGCGGGTTATTGTTTTGAAGAGGCCCCGTACAAACAGGAACGGATATCCCATTGATATTGACAGTAAATGCTTGATAGTACGACTTTGCTATCATTGAGCAGTTTGACGGAACGTTACCATTGTACGGTTCTACGAAGAAGTCTGCCTCATTTAAGTACTTGTACCCTTCGAGGCTACTATTCTCCAGAGTGGCTTTTTTATAATACTTGAAACTATATGTGTAGCCTCTATTAGTTACCGATACGGTTGTCAGCTTAGAGAAAGTTCCATGCATATATAGTGCAACAGCAGTAGCAATAAGACCAAGCACAATCAACAATATGGGTGTAAATAACAAGATTTTCTCCTTTCTCTTCTTTTTTCCTTCAGTTGCCGCTGCCATCTCAGCCTCGCTCCGGCTTAGGTTAGTTTGCGGCTGAGGATAAATATTTGAGGGTGATGGGAGTGGCACGGGCTCAGCAACAGCTGGAGGTGTTGGTGTATTCAATTGAACAGCAGGCTGTTGGGTCGGCGGTATAGCTGTTGGTGGCGCAGAAGGAGGATCGTTCGCCATAACCTGGGGCTTCTCTGGCACCGACACACTCACTGGCGATTCGAGCGGTTGTAAAGTCCTCATTCCCCCCTGAGGGCTCGTTACCTGCTGTTCTGTGGCTTGGTCAGCGGGTCCGTCTGGTTGCTGTAGCGGATCAGGCGCATAGTTTTGGTTTTGGTTTGGTTGCATGTTTGTACTTAATAATTACTATTGTCATTCTAAGCTTTTTGCTACGTGAGGACAACCTGACTCTCTTCCAACGCAAGATGAGGGTTAAGTGAGGGTCGGTTTCTAACGCAAAATGAGGGTGAACTCGTAGTATGTGTGGCAGCATGAAAGGTTATGGAACTCTTCATGGATACCACACATATACCAACCTTAATACAAATGGCTGACTATGTCAGTGAGGACAATACCCTAAAGCTGTGTTGCCAGAATAAATTGGAGGCTTATGGCTACATAACTAAAGTATTGGTAACCCATGGATATATCAGTCTGAGGAAACCAGACAAAACCACTATCAAACACTACCTGATGGCTGTTAGCGGCTACTCGTTGTCCCAGACGGAGCGGCTAATCAGCCAATACGTCAGAACAGGCAAGTTAGCACCGGCCAAGCGTACCCAGCCGACTTTCAAAGTCAAATATACCCGAGAGGACATTGCTACCCTGGCCAAGCTGGACGAGCTGTACGAACGGATGAGCGGGCCAGCCATGACAGTTGTCCTGAAACGGG
>DAHUZY010000008.1:8836-29280 GCA_027314885.1 Candidatus Saccharimonadota bacterium | reverse complement strand
TTTACATAGGACCGCTAGAGACATAACCCGCCTGGAATGTTTGGGTAAAGCCAAGCTAGCTCATGTTACCAAGTTCTACGACAACCTAGCGGCAATCTATGCCACCATTCGGCAGTACAAGGAGGAGCCGTTTGACGAGGCTAGACGGAAAGCTCAAGCAGAGCTGCTGCTGGAGCAAACTAAAACACTCTGCACACCCCAGAAACTTGACCCGAAGAAGCTATTTGACCTAAAAGCTGGCATTCTGGAATACCAAGCTTGTTTGTTCTTGTGTCTGACCATTGATGGCATACCGGCAGATAACAACAAGGCTGAGAGGGCTCTGAGAAAACTGGTCATTAAAAGAAAGAAGAGCTTTGGGGTTAAGACACTAAAAGGTGCCAGGACTATGGAAGTATTACTGAGTGTTTGCCAATCCCTATACAACCGAGACAAGGATAACTTCCTGCCGACACTACACAAGCTAGCCACGCTTAGTCAGTAGTTACCTGGCTGGGGATGAGGGATTCGAACCCCCGATCCTGGGACCAGAACCCAGTGCCTTACCGCTTGGCCAATCCCCAATACGAGAAGTAATTATATAGTGTACACCTATGAGTTGGCAAAGGTATATATTGGCGAGCTTATGCTATAATGGTCCCATTAACAATTTGTAAGTATAAAGAGTGCAGCGAGAGAACTAGCTTGATGACCTGCCAGCAACCTGCCGTATATCGGCGGTGGTGCTCCATCTAGCCCGTAATGTTGGGAAAGATATTAAGACTATCCTTTCTCAATATTCAGGAGAAAGGATTTTTTATGTCAACTTCTAATTCAGGATGGGATTTCCTCGATCACTTCACAAGCGAATCGGTTTGTGCGGGTCACCCGGACAAAATCTGTGACGCTATAAGTGACGCCATTGTTGACGCGGCACTCGCCCAAGACCCGAACAGCCGCACAGCCATAGAGACAGTTGCCGGCGCCAATAGGATTGCGCTATTTGGCGAGATCAAGACCACGGCTGAACTGAACTTTGAGAAAATTGCCTTTGATACAGTCAAGCGACTGGGGTACAACGTGCCTGATTGGGGGTTTAGCCACGAATCAGAATTTAGTAACGATATTCACCAACAATCACCGGAAATCTCGCTGGGCGTTGACGGTGGTCAGGAGTTGGGTGCTGGCGACCAAGGCATGATGTTCGGCTATGCGTGCACCGAGACTCCTGAACTGATGCCGCTACCCATCGCCTTGGCCCATGCTTTGACAAAGCGCATCGATGTGGCGCGCGAGAAGGATGAGCTCAAGTGGCTTAGGCCAGACGGCAAGGCGCAAGTCACGGTTCGCTATGAGCAGGGTAAGCCGGTTGGTGTCGACAAGCTGGTGCTTGCTGTCGCCCATGACGAGAAGACTACGGCTGAACAGGTCCGAGCAGATTCCATTGAACATATAATCACCCCCATCCTGAATAAGTACAAGTTAGCCTTGCCTGCGGATGAAGACACTACCATTAACGGTACGGGTTTGTGGCATATTCCTGGGCCCGAGAGTGATGCGGGGCTGACCGGCCGCAAAATAGTGGTAGATACGTATGGTGGGTATGCTCGAGTTGGTGGCGGCGCCTTCAGCGGCAAAGACCCCAGTAAGGTAGACCGTTCTGGTGCCTACGCAGCTAGGTATATTGCCAAGAACATTGTGGCTGCTGGTCTGGCAGAGAAGTGCGAGGTCGGCTTGGCATATGTGATTGGACGCCCAAAACCACTGATGCAAACTATTCATACGTTCGGTACATCCAAGGTGAGTGACAAAGAATTGCACGACTTCAAGGATAAATTGCTTGACACCTCAGTCAAGGGCATATGCGATGGCCTAGATTTACGCCGTCCTATCTATTCGGCAACCAGTGCCTATGGCCACTTCGGAAAGAGCGATTTGCCTTGGGAGGCGATCGCAAAAGTTTAATAAGGTTAATCAGTAAAGAAGTTTTCACCTCTTAATTCTGGCGGCAGAAAGCCTTCAGGGTGCACAAAACCTGCTTGCCATTTTGTGCCCTTACCGTAGCCTAAGTCTTTCATGAGCTTGGTAGGGGCATTTCTAAGGTGCAGGGGAACCGGTAGGTCGGCATAATCTCGTGCAGCTGACACTCCCCTTCCCATGGCCTCTGCGACGGTGCGAGACTTCGGTGCTTTGGCCATAACGGCGGCGCAGTGAAACAAATTGTATTGACCTTCAGGTAAACCGATACGTTCAATCGCAAGAAATGTTGATACGGCAAGATTGAGGGCGGCAGGTGCGGCTAGGCCAATGTCCTCTGAAGCAAAAATGACCATCCGTCTGGCGATGAATTTCGGGTCTTCACCACCTTCCAGCATCCGGGCCAGGTAATAGAAGGTAGCGGTAGCATCAGACCCGCGCATGGATTTAATGAAAGCGCTGATCAGATTGTAATGATATTCCCCTTGCTTATCGTATCCTGGCAAACGCTGCTGAGCGGCTGTTGTTACTAGCTCCTGCGTAATTGTCTTTTGTCCAGCTAGGCTGCGTGCGAGCTCCAGGGTGCCAAGTGCCACCCGGGCATCGCCGCCAGACAGTTCAGCGATGAGCGCTTGGCTGCGTGACGGGAATTGGGCGGTACGTAACTTGAGTAACCTTGCGGCTCGACGTAATACCGTAATAACCTCAGATTTACTGAGTGGCTCAAGGACAACGACTTTGCAGCGGGATAGAAGCGGTCTAATGACCTCAAAGCTGGGGTTTTCAGTGGTTGCTCCGATTAAAGTGATAACGCCGCGCTCCACGTAAGGCAAAAAAGCATCTTGCTGTGCCTTATTGAAGCGGTGAATTTCATCAACAAAAAGGATAGTTTCTATACCAAGACGCTGGTTCTGTTCGGCCCGGTTGATTACCTTCATGACGTCAGCTTTGATGGCGGTTACAGCGCTTAGCTCAACGAACTCGGCACCGAACCGCTCAGTAATCAGGCGTGCGAGCGTTGTTTTGCCACTACCAGGCGGCCCCCATAAAATGAGGCTGGTAGGCTGTTTGTGCTCAATAATCTCACGAATAATCTTGCCTTTACCGAGCAAGTGATTTTGGCCGACAATGTCTGATAGCTTCTTCGGTCTTAACCTTTCGGCGAGCGGTTGATGATCCATAACTGTATTATACAAGGGTCTCGATGAAACTTTTACTTACTAGAGTATTTGTTCTATAATATTTTTTACAAGGAGATACAGGGAAGCTATGGGAGAAAACTCAATACCATCACCGATACCTGAGGGCTGGCAGCCGATTAAAGGCTTTGGTTTGCCATCAGGCCAAGGTTATTACACTTGGGCCGGTAATATGTGGAAATTTGCAGTCGTAGATATGCCCACCGATGTTGATGTATCTCCCGCAAACCAGGTGACTTCTCAAATAGATGAAAATGGTGAAAGTCTCTATCTTATTCCCAAGAAATTGCCTCCTAACAATAGAGGTGATGGCCGTCCTGACCAAATGAAGGCACTGAGAGAGTATCTTGTTGAGCATGGAGATGTGGATGTCGAAATGCTCAAGCACGAATCTCCTTCGAGTAAAGATCACTTGGCCCACCTCGTTGAAATACATAGGCGCAGGCAAGAGGAAAGAGATCAACAAGGGTAATACATCGAGGAGTCTTGTGGATAAACAAAGTAAAAATTAAAACAAGATTCCATTGACACCCGTTGATGCTAAGCATATAGTAAAAAATAGTCACTGTGAGGTGATCAGCAATCAATCTAGAAATAGTTGACTGCGCAACAAAGAGCCCCTCAAAAGGCTCTTTTTTGTTTGTCTTGAAGCGTATACTTGCTGGTAATGAGCCAATCGCTGCCCTCCCTTAACTACAAGGATTTTTTGTCTACAAGGCGTGTTGTCCAGGATGTACTAAGGGTAATGAGTGCCTGGCAGCGGGCTTTTCTGCTGCCCGATCCGCACTCATGGGAACATGGACTTGAAGTGCATATGCGGGGTGTGGTGACAAAACCATGCCGAGTAGGCAATACTGTACAGTCTATAAGTATGGATATAGTACGCCATAAGGTCCGTTTTGGCGTGCAATCATGGGAACTACATAAGTCAAGCGGACAGGAAATATTTGCTTGGCTGTCGCACTGGATACAGGCCGAGGGCCTGGAGGCAACGCTTATGCGCCCCAGCTTCTCTAAGTCAGAGGGCAACTATAGCCCTACGCAGCTTGATCGCTACGCCGGGGCGCTTTGGTGGATGAACGACCAGTTGCATTCCATTGCCAATCAGCTGAACGGTGGTCTAAAAAGCCCGATACTGCTTTATCCGCATCACTTTGATATTGCCTTAAGCTGGTATCCATATAACGACGAACGACAACTGACAATTGGGTTCTTGCCCGGAGATATGCATGTCAAAAAGCCATATATATACCTGACGGCCTATCCTGAGCCACCTGCGTTGGCTTTCCTCGATAAGCCAGAAGCCGTACTGTGGCAAAAAGAAGGATTTCACGGATTCGTTATGCCATACAGCCGACTGCGTATGCGGGCTGATCCTGAGACTGTGTTGAGGAGTTTCGCCGGGATGATGCAGCCCATTGCGGACTTACTTCGCTAACTGCCGCTGGCGGTCGGTCTCGTCCTCTATCTCGTGATTAACAATTTCTTCGAGTAGATCTTCAATTGTTACAACCCCAATAATTTGATCATCTTTTTCTACAGGGATAAGGTGCGTACCGGCGGCGATAAACTTTCTAAACATGGTATCGAGTGCGGTCATGCTGCCAACCATCTCGGTGGGATAAAGTGTCAGCGTATCGATTCGGTAGCCGCGATCATCAAAGTCAATATCTACAAGGTCTTTCATAAGTAAGACGCCGTAACAAGACGTTAGCTTCTTATTAAAAATTGGGATACGGCTAAACCCTCTTTCTTTAATCTCGTCTATCTTCTGGGCATCGATCACGGTGCCCGGGTTCAGCCAATAGGTGTGACGGATATCTGTCATAATATCTCGCACTCGTGTCTCGCTGAGGCTAAGGGCTCCGCGCATAATCTCAATTTCATCCTCGTCGAGCTCGTTAGATTTATTCGTTGAGTATTCTGATATTAAGAGTCCCAGTTCACGGCGGCTCTGCAAATGTGCTTGCGCGGGAGGCAGCAGCTTATTGAGCAGCATTTCTAATGGTCGGCTGACAATATAAGTGAGCAACGCGATTAGTCGCAGAAATGGGGAAAAGAAACTTGCCCAAGCAAGCGGTTGTTTTAAGAACAGCGCTTGCGGTAGGATTTCGCCTAAGACCACGATGAGCAGTGTGCTGATAACCCCAGCCGCCCAGCCACTCATACGTTGGCTCAGCACTAAGGATGTGGCTGAAACGGCTGCAACGTTGGTGAGCAGGATGCTGGCAAGTGTGAGATGAGTTCGTTTCCTAAGTGGCAACACGCGTTTGGCCTGACGATTGCCGAGCTTGGCCTTACGCCTCAAATCGTTGAGATCCAGAGACATGACTGCTATGTTCAGCCCTGAGCAAATGGCCGAAGCAGCAACGAGCAAAATTACTATGAGTGTCATAAACCAAATGTTCATACTAGCAACTCGCTGTCTCTTCTATGGCTGTCATCTGCGTTATTGTACCGAGTTGTGCTCATGCTTGGCAACCGAAGCTGCCTTATACTTAAGAGGTAATGTATGGTGCTATAGATAAGTTCTGGCATAAGACAATAGGCCGTCCATACTACCTCGCCAAAAGGATAGACACAGGCAGCGGCCCAATGGTGGTACTACTCCATGGCATCGGCCGAGACAGCCAGACATGGCAAAACCTGATTACGGAACTACGGACAGAACCGGTGCGAACGGTGGCGTTTGACTTGCTGGGCTTTGGCAATTCACCAAAACCGGAATGGATAGACTATAGCGCCGACGATCATGCCAAGGCGGTTATACGAAGCGTCGAACGGTTAAAGCCTGATGGCCCGGTTATACTTGTCGGTCACTCCATGGGCTGTCTAGTGGCAGTGCGAATGGCTGCGACACGTCCGGACCTGGTGTGCCATCTGGTGCTCTATGAGATGCCCTTATACAAAGGTTTGCCAAATAAGCGTTATTACCGCCTGAGATTGAACCTATACCAGAGGCTATACGACAAGGTAATGAGCATTGACCCAACAGCAAATAAAAATGGTACAGGCCTGACCGAACGGCTGGCACGCAAATATACCGGCCTGGGCGTGTCGCTCAAGAGTTGGCAGCCGTATGTAAAGAGTCTCAAGCACACCATATATCACCAAACTGCTCCGGAGGATCTTTTAAAGGTGACTGTGCCCATGGATGTTATTTATGGCAGTTTCGATATGCTCGTGATCCGCGGCACCATTCGTCATGTCTACGGCCGGGAAGATACCGCCCCAGTCATTCATACCGTTCGTGCAGGTCACCGCGTGACCAAGAAAGCCAGCCGTTTTTTAGCGACGCGGATCGGTGCAATCCTCTTGACAGAAAAAATGTGAGGGAAATCACTGCAAATGAGCTGGGGTGCGCCTAAGCTAATAATTGGAAGTGTGAGGCTTCCAACCGACCCGGCCATCTGCGCCGGGTCTTTTTTGTGGGTTCCCCCTGATGCTTCGTTGGCATAACATGATATGAAAGTGCTATAATATGTTCTGGCAACATAAAAATAAATACAGCGAACACTAATTAAGACGGGGTAGTATAGGGGCTTGTGCATTACGGCCAAGCACTTACTGAAGCAATCTTATGAGTAACTCATCACTAAGGCGTAAAACAGTTCAAGCGGATAGCCCACTGGGCTACTCGTATTATTACTCGCGCCAACGCCCCGCGGCTTCTAAATCCTCAAACAAACAGCAGGCAAAGCCCCGAGGGTTTCTAAAAACAGTTTTTATTCTACTGCTTGTGCTTGTGGTTATCGCTGTAGTTGTGAAACTCGCTGGGCACGGTAATAGTAGTGTGGTAAATGTTCGCTCTCTCCCCCACGTGGGAGCTTCCAAAACAGCTAGTCAACCGCAAACGACTCCAGGGATAGCACCTGCAATCTCACCGGCAACGAATAATTGTGCCGGCAATACTTTAAGTCAATTAATTCTAGTCAGTATCAGTCAACGGCATCTTTGGGCTTGCGAGTATACTACCGAAGTATACAATTCGCCTGTTGTAACCGGTATGTCTTACCTAGCGGCAGATTTAACACCGATTGGTACATACCACATTTACGCGAAGCAAACTAATAGGTATCTAGTGGGTACGGATAGCACTGGCCACTGGAACGACTTCGTACATTACTGGATGCCGTTTTTATATAACCAATACGGTGCATATGGGCTGCATGATGCCACCTGGAGGCCTGCCAATGCATTTGGCAACATCAGTCCAAATTCTCCTAACGCGTCGCACGGTTGTGTTGAGCTGCCACTCGCGACTGCCAAGTGGTTGTATAACTGGGATCATGTTGGCACGACCGTGACAATTGAGAGCTAAAACTGGTCGGATGACTCGCCGAGGTGCCGGTAAAACTGCACGATACCGCTGCGCACATAACCATCAGTTACTTGTTTATCAACTTCTTCTTGAGATGTTACATAGGCTTGAGACGCATCAAAGTCCCGCTCTGCACTTCGATTCTGCAACCAAGCTTGCACGCGCCGTTTAAGATATATTGAGCTGCCACCAATGAGTGCGCCGGCTATTGCTGCTCCGCCAAGTAATCCGATTTCTGCCGGAAATACCGAATTTGGAATTATTTCTGGCGATGGTTCGCACAATTGAGCCATAAAAAGACTGGCCATACCGATCACGAATCCCATTGAGCTGCCTTCAAGGATACTTATAGGTTCCCCCGATTCATATTCGGGTTGGGTTGCGGAGAAATCATTGAGATGCTCGTCATCAAGTCTGGACATAAACTACATAATGCCATACTGCTGTCTATAAGTCAAATATCTACGGCTTTATGTAGCCACTGGGGTACAATAGAAGTACTATGCTGGTGGTTGTGATTATCTTGGGAATATTGGTGGTAGTGTTACTGACGTTACTGGTTGTTAAACGACCCGCTCGCCATGATGAGGGCAGCGCGCTGCTACTCAAACAAGATTTAAGCCAGCTTAGCCAGGACATTACTAAATTAAAAGATGGCCTGCAAACTCAACTTGGTGAGCGCTTTGATAAGAACCAGGCTATGATGATGGGTAGTCTGCAAAAGCAGTTCAGTGAGAGTAGTAAAATCATTGCCGAAGTCACTAAAAATTTGACAGAACTCAAAGAATCTAACAAACAGGTAATGGGTATCACTGACGAACTTAAGGTATTACAGAATGTGCTCGGCAACCCGAAACAACGAGGGGTGCTGGGTGAATATCTACTGAATCAGCTACTTGAAAACGTGTTGCCACCGGATCGTTTTGAATTACAGCACCGTTTTAAAGATGGTGAAATTGTTGACGCCGTAATCTTCTTAGATAAACGTAAAATGCTGCCAGTTGATAGTAAGTTCAGCGTCGAGAACTATAACCGTATCGTAGAGGCCAAGGATAAGCAAGCAAAAGCCGCCATTGTCCGGCAGTTTAAGACTGACCTTAAAAACCGGATTGATGAGACCGCCAAATATATTCGGCCCAATGAAGGCACTATGGATTTTGCGTTCATGTTTATTCCCTCCGAAGCCATATATTATGACCTGTTAGTTAACAAAGTAGGAGCCAGCCAGACGAGCGCCCGAGACCTTATAGAATACGCCTTTCGCACTAAAAAGGTTATTATTGTGAGCCCGACGTCATTTATGGCCTACCTACAGACGGTGTTGCAAGGTTTACGGAGTTTACAGATCGAGGAACAAGCTAAGGAGATTCAGGTGCGAGTGGGGCAGCTTGGTAATCATATTACAGCCTACGACACCTATATGCAGAAGCTTGGTCATTCACTCGGGGTGACTGTCGGGCACTATAATACGGCGCACAAGGAACTGAAAAAGATAGATAAGGACGTGGTGAAAATATCCCACACCTCGCCTGGTGTCGAGCCGCTACTTCTAGATCGGCCAGCCGATCAATAGTTTGAGAGCTTATGCGTCAATTGTATCGAATATGTACGAAGCATGGCATCATGGTGCGAGTGGGGTCGGCCGTGTACTGAGAGAACTTAAATTCTATCCATCCAGTAGTGCATGTTCAAAAGTAGTTAAGGATTACGAATGTTGCCCAAGCCTCTTTTCGGTGCGTTTAATCAGATTCACAGCACGGATGTAAGCATTTAAGCTGGCGGCATCGACGTTTTCTCCTTCAGCGCTGGTACTTATTTCATATCCATTTTGGACAACCGTAAATGAAACCGATGCCGTCGCATCTGCTCCGTCTGTCAGTGCATGCGCTTCAAAGTCGCGGATGTCTCCATCAAAGCGCAAAGCATTATTGGCGGCATGAATTAAGGCGCTAATATTGCCGGTAGTATGTTGGGCTACGCCCCCAATGTCTATTCCGTCGCAATTGAGGAGGACCAGGGCGGAGTTGTCGGCAGTTCTTTCGCGGAACTCCACAGTCTTGATGCTGTCAGTAAGATCCTGGGCTGTTACTTCAGCCGCGAATGCCTCTAGCTCAGTATCGGTGACTGGTCGTTTCAAGCGAAGAGCATTCACGCTACATGCCTGAGTGATGTTACCAAGCTCGAGAGTGCTTAAATGCAAGCCCATAGACTCTATTCGCTTGGCAATGGCCGGGTTGGCTTTAGTGAGCCGATATGTATCAACGGTGCCAAGGTGTTGACGACCATGGTTGCCTTGAAATTTTCCATCTTCCAATTCAGCAGCATTGGGATGACCAAACCAAACAGGATTGACGGCAGCATAAACTGCGGCTCCTCCTTTAATGATGGCGTCACTATGCACGCCTGAACGGTGTTTTCGTGTTTCGCTACCGACGACTGGCGCGTTGGGATCAATCTTGAGCCGCGCAGCCTCGGCGATCTGTTTAGCCGTGCGTAGTATGCGCTTTGTATCAACGTACATAAGGATGTCTGCACGAAACTCATCACGGTCAGTGAGCACATCGCGCACAAAAGGAGCTAAGAAGGTGTTGCCGTTCCTTTCACCCAAGCCCGGTGTAACCACACCCTCAACTTGAAATGTAGGTGGATCAATGCCTAGAGTGTTCGCAGTGTCAATGACAGCATGCAAGCTAGAGATGGTATTTTCCACTGCTCTGGCTCCGTCGTCGTGGTTATGTGAGGAGATGGTAACTTCTTGGTGCCGACCTTCTTCGTGCACCCACTGAGTGACTGCGCGGAATATAGCTCCCATGCGCCTTGGGCTGGCAGCGCCAAGGGTATCCGGCAAGTTAATAACATTAACATCTTCATTCAACGCCATACGCACAAACTGCTCCAGTGTGGGCATATCGGTGGTAGAAGCTGCTTCGCAGGAAAACTCCAGTTGTGTATTTGGACTACTAATGGCGCGGGCATGACGGATTCCAGCTTGAGCCATAGCCAGAATTTCTGTCTTGCTCTTGTCTTTATGCTTAACCTGCATATGCTCTGCGGCGGTGGCCACAAATACATGAATGCCTGGCCGAAGTGCTTTAGAAACTGCTTGCCATGTTTGCTCTATTTCAGATGGTACGGCCCGCGCTAGCCCAGTAATAATTGGCGTAAACTCCCGAGGTGGCAGATTCATGAGCTCGCCGTCCTCGATTGTCCTAGGGGTGATTACATATCTGGTGCGACCAACAGTTTCTGCAACATCAGCTACTTCTTGGCCATCATGTTCAGTGCCCGGAAAGCCGGCCTCGATAGTAGTTACGCCGAGCCGGGCGATGGCATCTGCTAAGGCGGGCTTTGCATCTGGTGGGAATTGTTTCTTGTTCGGGAGTGATTGAGCTCCGTCACGGAGTGAGGTATCAAATAGCTCGACTTGTGCATCTTTGCGATTGGTTGATATGGGTTTTTCCATTGGGATCTCCTTTAATCAAAAAAACAGGCCTCGGTTGAAGCCTGTAGGTTTCGGGCTGTACTGTAGGCGCGTTACTTTCTGCGTTGCGCCCTGGCTTCAACCATGCTGAAGCACAGCCCGCTAAGACTGAGGAGGAGAAGGTTCAATTGCTTCTTTAGGTGAATTGCCATGAGACTTAGGCTAGCACAGGCATTTTGCTTGTGTCAAAAGTTTTTTTATAAAGATAGAGTACCCCCTAGACGGCGCAGGTTTCATTGATTGAGCAAATCGATCGCGAGTGCAGCAGTCCAAGAAAAATGATTAGCACCGGCAGGCTCACCAGTGAGAGGGTCAAAATACTCATAAAAGCCGGACTTCTTGACCACTTCGATCGTCTTTTTCTTAAGTTTCTCAGCTTGTTCGTCAAAGCCGTAACGCTTAAGTCCGTCAATGATCAACCAGTTAATATTTACCCAAGTCGGACCCTGCCAATAGAGTTTAGGGTGAAACCAGTCCGAGTCCACGGGGACGCTTGGCACAGGGAAAAGAGCCCCAAAATGATGCTTGTTCTCAATAAGGTTAACCAGGTGGGCGGCTCGTTCTTTGGAGATAGTGCCGGCATAAAGCGGCAGTAAGGTGGCTACGCTGGGTGTTTTTAGGAGTCGATGGGTAATAAAGTCGCGCGAGTAGTACTGCGCGGTTTCTGGGTCCCAGAGGGATTCAAGCGCCTTCTCAGTCTGTTTCATGCGCTTCTCTAGACCAGGCGGCAGGTCGGCATGTAAGAGTTTCGCAATCTCCCTCAGTTGCGTATTGGCCCGAATAAGAATGCAGTTGAAGTTGAGATCCTCGATACTAAACAGGGCATGATCGAGAATTCTATCGATGTCAAAAGCTTTTCGTCTGAGCCTGAGCTGAATACTAAACATGGCAAGCGATTCAATAGCGGAGAATCGCTGATCCATAGGTATCGATTTAGTATCGCGTCGGAACAGGTTAATTAACCAGTCCAGACGCCACTTTTCGATTAATCTTATCCAGAGTGGCATCAAGTGATCGTGTAGCTCAGCGATCCAGGGCGGGGTGTTGTCTAGACCAGTTTCCCAAGGATGAATTTGGAGTACTAGTCCTTCTTGGTGAGGGTCTCTTTCGTTATACATCCACTGATGATAGTCAACCAGGGTAGGATACATCATGCCGTACCACAACCGGCGTTCAGGTGGGGAGAGCCCTTCACCGATCCGGACGGTTGCCTCAGCTAGCATCGGGGGTTGGGTAATGCCAGTCGTTGTGATATTGCTGGGGGCATATGGATTGAGCCAGCTACGCCACATATTTCGATCAGTGCGGTACTCACGGTCATCACGAAAGATAATGTTTGGCAGCATGCCGTTATGCCACTGCCCGCGTCTGAGGCTGAGCACTTCAGTCTTGGCGCGTTCTAGATCGAGATGTCTCAAGCCTATGGCAATAAAGCAGCTGTCCCAGAGCCATTGATGCGGGTAGAGATGGTGGGCTGGCTGCGTGTAATTTCCCTGATCATTCATGGCCAGTACGGAAACTGCTTGCTGTAAGAGCTCAGGCGGATTTTCGGGCATATATTTAGTATAACGCCGGCGGGCTTTACTACCGGAAATTGGTGAACTGAAGCGGAAGGTCCAAATCTGTATTTTTTATAAGGGTGATGACGGCCTGCAGTTCGTCCTTGCTATTACTGGACACCCGAACACTTTCACCTTGGATAGAGGCCTTAACTTTGGGGTAGGCGCCAGCAATAGTCTTGGTGATCCGCCTGGCTTGCTCCTTGTTTAGCCCTCGTTTAAAAGGGACATCTTTGGTTGCTTTTAAATTGCTTTCCTGCAATGGGTTTGTAGTGTCAAGCAGCTTCTGGCTTTGACCGCGAGCTGCCAGCTTCTTGCGCACGATTTCAATAATGGTCTCGATTTGCCACTCTCCGCTGCCGATGATTGTGAGCCCGGTCTTGTCATTATTGGTCCAGGAGAGGGCCGCGGGGGTGCCCTTGAAATCATATCGGTTAGCTATCTCTCGGCTGGCTTGGTCAAAGACATTATTGAGTTCTGCCTTGTCGTAGTCGCTGCTAATGTCAAATGAAAAAATAGCCATGCTTTCTATAGTACGCCGTTACGGAAACAGACGACAACTTTGGTACAATTGTTTACAAAGCTATGATTGATGAAAAACTTATAGACAGCTTAAAGCAGCGAGCCGAAAGTGGCGACCGTTCGGTACTCCGCAGCAGCGAGCTAAAGGAGTTGTTTGATGCGCTCAAAAGCTTACCAGCCGATGAACGTAAGGATTATGGTCAAGCAGTCAATGAGCTGAGGAGAGAACTGACAGAATTGCTGTCAGGTGCCCAGGCTCAGCGGGATACTTTGCCGCCAATTGATGTCACCGCACCATTTGCTCCCAATACACCGTCTGATAAGCGGCCGCACTTACTACCGGCGAACCACGGTAGCCGGCACCCCTTGATGACTGAGCTTGATACCATCCTCGATATTTTCTATAGGATGGGATTTATGGCGGTGGAATCCCGAGAGATTGACGACGACTTCCATATGTTTGGCAGTCTTAACTTTCCCGAAGGTCACCCCGCCCGTGACGATTACGATACTTTTATGACAATCCAAACAGATAAGAACGGCCAACCCTTTATTTCGCCGGCGCATACCAGCACTATGCAGCACCGATTATTGTCATCCCAAAGGGAGCAGCTGGAAAAGGGTAAACCCATTGCGGCTGTTATTCCCGGGCGGGTCTTTCGTAACGAGGATCTCGATGCTCGGCATGAGCATACGTTTTACCAACTGGAGGGGGTCTATGTAGCCGAAGGCGTTCACACCGGTCAGCTGATTGCAACTTTACGGACCTGGCTCAACAGCTACTACCAAAAAGATGTCAAAGTTAAAATGCAACCCTTCTACTTTCCCTTCACCGAACCGAGTTTTGAGTTTGCTGCGAGTTGTATTTTCTGCGAGCAAAAGGGCTGTAACATCTGCAGTCACACTGGTTGGATTGAGCTTGGCGGCTGCGGTATGATTCATCCGAATGTGCTCAAGGCTGCTGATATCGATACGGAAAGATATAGCGGCTTTGCCTGGGGTTTCGGTATTGAGCGCTTGGTGATGCTGAAATATAACGTGGAAGATGTGCGCTATTTTGAAGCGGCACGGCTAGACTTTTTGAGGCAATTTACATGAAACAAGTTGATAATATTCCGGTGAAAGAGCCTCATGCAAAAATGCATGTTGATGCAGGGCAATGGTTCAGAAAAAACAATTTACACCGAGCTGGCCTACAAGGAACTATTTCGCACTCAATTGCACTTTGTGCCAACAAACTTATTGCAAACAACTTCATGATGGACACGCGGCCGCACCGGAACAATCTATTATGTAGTGTATCTGCACTGCAGACTCAGGCCAGTGGCAGCAGTCGAGGAAGTGCTCATCAGATGAGCGGTATTGATTTAGGAGTCGAGTGCTCTAATGCCGTCTGGAGAAATCGATGAAGATTAGCTTGAATACTATCCGAGCATTTAATGCTCGCTACCACTGTGCTGACGATGTGTTGGCCATTGGTACAGACCAGCTGATGGACAGAATCGGCACACAGCTCGGTGCGCTTGAAGGATTTGAGAACTACGGACTGCAGTTTGACGGGGTGCTCTTAGTAAAGGTAGTTGTCTGTAAGCCGCATCCTGACGCAGATAAGCTGCATGTCTGCGAGATTGATGATGGTGGTGTGGCCAAAGCAGTAGAGAGGACTGAGCAGGGGTTGGTGCGAGTTGTATGCGGAGCGCCGAATGTGAGAGAAGGGCTGACGGCTGTCTGGCTGCCGCCGGGCGTGACAGTGCCAGAAACAGCACAAAAAGAACCATTTGTACTGACCGCTAAGGAGCTCAGAGGCGTAGTTAGTAATGGTATGCTTGCTTCAGCACGGGAGCTGGGACTGAGTGATGATCACGAAGGCATTGTTGAGGTAGACGAACAAATGACGCCGGGCACGACCTTTGTCAAAGCTTTTGACCTGGAAGGCGACGTGGTGCTTGATCTGGAAAACAAGATGTTCACGCATCGACCGGATTGCTTCGGCTTTATGGGTGTGGCCAGAGAACTCGCAGGTATCCAGGGTATGGCATATAAGAGCCCTGACTGGTATAAGGCGCATCCAGAATTTCTCAAGCCCGCAGGTAGTACGCTGGCGCTGACCGTGAAGAATGAGATCCCGCAATTGGTGCCGCGTTTCATGGCTATCACTATGGACAAGGTTAAGGTCGGAACAAGCCCACTGTGGCTCCAGGTGGAGCTCGCCAAGGTCGGTATAAAATCCATCAATAACATCGTCGACTACACGAACTTTTTCATGCTTGAGACCGGTCAACCAATGCACGCCTATGACTATGACAAGGTAAAAGCTTTGAGTAGTAGCGAGGCAGCGATCGTAATCCGCCAGCCCCGTGCCGGTGAAAAAATTAAGCTGCTCAATGGCAAGACTATAGAGCCGGGCCGGACGGCTATCATGATTGCTACCGACCAACAGCTGATTGGTGTCGGCGGGGTGATGGGTGGTTCAGAGACGGAAGTCGATCAAAAGACCGAGCGCATTATTCTGGAGTGTGCCAACTTCGATATGTACTCCATTCGGCGTACCAGTATGGCGCATGGGTTATTCACGGATGCGGTTACGCGCTTCACTAAAGGCCAGTCGCCGCTGCAGTGCCCAGCAGTTCTTGCGAGAGTCGTAAACGAAATAGCGAGCACCGGCAATGGCCAAGTGGCGGGCGAAGTGATCGATGACATGCATCATGATAATACGACAAATGGTGAAACACTACATGCGCCGGTAGAGGTCAGTAAAGGTTTTATCAACCAACGGCTCGGTCTCGACCTAGACGATCAGGGTATCATAAAGCTCTTGGCGAACGTTGAGTTTCAGATTCAACCGGCGCACGGCGCGCTGAGTGTACAGGCGCCGTTTTGGCGGGCAGACATTGAGCTGAAAGAAGACGTGGTTGAAGAGGTCGGCCGGCTTTACGGTTTCGATAAACTTCCCCTCGATCTGCCGAAGCGCGACATGACGCCCATTGTCCCGAATGCACTCCTTCACCTTAAAGCAGACGCCCGGAGCTTATTAAGTGCGGCTGGTGCGAACGAGGTCCTGACATATAGCTTTGTTCACGGCAATCTCCTAGATAAAGTGGGGCAGGATAAAAGCCAGGCATACCAGCTGTCTAATGCATTAAGCCCAGATCTGCAATATTATCGGCTGAGCCTGACCCCGAGCTTATTAAACGGGGTGAACGCGAATATTAAGGGCGGCTACAGCCACTTTGCGCTGTTCGAAATAGGAAAGACACACGTACTCGGGAAGACCGAGGATGACTTGCCGAAAGAGTTTGAGCGCATAGCCTTGGTAATTGCGGCTGATACGAAGGCTGCCAAGGCATATTTTGCCGGGCCGGCATATTATGAGGCGAAGTATTATCTCGTGGCCTTACTCGAAGCATTCGGCCTGGCAGGACAAATTCGGTTTGAAACACTAGCTGAGGATGATAGCGATGCCGCAGTTGCGTGCTATGCGCCGGGCCGGGCGGCTACAGTATATGCGGGCCAAGAGCGGCTCGGCCGGCTGGGTGAATATAGAGCTGAGGTGCGAGCTGCGCTCAAGCTGCCAGACTTTTGTGCAGGCTTTGAACTCGGTCTCACACCATTGCTTGCTGCATGTCAGCCTAAAGCCTACACTCCTTTGTCTCGTTTTCCGAAGCTGAGCCAAGATATTACCTTGGCACTGCCGCCCGAGGTGACATATAAGGAGGTGTATGACGCGTTGGCCGATGAACTGGAAAAGAGAAAGCCCGAACAGACTCTATTGGGGCTTACACCGGTAGATATATACCAAGCGGAGGACACGACTAAAAGGCATATTACACTAAGACTCAGCGTAGGGAGCTATAAACGAACCCTCAAAGACGATGAAGTGCAGGCGATGCTCAGAGCTGCTGCTGCGGCTTTGCGGGAGAATATAAGAACCGAGCAGGTATAGAGTCTGAGAGCTTAAGGATCATAGAGCTAAAAAATACTAGTTCGTATTACATTCATTTTTTTGACACCGACGGGTGATGCATTCTAGAATAGCTTATGCAACTCATACCGACTCCTTCTCTGACTTTTGATGACGTACTGCTGAAGCCCGGATACGCTGGATCTTCTCGGGATAAGATTGATCTCTCAACTCAACTTACAAAGAATATTCGCTTAAACGCGCCGCTTGTCTCGTCTCCTATGGATACGGTGACAGAGCGAGGACTTGCGATTGCGCTTGCTCAAGCAGGTGGCATCGGGGTTATTCACCGCAACCTGACTATCCCTGAACAAGCGACAGAAGTTGCTGAAGTTAAACAGGCAGGTCTATTAGTAGGGGCTGGCGTTGGAGCTAGTGCTGGTTACCAAGAACGGGTCAAGGCCCTTATTAAGGCGGGAGTTGATGTCATTGTTGTTGACACTGCTCACGGTTATGCCAAGCCGGTGGTTGAGGCGATTAAATTTATCAAGCAGCATTACGAGGTAGAGGTTATTGGCGGCAGCGTGGCAACCGCCGATGGTGCTCAGGCCCTTATTGACGCCGGGGCTGACGGTCTTAGGGTTGGCATGGGGCCAGGAGCAATCTGTACTACTAGGATTGTCTCCGGTATGGGCGTACCGCAGCTAACTGCCATTATGGATACGGCGAGTGTGGCACATGCACACAATATCCCCATTATTGCCGACGGCGGCATTAACTATTTTGGTGACATTACTAAAGCGTTGGCTGCCGGCGCCTCAAGCGTCATGATGGGTCGGCTATTTGCAGCGACTGAAGAATCACCGGGAGAAATCACTGAGTTTGGCCCAGATAAAGTACCAGCGCGGTTTAGGAGTATTATTAATGGCGCTAAGACGTACAAGTTCAAGAGTTACCGAGGGATGGGTTCGCTGGGAGCGATGGAGCGGGGCAAAGAGATTAGCTCTGAAGACGAGTTCCATGGCAAGAGTTACAGCGAGGACAGCGTCCTGGTGGCTGAAGGGGTGGAAGGCTTAGTGCCCTGCAGTGGCAAGTTAACGACTGTGGTAGCTACCATGTTGGAAGGGGTACGTTCCGGTTTTTACTATGTAGGGGCAAAGACTATCAGTGAGATTTGGGAGCGGGCTATCTTTGCCACGATCACCACCGCGTCGCTGAGCGAGAGTCACCCGCACGATCTCTTTGTCACTGACCCGGGCAACAGCTATCCATCTTAGCGCATGGTATACTAATAACAGGTAGGAGGAAGACGAATACTTTATGGCTAGCATTCATCAACGTGCCTTTGCAGGCTTCTTTGCAGTTTTATTTTTAATCACCAGCTCAGCACTTGCTATTGCAGTCATCCTGACGCTTATTCAGCAGCACAACAAGGCGAAAACGAGCGGGAGTAGCACTACGGCAAGCGCAAGTTCCCCGACGACTGTTCCAAAACCTCAAGGCAAACTCGCGGGCTTTACGCCGATTGCGAACATTACACAGCTCAAGACAATAGACTTAAAAGCGGGAAGCGGTGCAGTGGTGAAGCCTGGCGACACCGTCACTGCTGAGTATACCGGCGCCGTAGCGGCAACCGGCAATATCTTTCAAAGCTCGACTGCTCAATTTAACTTGAATCAGGTTATCCCAGGCTGGAGTCAAGGCATACCGGGCATGAAAGTTGGCGGTACCCGTCAATTGCTTATCCCCTCGAACTTGGCATATGGTGTTAATCCTCCGCCCGGGTCAGGTATTCCTGCCAATGCCGGGCTGGTTTTTAATGTGACTATCACGAAAATTGATTAAATTGGGGTAAAAACCACAATATGTGGTGTATTGAATTTCTCTTGCACGCTATATATAATTGCTGCTACAGTCAGAATTGTTCTGTACTAGAGCACATATAAAACAGAAAAGTAAGCGTATCAAAACAAGCTGTGACTCGAAATGTCACGGGTTAGTTGACGCTCACTGCAGGCGGCTGGCCTGTCTAACCAAAAGGAGGGACCATCATGGTCAAAAACATTACCATCTTTACCACTAATACGTGTGGGTATTGCCAGATGGTCAAAAAATATCTGGGCGCCAAAGGCATGAGCTATGAAGAAGTAAACCTTGACGAGTGCCCCCAACGACAGGCTGAAGCCTTAGAGTTGTCAGGCGCCATGACTGTGCCGGTTACAGTAGTGACCAAGCAAGATGAAACTCAGGAAGTGATCGTTGGCTATAACCTCGCCCGTTTGGCACCGGCCTTGTCTTAAACGATGAGCGAGAGCAAAAAAACATCCCGCCACGACGTCATTATTATCGGCGGCGGCCCGGCGTCATTGACGGCTGCTATATATACCACCCGAGAGGATATTGAGACTCTCATCATAGAGCGTGGCGTGGTTGGCGGTCTTGCGGCCGTGACAGACACCATTGATAACTACCCGGGCTTCCCTGACGGAGTCTCAGGGCTTATGCTCTCGGAGAACCTTCGCAAGCAGGCAGAACGCTTTGGGGCAGTGATTGAACTTGGTGAAGTGCTTAGTATCCATGATGAAGGTAATCTCAAACGCCTGGAGACAACGAGCGGCACGATGCATGCCCGGGCAGTTCTGATTGCAACTGGCAGCGATTATAAAAAGGTGGGAGTGCCGGGGGAGCAGGATTATTTTGCCCGCGGCGTGCACTATTGTGCAACCTGTGACGGCGCCTTTTATAGGGATAAACGCCTGGCAGTAGTGGGCGGTGGTAACTCAGCGATTCAGGAAACAATCTTTTTAACCCGTTATGCCTCGCACATTGATCTATTGGTGCGTTCAAAGATTAAAGCGAGTGACGTATTGCAAGACGAACTCAAAGGGTTTATTCGCGAAGGCAAAGTAACGGTTCACTTGGGCACGACCACAGATGAGATTATTGGTGACGGTAAGTTTGTTACCAAAGTGATCGGAACACATACCGAAACCGGTAAGAAACATGATTTTCAAGTTGATGGCGTCTTTGTCTTTGTGGGGTTATTGCCCAATACTCAGTTTCTTGATGGCACTAAGATTGAGCTTGATAAGATTGGTTTTATTAAAACAGACAGTAACTTACAAACCGCCTTGCCTGGCGTGTTTGCAGCCGGTGATGTCCGGTCTGGCGCAACCATGCAAATTGCTTCTGCTGCGGGTGAAGGAGCAACGGCTGCACTAAAAATTCGAGAGTATCTTGAGGGTCATACCCACCCCTTGCAGAATTAGTAATCTGACGGGTAGTTCGGGAAGAAGTCTGTCACGAGTTGCGGCTTTTTAATACCTGCATGAAGTAAGTCTTTCTCAAGTTTTTCTATCATCGGTTCCGGGCCTGCGAGGTAAATGAGGCTCTCATCAGTAGGATGTCCGAGTCCAATAATGAGCTCGGCGCTGAGTTGCCCCTGCTCGCCACCCCAAGTGGGGGAGGGGTTTCTGACAACAACAACGACATGTTGATTGGCATT
>DAHUZY010000008.1:0-8826 GCA_027314885.1 Candidatus Saccharimonadota bacterium | reverse complement strand
TATCAAAAGTCTGCTGGAACACAATATCATCCTCGTTGCCGACACCGTAGATTATGGTGATGGGACGTTGCTCTTTGGTGGCACTGAGCCAAGTGAGCATACTGTGATACGGTGTAATGCCAATGCCACCAGCTACAAAAATGAGCGGAGTTTGAATCAGTTTCGGGAGGACGAAGTCTCCCATTGGTTCGCTCATAATAGCTTCATCACCGGGCTGAAGCTGTCTGAGCGCGTTCTTAAAACTGCTGCCGACACCATTTGTGACAAACTTGGTGGTGATGGATAAAAGTTTGTCCGAAGGCGAAGAGGAGAGCGTAAACCATCGTTTCTGTCCACGTTTGTCGGGGTTGTCGTGATGTAGCGTCAATTCAATATACTGCCCGGCAGTATAGCTTACGGGAGCAGGCGGACGGAAATAGAAGGTGGTTATGTGCGCTGCCTCGTTATCTATGTGATCAAACACAACCCGCATAACTATTAAGTTTAGCATAGAGGCCGTGAGTAGTTACCGATAGACCAAAGATTGATATTCCTCAGAATGTTTGAAAGCGATCAGGGTAATCAGTAATGACGCCTGCAAGGCCTAAGCGCTCCCAGCGACGGGCCCGCCCCGGATTATTAACAGTAAACGCTACGAGCTCATGACCGCCGCGAGCGGCAGCCCAAATGTAGCCAGACCAGAGCCACCGGGCGTTCATGCTAACTCGGTTGGCACCAAGTTTACGGGCTCTATGACCGGCCCGTACCCCTGACCAGTTTTCATTCACAATGATTGCTATGCCGGGGAGGGCCCGGTGGAGTTCATTGAGCGTCTTATAACTGAAAGAGGCGAGACGAAAATCACTCGGTTGCCACCCGTTGTCGAGATAGGTCTGCAAAATGTGAATAATCGGCCTCACTGGTTCACCAGGCTTTACCTCGATATAAAGTGGCCGGCGCCGGTTGATGGTATCAAGTGCTTGCTCAAGGGTGGCGAGGTCCGGCTTATGTGCAATCAACTCTTTGTAGGTATGTTCAGAAATCCGGTGTTTTGTGCCGTTTGGGTCCACGAGATTTGCGTCATGGTGCAGTATGACGACGCGGTCCTTGGTAACTCGAATATCACACTCTACTTCGTCTACACCATGCTGGAGCCCCTTCTTTAAGGCAGACAGTGTGTTTTCGGGCGCGAGGCCTCGAGCACCGCGGTGGCCAATAATGGTCATACTAGCTATAGTACAATATGTAACAAGTAAATAGTGGCTAAAAAAAAGGAGTACTATGGCCGATTTTAACCTAGTATTAGATCCGGGAGATTACGAAAACGGGCTTGTGAACACTGTGATTGAGATTCCTGAAGGTAGTTTTTTGAAAGTCGAGTGGGACCGCAAGCGAGCTGCATTTATGCTCGACAGGGTAGAACCAAGTGTTTATGCCAAGCCGGTCAATTACGGCTTTATTCCACAGACACTGGACGAAGACGGTGATGAACTGGATACGCTGGTGGTGTGCGACCAGCCCATACCTACTGGCGTGTGGTTAAGTGCGAAGATTATCGGTGTTTTGAACTTTGAAGATGACGGGGATATGGACTATAAGGTTGTGGTTGTGCCGGCAGACGATCGTAACACCGGTGATAGCATTAAATCCCTCAGTGATCTTGGTGAGCGCTGGCAGCAAAAGGTCGTAGAGCATTTTGCGCACTATAAAGACCTAAAAAAGCCGGGTACTACCAAGGTGCTTGGCTGGGGAGATATTGAGGCTGCCAAACAGATTGTTGCCGAGTCTATTGCGCGCTATGAAGCAGCGCATAGGAAGAGCGTGAGTTAATGCAAAAGCTGATCCCGAACAGAGCTACTCTCGTTCCGTCTGAAGCAGTATGTAAGTTTCGGGGAGAGATTTTTGATGTTTATCAGTGGGACCAGAAGCTCTTTGATGGCAGCAGTGCAACATTCGAGATGTTAAAGCGCACCGATACAGCAATAGCTGTCTGCGTTGTTGACGATAAGGTCATTGTGGTGAATGATGAGCAGCCATATTTTGGCAGTCGCCAAGGTTTTCCTGGGGGACGGATAGATACGAATGACGCTGACGTAGAGGCAGCAGCAGCTCGTGAAGTACAAGAAGAAACCGGCTATAGCTTTGCGAACTGGCGTATTATTGACGTGCGGCAGCCGTATGACAAAGTTGAATGGTTCGTCTACGTTGTGCTTGGCTGGGGAGTGAGTGGGCAAAGTGAGCCGTGCCCTGACGCCGGAGAGAAGATAGCAGTTGAATTAGTATCGTTTGATGAACTCAAAAAAAGGGTGAGAGAAAGGGCTGGCTCTCTTGGTGGAGTAGAGGCATTACTGACGAAGCTTAATAATATTAGCGATCTACATAATTTGACTCCGTACGAAGGTCAATTAGTGGATCGTTAGTTCCGGGTTGTATCCAGGCTTAACAGATAGAAGTTGCATGCCTTAGGTATATCTTTTACAATCGTATACATAAGCACTAAAATAAAAATGTAGAAAAGGAGCTATGCCTATGAAGACACGAATCGCTATTAACGGGTTCGGCCGCATTGGCCGGAACGCCTTTAAAGTCGCTTTTGAGCGAAGCGACATCGAGATTGTTGCTCTCAATGATCTGACAGATACAAAAACCTTGGCCCACTTGCTCAAGCATGACAGCAACTACGGTACATATCACCGGGAAGTGAGCTATGATGAGCACGACATTATTGTCGACGGCAAACACATACAAGTTTTGTCTGAAACTGATCCTGCAAAACTACCGTGGAGAGAACATAACATTGATGTGGTGATTGAGTCGACCGGTTTCTTTGTCAATCCGGAGAAAGCCAAGGCACACATAGATGCCGGGGCTAAGAAGGTTGTCCTGAGTGCACCAGCCAAAGGCGACCATGCTTCAGATGCCACTACAATTGTTCTAGGCGTAAATGAAGACAAGCTGGAAAGCGCCGGAGACGTTATTAGCAATGCATCCTGTACCACTAATTGTATTACTCCAGTTGCAGCAATTATTGAAAGCCACTTTGGCATAGAGAAGGCTATGATGACGACTACGCATAGCTATACCGCTTCTCAGCGTTTGCAGGATGCTCCTGCCAAGGATCTTCGTGAAGCTCGTAATGCGGCGGAAAATATCGTGCCGACAACCACAGGCGCCTCGATTGCTGCCGGGCTAGCTCTGCCGGCGCTCCAAGGCATCTTCGGTGGTCTCAGCGTCCGTGTGCCAACCCCGGTCGTATCTTTAGCCGACCTTGTTATCATCACTAAGCGGCCAGTCACGGTTGAAGAAGTAAATAATGTCTTTAAGGAAGCTGCCAAGGAACCGTACTACCAAGGGATTGTCGCAGTGACTGATGAGCCGCTGGTGAGCGGTGACTTTATCGGGAATAGCCACTCGGCAACAGTAGACTTGAGTCTCACTTCTATAGTCGCAGGCAACATGCTGAAAGTAGTCGCCTGGTACGATAACGAATGGGGTTACTCAAACCGTTTGGTCGAGGTGGTTGCAGATGTAGGTAAATTACTTCACAAAGCAAAGGAATCGGAACAGCCCCAAGAAACTACGCACAACTCATGAAAATTGTCCTCGCTACCGATCATGCTGGTTTTGAAGCTCTCAAACAGCTCAAGCAATTTCTAGAGAGCCTGGGACATATATGTACAGACCTTGGGCCAAGTAGCTATAACGCTGATGATGACTACCCGGACTTCATACTTCCAGCTGCCTACGCGCTCGGTAAGGGTGAGTATGACTGCGGCATCATATTCGGGGGTAGCGGTCAGGGTGAGGCTATGGCGGCAAACCGGGTCAAAGGAGTACGCTGTACAGTCTTTTATGGCCCAGTTGCGCCTCGGGAGTCGGTGGATATTAGCGGTCAGAAGAGCGACGATCCCTATGAGATATTGCGACTCAGCAGGTCACATAATCACGCAAACATGTTAAGCTTGGCCAGCCGGTTTCTCAGCGACGAGCAGATTAAAAGAGCAGCGGAAGTCTGGCTGGCGGCTCCGTATAGCGAGGAAGCCCGACATATCCGCCGCATCAAGAAGCTCGATGAGGGATAGTAGCTATGGAACACACGATTTGCCCCACTATTACTGCCTACGATACTCACGGCTACCAACAGCAGATGGAGCGCCTTGTAAAGATTGGCGCCAAGCGGATACACATTGATCTCATGGACGGAGTATTTGCGCCGACTACGTCTCCTGGTCTGGATCAGATTTGGTGGCCGGAAGGGATGGTGGCAGACATTCATTTGATGTACCAGAACCCTATGGCGACTATTGATCAACTGGTTCCCCTTCATCCTGACCTGGTGATCATTCATCAGGAAGCGGCAGTTAATCACCATGAGTTTGCCGAACGCGTTCGTTATTACAATATGAAGCCAGGGTTGGCGCTACTACCTGAAACTCCAGTAGAAGCAGCATTAGATTCCCTTCTCAGTTTCGATCATGTTCTTGTCTTTAGTGGGGACCTTGGTAGACACGGCGGTAGAGCCGATCTTGGATTACTTGAAAAAGTTGCTGAAGTGCACAAACAGCATCCGTCTGCTGAAATTGGTTGGGACGGAGGGGTGAATGATCAGAATGCAGCTGAGCTGCTCGGTGGCGGTGTTGACGTACTGAATGTCGGTGGCTTCATTCATGGCGCGGCTGATCCGGCTGAAGCATATGCTACACTAAGAAATATTAGTTAGGGGGAGGGTTATCTACTTTGGCGACAGAGAAACTATCTGCTATAGAGCTACAAGGCATTGCCAATAATATTAGGGAAGATATTATCCGCATGCTCGAGCATGCCGGTAGTGGTCACAGTGCCGGCCCCCTGGGTCTCGCAGATATCTTTACAGCGCTCTATTTTGATATTCTCAAGCATGACCCGAAGCAGCCGGATTGGCCGGAACGTGATATCTTACTGCTCAGTAACGGGCACTGTGTACCGGTTCGCTATGCAACCATGGCCCGTGCAGGGTATTTTGACCGTGATGAACTCATGACTCTCCGGCAACTCGGTTCACGACTGCAGGGGCACCCTGAACGCCTGAGACTGTCTGGTCTTGAAAATACCTCTGGCCCGCTCGGTTGCGGCCTCAGCCAAGCTTGCGGTATGTCCCTGGCGATGCGGATGGATGGGCAACAAGGTCGCTGGATCTATGTGGTGATGGGCGATGGCGAGCAAGATGAAGGTAATGTTTGGGAGGCTGCTATGCTGGCCGGCAAGTACAAGCTTAGCAACATTATTGCAATTACTGACCGGAATAATATTCAAATTGATGGTCCGACCGAAAATGTTATGCCTCTTGAAAGCTTAAAGGCGAAGTGGCAGGCGTTCGGCTGGCACGTATTAGAAATAGACGGAAACAACATTGATGCTGTGATTGAGGCCTGCGCGATGGCTCGCGCAGTGACTGAACAGCCGGTGATGATTCTTGCCTACACTGTGCCGGGAAAGGGCGTAGATTTTATGGAATATGACTTTCATTGGCACGGTAAACCGCCGAATAAGGAAGAAGCCAAAAAGGCGCTCCATGAGCTGCGAACTCTCGGGGGAAAGATTAGGAGTGAGCATGAGTGACTTTGGGCTGCGGTCATTGCATACAGAAATGGAGAGTGAGCCAATTAGAAAAGGTTTCGGCCGTGGGCTGCTTGAGGCTGGCAAGCGCTGGAATAATGTTGTGGCAGCCTGTGCTGATTTAACCGACTCTACTCAGATGAGCCTGTTTGCAGAAGCCTTTCCCGAGCGCTTTGTGGAAATTGGGGTTGCTGAGCAGAATTTAGTAACGGTTGGCTCAGGCTTGGCAGCTATGGGCAAGATCCCCTTTGTCAGTTCATATGCCGCCTTTAGTCCCGGACGCAACTGGGAACAGATCAGGACAACCATTTGTTTAAACGATCGGCCGGTCAAAATTGTCGGTTCTCATGCCGGTGTCAGTGTTGGGCCGGACGGGGCAACCCATCAAATGCTGGAAGATCTTGGTTTGATGCGCGTATTGCCGAATATGGTGGTTATTGCCCCCTGTGACAGTATTGAGGCTGAAAAGGCGACAGTGGCTATGGCTCAGCACCCGCAGCCTAATTATGTCCGTCTAGCCCGAGAGGCAACCCCCGTTATTACCACGGCCGACACGCCGTTTGAAATCGGGCCGGCCTATGTCCTAAAGCCGGGGCAAGATGTCAGTCTGGTGGCAACTGGCACGATGACCTATCATGCCCTCAAGGCAGCCGAGGAATTAAAGCGTGACGGCATCAATGCCGAGGTTGTGCATGTACCGACGCTGAAGCCGCTTGATACTGCTACGCTTGTAAAAAGTATTACTCGAACCGGTGCAGTCGTAACGGCAGAGGAAGGCCAGATTAACGGTGGTCTTGGCAGCGCCATTGCTGAGACTGTAGCCGAATACTGTCCGGCGCCGCTTGTGCGTATCGGTATGCCTGATCGATTTGGCGAGTCTGGCAAGCCGGATGAACTACTTGCACATTTTGGTCTTGATGCCAAACACATTCGCCTGGCAGCACATCATGCGCTCGATAGAAAGGGAAAACACTAACCCCTACTACGGCTCGACAGCAGTACAGTCGGATGGCTATTGTTGTCGGGCAGTAGCTAGATCATTCAAAAGTTATATCTAGAGCTTGTTACATTTTGTAGGGTTGTCGAGCCGTTTGAATATAGGCATCCACAATGTCTTCTAAGGGGGTGGTTTTTATCCCGAACGTGCCGGTGTCTACAGCTAGTACTTCATCGCCTTCGCAAAAACGGGAGAGGCTATTATTGAGGCATGCCACATATCCAATTGGTCGTATCCCTTCACGATATGTTACGGGGATAGGCACACGGTTGGCCGCTAGTCGGCGCGCGCTTTCATCGTCCACAATTCTGCCCCCGGGGTAAATTTGGCCGGGTGTAATGCGGTCACCGTCGAGGGTATAAATTGCAAATGAGACGATGTCTTTGATGCTTGGTGCTCTTTCAATTATTCCCTGCCAAGCTGTTTGAATATCCGGGTTATCTATTTCGAATATGGGGCTCAACCAACCAAAATTAGTGGTGTCTATGCTTGATACGCGAAATATTTCATGAAAACCTTGGGCTATGTGCATAGGCCCTTCGTGTTTGGCGCTCGGTCGATCGAGGGTTGCATGTGTATTCATAACTACACTGTATCTTATTAACCACCTCTTAATCTAGGGGTCAATGTGTATGGAGTCTACTCGGACAAGAGAACGGCCATTGATGTTATGGACGGGTTCAAGCCCTTCATATTTAAACCGTAAACGGCTATAATAGAAAATATGCCGCTTACGCTTCAGCAGATCAGAAAGAATTGCCAGACTGCCCGCGAACGAATGGCTACGGCGCGGAAGGAACATTGGGCTTTCGGGGCCTTTAACATTGATGACGAGTCGACACTTCGGGCGATTATCCGGGCAGCGGTTAAAAAACAGGCTCCTATCTTGGTAGAGGTTAGTCATGGTGAGGTGACAGACATTGGCCTAGATAATGTACGTGATCTGGTAGACAACTTTAAGCGCGACTACGGAGTCGAGATCTATGTAAACCTTGACCATAGCCCGAGCGTGGAAGCCGCCAAGGCGGGCATTGATGCTGGATTTGAGTTTATCCATATCGATATTTCTCAAGCAGACCACAATGCGAGCGATGTTGACATTATTAACGCCACCAAGCAGGTAGTTGAGTATGCCAAGCTAACGGGTGCGCTGGTAGAGAGCGAACCACATTACTTCAGCGGTTCGTCCAACCTGCATAACGAAACAATAGATTATGAAGAAATTAGAAAGACCTTCTCTACCCCGATTGGCGCAAAGGCCTTTGTTGACGCCACCGGCATAGATACCTATGCGGCCGCCGTTGGCAACTTGCACGGTAAGTATCCGGTGCCCAAAAAACTTGATTTAAAGCTGCTTAAACGAATAAGGGAAGCAATTAATTGTAATATTAGTCTGCACGGCGGCAGCGATACGCCGGGACACTATTTTCGGGATGCGGTGACTATCGGGGTTACCAAGATTAACATTAATAGCGATATGCGTTACGCGTATCGCATGTCCCTTGAGAAAACACTCAAAGATCACCCCGACGAGTACTCAGTAGCCAAGCTGATCTCTAAGGACGTGATACCTGCCGTACAGGCTGTGGTAGAGAGTAAGATTGTTGATTTTCACTCTGCCGGTAAAGCAGTGGTACACTAGGTGTATAAGCATAATAACTATTAAAAAGTAAAAGAAGGTGGGCGTATGGCGGACCAATTGGATGTAATAAGCGTAGGAGATATTGTTACGGATGCATTTATTCGGCTGCTTGATGATCAGGCTGTAACGTATCAAAATGACGACGGCAAATGGTTAGCGATGCAATTCGGTACCAAGCTGCCTTATGATCATGTTGAGGTGCTCGAGGGTGTTGGTAATGCCTCAAATGCTGCGGTCGCCTTTTCCCGTCTTGGTCTGACTTCTGCTTTCGTAACTAACGTCGGCGGCGATGCTCATGGCCGGGACATGATTGCCGCGCTTCATAAGCAGGGGGTAGATACTACGTTTGTACGTATTAATCACGACAAGAAGAGTAACTACCATTACGTGTTGTGGTATAAGGATGAGCGCACTATCCTGATACGGCATGAAGAATACGATTACCAATGGCCACATTTGCGTCCCGCTGAGACGCCGAAATGGATGTACTTTAGCTCTATCAGTCAGCACGCCGTTCCTTACCATGACCAGGTAGCGGATTGGCTCGATGATAACCCAGATGTCAAATTGGCATTTCAGCCGGGGACATTTCAAATGGATGCCGGTACGGAGC
>DAHUZY010000007.1:27619-30806 GCA_027314885.1 Candidatus Saccharimonadota bacterium | reverse complement strand
GAAAGGAGTGTGATATAAGTAGAAGTAGCACTTATTCAATGAAAGGTAGTGCTAGGGGCTACCGGAGAGGATGGGAATAAGAGAATAATTATGGCACGAATATTAGTAGTCGAAGACGATCGTGATCTTAATAAGGCGTATAGCATCATTCTAACTCATGAGGGACACGAGGTCGTATCTGCGTATGATGGTAAAGAGGCGCTCAGTAAATTAACAAATTTTTCGCCAGATCTTGTTTTGCTCGATCTGCTGATGCCCGTCATGGGCGGCCTAGAATTTCTACAGCAATGGCACAAGAAAGGTAACAGCGCAAAAGTTAAGGTCTTAATTTTTACTAACATGGAGAATTCCCCAGAAGTCGCTGAGGCCTACAAGCTTGGCGCAGAGCGCTGCATAGTGAAGTCTTGGACCGCACCGCATAACCTAGCTCGCGTAGTTAAAGAGAGTCTTGACGGCAAGCCCGTAAAAATTCAGACGCCAGCATAGTTTGCAGCTTCAACGTCTATCATAAACTGATCATTGATTCTTTGTGTTAATTTGCGCCTATCGAGCTGGTAGGGAGTGTGCTTATTGTAATTAATGATGCCTTGCCGTTTAAGCTTATTAAGTTCAGTGGCGGCAGTTTCCCTCGTTAATCCTGTAATGTTTGCAAAATCCTGGTGTGTTAGTTCGAGCATTATTTCAATAGTGTCCGGAACACCTTCAACCGGCTGACCGTAAGCAGTGGCCAGATAATGCAAGATGTAGATCAATTTATCACTGGCGCGAGAGTGCTGCAGAGCATTTAAGCGTAAAGTTGCGCCGATCTGGTCTGTCAGCACATGTTGCAGCTCTTGAAATAAAAGCTCAGGCCGTTTTTTTATAAAGCTAACAAATTCCTGACGATCAATCGTGTATACCTCTACCTTAGGAGTAAATGCTTCATAGTAATAGAGTGCGTTCGAGACTTGCCCATAGACCCAAGAGGTAGGAAAAGTACTATCGGGCTCATAGAAGGCGACTGGCTTTTCATCGCCGCCGACGCTTAAATTATAGGCCTTAATAATGCCCGACTTCACAACATAAGCGCAACGGGGCACCTCTCCTTGAAAAATAATTACCTCACCTTTACGGTACTCACGCACCTGATGACGGTCTAAAAAGACATGCAAATAATTAACGGCGATTTGATCCCTCATATGTAGGAAGCATAACACTCTTAAAAAAAGATAGCCACTGGCTATAATAATATTTCTTACACAGCACGCCAGCAACTAGACAATCAAGAAAATTACTAAGTTATTCTTCAGCAAAAGGGGGTGTAATCGCAGACGTTAGTTTTTACACTTTTTAGAAGGAAAGTAAGCCGTCTATGAACACTGTCAGTCGTGGAATACGTAATGCCTTCAGAAACGTCATCCGAACGGTGTCGATTGTAATCATTTTAGGCCTGAGCATTGGTTTAAGCCTGACTATGCTCGTTGCTCATCAAGCGGTCAGCGATAAAATTAACTCCGTCAAAGCGTCTGTTGGCAATACCGTTACCATCTCGCCAGCTGGTTTGCGAGGCTTTCTCGGCGGTGGCAATCCGCTCACCACCGCCAATCTCAATACAGTCAAATCATTGCCACATGTCACCTCAACAGTAGCTACCTTATCTGATCGTCTAACGAGCAGCGACTCTAACCTCAAATCTGCCGTGAGAGCCGGTGTCCTCGGGAGGCGTTTCAGTCGAAATAGTGGTATTTCTTTTCGTATACCAGTTGGTGCAGGCTCCAAGGTTCACGCAAACCCTACGGGTTTAGGCACAGCATTTGACTTTAGTCCACCAGTTGCTATTACCGGGACTAATGATCCGACTAACCTATCTGGTAACAGCGTACAAGGCGGTGGCACATTTACGATAACGTCCGGCAAGGTCTTTATGACCAACAGCAATGCTAATGTCGCACTGATTGGCACGGCACTTGCCAGAAAGAATAACTTGCATGTTGGCTCAACTTTTACTGCTTACAACACCACTATGACAGTACTCGGTATTTATAACGCTGGCAATGCGTTTGCAAATAGCCAGGTGATTGTACCGCTCTCAACTGAACAACGTATTAGCGGCCAAAGCGGGGAATTAACTAGCATCACACTCAATGTAGACTCCATAACAAACGTTAACGCCGTGACCACAATGGCAGCTAAGAAGCTTGGAAGTGCCGCCGACGTCACGAACGCTGCCACAGAGGCGCGGAACAGTATTACACCGCTAGAAAACATCCAAAGTATTTCGCTCTATAGCCTTATCGGTGCTGTCGTTGCCGGAGCGGTAATCATTTTGCTCACCATGATAATGATCGTGCGGGAAAGACGCAGAGAAATAGGGGTCATGAAAGCAATTGGCGCCAGCAATATTACAGTCATGGAACAGTTTATGACTGAAGCGATAACATTTACTGTATTGGCAGCCGTTATGGGTATCATCCTTGGCGTTATTGCCAGTAATCCCATCACTCATCTGTTGGTGACTAGTAGCACAAATTCTCGGGGTCAGGGTCGTTTTGGCTTAGCTTTAGCTCATAGTCACGGCTTTGGCTTTATTGGTAATAACTTACATGCTATAAACGCAGCTATTGGCTGGAGCATTATTCTTTATGGTCTTGCCGCTGCTCTGATTATTGCCATTGTTGCCAGCGGATTTACATCTTTTTTGATTACAAAAATTAGACCTGCAGAAGTAATGAGGTCGGAATGAATACTATGATTAAGCTCAAGAAAAGGATTATGGCGTGCTAGAGGTAAGCAACATAAAGCGGATATATAAAAGCGGCGACTATACAATTGCCGCCGTCAATGATGTCTCATTCAAGATACAGAGCGGTAAGTTTGCATCTATTATGGGACGAAGCGGCAGCGGTAAAACCACGCTACTCAGCCTCATCGGTGCCCTAGACAAACCCTCCGAAGGCAGCATTAAAATCGATGGTGAAGATGTCGTTATGCTCAGTGACCGTGGCTTGACCAACTATCGCCGCGCCAAAATTGGCTTTATCTTCCAAAGCTACAATCTCATACCAAATCTTACCGCTCTTGAAAATACTATGTTACCAATGGAATTCGCAGGCATACCGTCACAGGTGCGCAAAATGCGAGCCGAACAGTTACTCGAAAGAGTCGGCCTAAAACCACATGAAATGAAGCGCAAGCCCGGACGACTCAG
>DAHUZY010000007.1:0-27609 GCA_027314885.1 Candidatus Saccharimonadota bacterium | reverse complement strand
TAGCCATTGCCCGCGCCCTTGCGAACAAGCCAAAAATAATACTGGCAGATGAACCAACCGGGAATCTAGATAGTCAAAACGGTAAGATGATATTCGACTTGCTGCATGAGCTCGCTCGAACAGAGCAGACAACAATTATTGTTGTTACCCATGATCTTGAGATAGCTGGTAAGGCGGATGAGCAATTTAAGCTTCAAGATGGCAAGATTACAAAGGTCAAGGGTTAGTATGACTGACAAACATGTAAGTGGCGAAGAGTTTTATGCCATAAGCAGTAAAGCGAAAAAGCCAACTAAAGAACAGAGGGTCACTATATCAGTCACAGCTGTTGTCTCTGTAATAATTATAGTCTCACTTTTGGTTGTGAGCTTCCTTCTTGGCGACAGCTACGGACGAGCCCACGCTAAATTAGCGACACCATCACGTGCTGGACTTGCAGGAAGTAATAGGCGCCGTCAGTTCCGGGGCGGCGACTTCGGAACGGTCACCGCAGTGAGCAACACAAGCATCAGTGTGCAAAATAACCGAAGCGGCACAATAAATATCTACCACATCGCTCCTTCAACTCAAGTCATAGAAAACGGCCAAAGTGTCAACAAGAGCAGTATAAAAAACGGTGACATGGTCATAATTCGAGTGACTAAAAGCGGCAGTACCACCGCCAGCATAATTGCAATTAACTCTTACCCTGGCTGTGGCTACACCGGAGGAGTGGCGCCAGGTGGAACGGGAGGCAGTAGCACTACTAGCGGCAGCAACACTATCAGCCAATAAGCAAAGAAAGTGCTACAGCTAATTTTCAATCGAAGGAAGGTATAATATAATCATGCGAATACTGGTGGTTGAAGATGAACCAAAGATAGCACAAGCAGTCAAGCGCGGTCTGGAATTAAAAGGTTTTGCAGTCGACGCAGTTTATGATGCCGACAGCGGCTATTCTTATGCCTCTGACCCGGATTACGATGCGATCGTACTTGATAGAATGCTGCCCGGTAGCATGGATGGGGTTGCGCTCTGCCGCAAGCTGAGAGATGAGAATATTAGTACACCAATTTTGATGTTAACAGCTCGGGGGACCATCGGTGATCGCGTGGAAGGATTGAATAACGGTGCCGATGATTACTTAATCAAGCCATTCTCGTTTGACGAACTGACAGCCCGGGTACGTGCACTTTTACGGCGGCCACCGGTGCAGGTAGGCACGCTACTCAAAGTTGGCGATCTTACGCTGGACACCGGCAATTATGAAGTCCTGCGGGCCGGCAAGCCCATTAAGCTATCACATAAAGAGTTTACTTTGCTTGAATATCTCATGCATCATCCCAATCAGGTTATCACCAAAGAAATGATCATTAATCATGTCTGGGATCAGGATGCAGATATTCTGCCGAACACGATTGAGGTATATATCGGTTACCTGCGTAACAAAATTGACCGGCCATTCCCGAAATCTAAAGCACTGCTCGAGACAGTACGTGGTTTTGGCTATAAGTTAAGTGGTAAGTAGGTGCAGCCATGTTTCGCTCAGCGACTTTCAAACTAACTTTATGGTACCTAGCTATAGTGATGGCAATCAGCATAGTTTTTAGTTTCGCCATATATAACGTAACCGCACGGGATATAGATAGAGGATTATACCGTGAGCAAAGACGGCTTGAGTTAGAGTTTCCAAGTCAGGGCGGCCCGCCAAGAAGTCTGAGCAAATTAGAAACCACCACTGCTAATAATGAACGACATGACGTACTCTTACGGCTGCTCGGTCTCAACTTAATCGTCCTGGTGCTGGCTGGCTTTGTAAGCTATGTACTGGCGCGACGTACCTTAGGTCCAATTGAAGCTGCCCATGAGCAGCAGAAGCGTTTTACCGCTGATGTTTCCCACGAGCTAAGAACGCCACTGACGGCACTTCGCATGGAAAGTGAAGTAGCACTGCTGAACAAGAAAAACACAGCTCGTGAACTGAGACAAACACTCAAGAGCAACCTGGAGGAGGTCAGTAAACTCGATATACTCATTAATAATTTACTGAAACTCGCGCGCCTTGAGGCAGATGAGCTACAGCAGCAATTTCAGCCCGTTGATAGCCAGACAGTAATAAATGCAGCATTAAGGGGTGTACAGAAGCTGGCTGATGCCCGCCAAGTCATTATCAAGTCAAATGTTGCACATAGCCCCAAGGTACTAGGCGATGCAGACAGCCTGACTCAGTTGCTAATTATTCTCTTGGACAATGCTATCAAATATAGTCAGTCCGGAAAAACAGTCCGGCTGGAAGCGAATAAGCGTGGAGAAGAGGTAGTCTGGCAGGTTACTGACGAGGGTCATGGCATTGCGCCACACGACCTTATGCATATATTCGACCGCTTCTATAGGGCTGACAGCTCGAGGGTACGAGATGAGGCGGGCGGCTATGGCTTGGGCCTGAGCATTGCTAAAATGATTGCCGACGTACATAGTGGCACAATAACCCTCAAAAGCCAGGTCAATAAGGGGACGACTGTTCTGGTATTACTGCCTTCATATCAATCAGCTCAGCCAGCCACCGACAGCAATCATCACGGAAATGGAAACCATCATCAGAAGTGATAATTTGAACATACTCCGCGCCCACCTGCCACTGTCCGGCTGTTTGCGAAGGCTAAACACCAGCCAAGTGAGGCACAAAATTGTTGCAAAGAATGCGTAAATAATTCCTAGATGGGCAGTAAAGGTTAGTGCCACCGCTGCCACACCAAAGCCAATAATATATACTAAGCTGTCTCGGCGAGCAGCAGCAAATCCGTGCACTAACGGCAGGACCGGGAGACCGGCCGCCTTGTAATCTTTATGCCGATACATAGCGATCGAGTAAAAATGGGGCATTTGCCAACAGACAAGTACCAAAAATAAGAAGAGGCTAGTCAGATCAAGCCGATTGCTGACCGCCAAGTATCCCGCTACTGGCGGCATAGCGCCCGCAATGCTGCCAACCAATGTCCCGTGCACTGAACGACGCTTAAAGAAACCGTAAGCAGCAACGTAACAGGTAATTCCTACTATACCGGTCAGGACTGTCAAGAAGTTAGTAAAAATGCTCAGCATTGTGAAGCCAATGACGCCAAGAACCGTACCGAAAATGAGTGCATTAGTTATTGATATAGCCCCAGTTGGTAACGGACGAAGGCGGGTTCGCGCCATGGCCATATCTATATTTCTGTCCAAAACATTATTATAGACACAGCCGGCTGCAATAACGCCGGCAATACCGACAAGCGTTTCAATAAGAAGTAGCCAGTCTATTTTGCCGCGTCCGGCAAGAATAAATCCGGCAATCGCCGGAATGCTATTACCATAGATAATACCAGGCTTGGTAAGATCATAGTAGCGGCGCAGCCCGCCGACATGTTCAGATACCTTGCCGTGCTTGGCTTTCAACGTAATTCTCCATTTGCTTCGTGCTCATGCGGTAATTGAGGGTCGTCATTATCCAAAGTGAACCGGCAACAAGTATAAAAACTATCGTTACCATTCCAAAGAATACTGCCAATTTCCAACGCGGCCTCGTCTCTCGACCTAAATGCAAGAAAAAGAAGACTTGCACAATAAACTGCACGAAAGCGAGTGCTAATATAAATAAGAAGAGTGGGGTGTGTGACAGTAAATGATTCTCGACCAGAAGGTACGCTGTTATAGTCAAGTAAATAGAGAAGATATAGCCGATGACGTACGTGGCAAGCGTGCCGCGCGTGCTATTGTCATGATGACCGACAACTATGTGTGTATGATTTGACTTATTCATGGGGCAATCATCCCTCTTAGATACACTATAGTGAATATGAAAATCCAAACGATATCCAAAAAGTGCCAGAACATGGAAAGCATCGTCAGCCGTCTAATGGTCGCCTTACCCAGTCCTGTGCGAGCAAGCCGCCAGAGCATAACGAGCATCCAAAAAAGGCCAACGGTAATATGTAAACCATGTGTGCCAACAAGAGTAAAGAAGGCTGAAAGGAAGCCGCTGCGCCGCCAGCTGTCACCCATTTGTATAAAATGATGAAACTCTGTGAGCTCGAGAATTAAAAATGTTACACCGAGCACAAATGTAACAATAAACCAGGCCATCGTCTGCCGTTTTTTCCCCTTATGCGCCGCCAGCATAGCCAGCCCGCACGTAAAACTGCTCGTCAGCAGTACAAGTGTCTCCGTCAACGCATTTTTAAGACTAAACAGCTGGTATCCGCTTGGGCCGCCACTCGTATTCCTAAATAATACCGCATAGGTAGCAAACAGGCTGGCGAACAGAACACAGTCGGTCATAAGATAGATCCAGAATCCCAGGACAGGCTTTTGGTCGTCAGCTTGCACAGTAGTTGACGTGCTCATGCATATCCTCTTTGTGCATTTCGAGCATCATGATCCATTTGCGCAAGCCTTTCAGCAGAAATATGATACTCAGTATTATGCTGGTTAGCGCGTACAATAATTGCCGTGATGATGCCGACTAAGCCAAGCACACAGAGCCAGGGAATGTGCCAGACCGCCCCAAATCCAAAGAAAAATGCACAGGTACCAACAATAAGACCTATAGACGTATTTTTAGGTAATGTAATAGACTCATACGTCTGCGGCTCGTTATTACTACCTGCCTTCTGAGTCTGTTTAAACGCCCAGAAGGCGTCACGGGTATCAACTTCAGGCGTTAGGGCAAAATTATAGAACGGTACTGGTGAAGGAACAGACCACTCAAGTGTCCGTGCATTCCACGGGTCACCTGTTGTGTCACGATTTTTCTTGCGGTCACGAATACTCGTAATGAGTTGCAAAAATTGCATAGCCAAACCAATCGCAATTATACCTGCACCAATCCCAGCAACAATGAAGAGTGGCTGCCAGCCAGTCGAAGCACTGTAGTGGTCAAGCCGCCGTGTCGCACCCATAAAGCCAAGTATATAGAGTGGGACAAAAGCAAGGATAAAACCAATCAGCCAGCACCAATAGGCATAGTTGCCAAAACGCTCATTTAAGCGAAAACCAGTAAACTTCGGGAACCAATAGACAATGCCGGCATAGTAGCCGAACAATACACCACTAACAATCATGGTGTGGAAGTGCGCCACGAGGAACAAACTGTTGTGTAGCTGGAAGTCAACCGGAGGTATAGCCATCAGCACACCGGCTACACCACCAATTGTGAAGAGTACTACAAAACCCAAGAACCACTTCATGGGAGTTGCCATAAGAATCTTTCCTCTGTACATGGTAAATAGCCAGTTGAATATCTTGACTCCAGTCGGTATCGCAATGATCATTGTCATAATTCCAAAGAATCCGTTAACATCAGCACCAGCACCCATTGTAAAGAAGTGGTGCAGCCAGACTGTGAAGGAGAGCAGTACGATTGCCCAGATAGCCCAGACCATTGAGGTATATCCAAATAGGCGTTTTCTCGAAAGCGATGCGACAACCTCAGAAAATACACCAAATGCCGGCAGGATTAAAATATAGACCTCAGGGTGACCCCACGCCCAGATAAGGTTTACATACATCATCATATTTCCACCGCCACCGGCTGTAAAGAAATGTGTACCAAAAGTACGATCAAGGTAAAGCAATGTCAATGTCACGGTAAGTATCGGGAAGGCAAAGACAACAAGGGACATACTGCCCATCACGCTCCAGACAAACATCGGCATCTTCATTAAACTCATGCCTTTACACCGCATTTTAATAATCGTAGTGAGGAAGTTAATGCCCGACAGCAAGCTGCCGATGCCTGCTATTTGTAAGCTCCATATCCAATAGTCAACTCCGACGGTTGGACTATACCGCAGCTCAGATAGTGGCGGGTACGCCAGCCAACCAGCAGCAGAGAAGTCGCCTATGACGAGCGAAAGGTTAACGAGGACGACACCAGCAAAGAATAGCCAGAAACTTATAGAGTTCATGAATGGAAAGGCAACATCACGAGAACCAATCTGAAGAGGCATAATAAGATTGATTGCGCCGAACATCAGGCCCATGGCGACAAAGAATATCATGATAGTGCCATGTGCTGAAAAGACTTGCTGAAAGTGATTGCTGCTGAGGTAGCCATGACTACTGCCGACCGAGATGGCTTGCTGCCCGCGCATCATCAGGGCATCAATGCCGGCACGTACAAGCATCACTATCGCCACCACGATATACATCACGCCGATTCGCTTTGGATCAAGTGAAGTCAGCCATTCCTTCCATAGCCACTTCCATCTCTTTAAGTAAGTTATGACAAGTGCTACTGTCACGACTCCACCAACGACAGTCAGCGCACCCCCAGCAGTGATAGGATTATGCGGCAGCTGATTGAGACTCAGCTTGCCAAGGAGACCGGCAAAACCGTCAATAAGTCCTGCGAATCCGATCACTACAGAGTCCCCATACTGTTCATAGATGAGTAGTTACTGTTTTTTGAGTGCACGTCATTAGAGTGACCGTTTTTTAACACGTTAGCCTGTGGCCTACTCATATATTTATCTATGATTTTAACATACAGATTATTAACTGGATCGCTGTAATAGCTGACAGGATTATACTCGCTCGGCTTGTTTAATTGGTTGTAAGCAGCCAGGGTAAGATGCCGGGGCGTTCGGTGCACCTGCTGCACCCATTCTAAGAAGGTTTTACGAGAGGTAGCTTTCGCCGTAAACATCATACCTGCAAAGCCCTTACCGCTAATGTTGGCGGAGTAACCCTTATAGCTACCGGCGGAGGTGGCCATCAGATAAACCTTGGTTGCCATACCGGGCATGCTGTAAATTTGGCTGCCAAGTTGCGGAATCCAGAAGGAGTTCATGACGGAGTCTGAAGTAACTTCAAACCTTATGGGAGTATTAACGGGAAACTCTGCTAAATTAACTGCAGCAATATGCTGGTTGGGATAAACAAATAACCACTTCCAATCCATTGATATAACCTGGATCGTCATTGTCGGTGTTTTTGAAGCGATTGGCCGGTATGGATCAAGCGTATGCGACGATCTCCAGGTAACCACCGAGAGAATGGCAATGAGTATAGAGGGTATAAGCCACCACAGCGCCTCGGTTAAGACGCTATGGTCTAAATCCGGTCGATAGCGTGCATGAGACTTACTATTTGTTTCTCTGTAGCGCCATACAAACGTAAACAACAGCACAAAGACAGGAATTACGATGATAGCCGAAAGACCTAATCCAAAAAAGAGGAGATTACGTTCTTTGAGAGCGATAGTGCCTTTTGGCTCTAAAATGGGGATGTTTGTGCGGGCAAGATACCAAGTGCTAAGACCTAAAAATACTAAAACAGCGACTACTATTCCCGTAATTTTTGTCTTTTTGCTCATAACCTAATTAGCAACCTGCCTCGTGCATCTGTTACGCTTTGTAAGCATAACTACTTTTATTCTTTCATTATACCACTTCAAACTGTTATGAGAAATCTGCTGTACGGGCCGATGCAGAAAGAAGCAGTGGCACAACATCGCCAAGACTATCCAAAACATAATCTGGGGCTGCTTTTATGAGGCGTTCACGACTACAGAAACCATGGGTCACGCCGATGGTCATTCCTATATTAGCCGCCTTACCTGCAGCAATGTCTACCCAACTATCCCCAACCATGACTGCTTGCTTTAGAGGTACATCCAGCTGTGCAGCAGCTTTTTGAACACCTTCCGGGTGAGGTTTTGCATTCTTAACTTCATCACCCTTGATGATGACATCAAAGTAGCGTTGAGTGTCAAAAAGTTTTAACGATTCTACAAGATTGCCGTAGCGGCTACTATAAACCCCGAGCTTAATGCCGGCTAACTTGAGGTCTTCCAGCATCATAACAAGTCCATCGTAGGGCTGAATGAGGTGAAGGTGCGTATCTTGAAACGAGCGATGAACACTGCGAACCTGCTCTATATCAAGGTGAGGAGCAAGGTTCGCATAGCAGGTATTCAGTGAATAGCCGACGAGTTCACCGACAACCTCACGTGACGGTAACTGCTCATCAAAGAAGGTCAGCGTATGCTCAAATGCTTGAAATATAAATTCTTTGGTATTGAGGAGCGTACCGTCAACATCAAAGACTACTGCTTTAACCTTCGGCAAGGCTGGCTCCATTAACAATCCGCCATAATAGCCATGTGACCAACAAGCAGCTTTACGGCTGGCGAGGCAACAACTGTCATCGGTGTTTCAATTTTGTCGCCATCTTCTATCACGCTATGCAAGCATTTTTTCATGTTCAATTGCTCATACATCACATAGGCAGGCAAATCCGGATCTACATCATGAGGCATAGTTGTCTCAAATACTAGGCTACCGGCAATTTCGTGTTGGTTTTGGTCTCTCGGTTCTAGAATAAAGATACCATTCAACTAGTCTTCTTTGGTGTTGTTCACTCATACCTCTATGGAGCTTGAGTTTGGTTCGGAGTTGGGAGTTAATACTACCTTCAACATGGTTGGTAGTTCTAGGAATTGGTTGTTTGGTTTGTTGTAGTACATCACTGTTGAGGTAGATGAATAGCTGGTCATCTCTAATGAGCTTATCTAGCTGCCTGTAAGCGCTACGTAATCTTTCATGGGTATAGCGCCACTTTCTCTGTCCTGGTTTGGGGTCAGGGTTTATTGTTCTCTCACGGATGTAGCCGCCATATATTTCTTCCCAGGTGTTAAGTTTATCCATCCACCGTCTAGCTTCCTCTTTAGTGTGCAAGCCTTTGAGTAGTATCTTGGCGAGGAGGAGTAGTGTTCTACCAGCTTCAGTTTGAGGAAAGAGTGTTAGTTTGGCTCTGACGTTCTGCCAGACATGAAAATGACAGCGTTGAATTACAGTTGTTGGCCAATTCCTGGGAATAGATACGAGGATACCTTTTTGACCATCACAGACAGCTACAATTGGTGGAGGCAGTTTAGATAGTAGATTATCCCATGTAGTGCCAGCTTCATATGGTACCCAAGCCCAAGCAACTACATACTGTGGTGTTCTGGCGATGAGACAGACTGAACCACCGATACGTATACCATCCAGCAGGATAATTGGATTAACCTCACCGCTTAGCTCTGGTTTAGGAACAATGCCCCAACACCACTCAGTTTGTTTACGCCAGGTGCGAGCTGACATACCTAGCTCTTCTTGAGATTGCTTACCCAGAAGCCAGTTAACAAAACGTTCTAGGAGCAGGCCACGGCTTAAGTCTGGTCTAGATTTTACTGCAGTCTTAGTGCAGTTAGGACAGCGCCAGCGTGGTGTGCCTGCGTTGGTTTTACCCCACTTCTGTAATTTATGGCCGCAAGTGGAACAGCTATATTTATACGCTCTAGTCATTCAATTAATGTCTCACGACATTAATTAAGAGCAATTAACAGAGAGAATACGGCTCAAAAACCAACACGTTTTTGCCTATAACTCTGATTATAGAACTTTGATTGGTCTTGCGTTCAGCCGGGGACGATGAGCGGGACGATGATTAGACAACTCTTGTTCTCCAAATCCAGCAGCCCAAATCTGCGGCAGTCTGGGTTGTTGCGAACACCTCCCGCACAGTTACGGCATCTTAAACAAAATCCTTAAGCATTGTGTCGCCCGGCTGCCCATAAGCGTACGCCAACGTTTGATCCGCTGCCATAATACGATGCCGCAAGGGTAATCCTGCCAAAATCGAATGAAAAAGCTAGCGGATACAACAATTCATCCCCCGAAACGTCTCTAATGGGTCTGCCTTCAAGTTCTACGAAACGACTAAACGTGGCTCTGTCCAGAAGCGGCGCGCCCCTAACCAGCTGCATCGCGTTATATATTACGTAGCCTGAGATGCTAACTGTAGACAAAAAAGCCTCGCTGCCCGCGATCCTTTCCTCGGCTGTACTAAGACTACGCACCTGCTGCCGCACAGTCTGCCCGCAAAAGTACAAACCGGGTTCACTGTAGTCGTTTTCAGCGTCTAAGATAATTGCGCGTGCCTCTATCGGTTTACTCTGCCCCTGACTCAATTCCTGTGTCGAATACTGGTCCCATAAAGGCCAGTAGGGCTTAATATTAAGAATATCCTTGGCTAAGGGTAAGGCATTATAACGATTAATCAACCCCACCATACTTAACTGGCCTAAGCGTGGCACTACGAGCAGGTCGTGCGGCCTAGTAGTTACCGACTCCGGTAAAGCGAGCTGCAGAGATGAAATTTCTTTGCTAAAGGCTTTTCTCGCCTTAGGGATGTCCGTCACAAGCCCTAGATTGGAGTAGACGGCAACTGCCAGCTCCGAGGGATCATTATGATCCAATGTGCCAACATCGTAATGCCCCGGATATTCATTCAGCTGCAGGCCAAAGTGCTCAAGCGTACTCATAGGTGACTATTATGCCATGTATACGATGGCCTGTAAAGTATCACGCACGCTGCTCAGCATTATGCAAACTTATTTAGTTTACTTGGCAGGAGCCCGCGGGTGATTATAGAACTTTGCTCGATTTAACTCTAGTCGAAAATGATGCATCCATGGACAAAGTCATTGACGGCAAAAAAGTGGAGGATAACGGTCATGAAAATGCACCTCTTTAGGCCCCGTATTAACGACGACCTAATGACATCTCGGCTGTATTGTGACCAAACTTTTTATAGCGCGTTCAAGAAAGATTTAAAGCGTGCCCAAAACGAGGTTTTGATCGAAAGTCCGTTCATGGCAATGAAGAGAACTTCAGACATGCTGCCGGTACTTAAGACGCTCATTTCAAAGGGCGTAAATGTTAGGATAAATACCAGAAATCCCAAGCATCACGAAGCAGCATTTGAAGGTCAGGCCTGGCGTGCAATTAACGCGTTAAGGGACGTTGGAGTTGATGTTAAATTCTATGACGATTATCGGCACAGGAAACTAGCGGCTATAGACCGCACGGTGTTGTGAGAGGGCAGCTTAAACATACTCTCACAATCCAATAGTAAGGAAATTATGCGCCGCACTAAGTCGTCGTTCCTATCCAAGCAAGTAATCGATTTTACAAAAATGAATTCGTGGAGGTGGTTCTAGAGTTAACAATAAATACTAGCGAAACCCAAAGGAACGAGCGGAAGTTTGCTCTTTAGATTTTAAGGCTCTAATGACCGCAACTACATCATCAGTCTCAATAGGTCGAGGTGTTTCACCAGAACCTTCTTGTCGTATCTTTTCTTCAATTGTAATCTGTACGATTTGCTCTAACTTACGCCCACTAAAGCCCTCACTATGATGAGCGATTTCTTGATAGTCAACCTCACCAGCAATAGGCTGGCCGGCACGCTCAGCAGCAAGCCCGAAATGAATTTGGAAAATCTGGCTTCGCACCTCCTCATCAGGTAGCGGAACTTGGACGTCGCGAGTAAAGCGACTGAGAAGTGCAGGGTCTAGCTTATCTTTTTCATTAGTGCTGCCTACAACTAAAATATTGTCATTACCGATAAGCCCGTCCATTTTTACAAGTAGCGTTGATAGGGTACGAGTTGTGGCTTCATGCGGGTTGCCGCTACGCTTGGGGGCAATTGCGTCGATCTCATCAAAGTAGATAATAGTGTTGTCATCTTGCTTCGCTGCATAATCAAAGATTTCGTCGAGGTTCTTTTCGGCCTCACCGTACCATTTTGAAACCACGTCTGTAATGTTGACATTCAGAAAACGGGCACCACTTTCAGTTGCTAATACACGTGCGAGTAGCGTCTTACCGGTGCCGGGCGGCCCATAAAGCAGAATGCCTTTAGGCAACTTTGCGCCCCACTTTCTATACAAGCCCGGGTTTTTAAGCGCAAAAGCCAGCCCTTCAATTTCGCGTTTAGCCTCTGGATTACCACCGACAGCCGAGAGTGGTACATTTGGATTTTCAACTTCCATGCCCTGAATTTTTCCCTCAGCACTGTCTTGACCAAGTTCCTGCATCATCTCCTCGTGCCTATCCATCTTAGGTCTGCGGTGTATGCGCATTACATCATACGGCAAGGCTAGTTCATGTTTAACATAAAGAAACTTGGCCAACATATTTACAGTAGTAGATACGTCACCGAAATATCGTTCAAATTCTTCTGGCGTAGTACGCGGCCGGCCATCAATGATGCGTGGTGGTCCATCGCCTCGACCCATGAAGCTATCAACGTTGTCTAGTGGGTCAACTTGTTTATGCCCAGTGGTAATCACAATTTCCGAAGCATGATAACCGCGACCCTCAATAATTGCTAATTGACTACCAGAGGCAGTAGTAAATGTATAGATGCCGCCACGTTCGCGGACATGAGTAAAAGCATCGGCGTGCGTTTCAAGAAACTCAACTTCTAGGCCACGCGTGCCGCGATCTTGTCGTTCTTCTTTGAATAGCTTATGAATGCTATAGACAAGTTCGGGAACATCTTCGAGCCGCTGACGTTGGTTGCTGCCTTGATGTTTCTCAACAAACTCAGTTACAAATTCACCAATTTCGTCCATGCGGCGTTCATCAAAGGGTTCGAAGTATCGATAGTCCAGCTTGACTGCAGCTTCAAGATCAAAAGTCTCACCGGGGTTTTTAACGTCAATAGTAGCTTCGCTTAACGGCTTTTGAAGTGCCACCTGGCCAATCTGACCGGCCCTGCCTTTAAGAATATTCTCAACGAGAATTGCTTGGTCTTCAAATTCGAATACGATGCCACCTTCTTCAGGCGTAGCCATGAATAAGCTCCTTGCCAGTGATTTTATATTGATCTTGAATCAGAGTAAATTGCTTATACTTTTTCAATGATTGTGGTGTGTATAGAATTCAACATTGCAGTATGCCCGTCAATGGAGAGAAAGGAATCGAACCATTTTTTATAATCCCAAGGAGTTAGTCTTGAAAAATAATCGAACTCGTGGCAGGGGTGGCCGGACTCGAACCGGCAGCACGACTTTTGGAGAGTCGCCGCTTACCAATTAACGGACACCCCTACGTGATACTGTTATTTAAATGTAACTTATTTTGCTAAAAAAACCGAGACTTCCTCTATCCAAAGGAGCAAAAATCTGCTATACATAGATAACAATGGCTAAATTGTATCCTACCAAGCCCTTTTTGTTACTCTTCTTTGGGTATCCAGGAGCCGGCAAGACATATTTTGCACGGCAGTTCTGTTTGAATGTGCAATCGGCTCACCTACAGTCGGATAAAATTCGTGCTGAACTGTTTGAGGAGCCTCGTTACGACAAGCAAGAAAATGCAATTGTCATGCAGCTGATGAACTATATGACTGAAGAGTTTCTGGCAGCCGGCTTGAGTGTTGCCTACGATGTCAATGTAGCTCGTGTCGGTCAGCGCAGAATGCTTTTTGAGCTTGCGCGGCGATATCGGGCTCAACCTGTTGTTATCTGGTTTCAGATGGATACAGATACAGCTTTTGATCGCAGTATCAATAGGGACCGTCGTCGCAATGACGATAAATATGCTGCAGAATGGGACAGAACCACCTTTGAGACTTTAGCCGGGCGTATGCAAAATCCTACCAAAGACGAGGGCTATGTGGTGGTAAGCGGTAAACACCCCTTTTTAACTCAGCAGAGTGCCGTGATGAGTCGCTTGCGTCAGCTGAACGTAATCAGTCCTGATGACAGCGCCGCGCACGTAGTGAAACCGGGTCTTGTGAACCTCATTCCTAATACTGCCGGCAGAGTCAATTTATCCAGACGCAACATCTATATTCGCTAGTCAGTTAACTAACTAAACAGATATGGCATATAAAGAGTTTGCCCTGAACGAGCACACGCAAGTGGTTATATATAAGCGCCGAGGGTGCCATAACTTACGTTTGAGTATCACGCCTGAGGGGCGAGTAAAAGTTACCATCCCGGCATGGGCGGCCTATCGCGCAGGACTTGAGTTTGCGCGGTCAAAACAGGATTGGATTAGGGCCCACTCTCATCAGCCGACAGTGTTGATGCACGGACAGGCTATCGGCAAATACCATCACTTACGCCTTGTATCAGCCGATGGCATCACGCGTCCTACCAGTCGGCTGACAGCCAATGAAATAATCGTACGCTATCCAAGCCTGGCTTTACCATCACACCCAGATGTCCAAGCAGTGGCGAAGCGTGCCGGTCTGAAAGCACTGCGCCAGCAAGCCGATCAGCTTTTACCCAAACGGCTTGATGAGCTTGCTGTTCAGCACGGTTTTCCCTATAAAAGCGTTTCGGCACGTTGGCTAAAAAGCAGATGGGGCAGTTGCGACACGGAAAAACACATCGTACTTAATATCTTTTTATTACAGCTTCCCTGGGACCTGATTGACTATGTTCTGCTCCATGAGCTCACACATACCCGGGTGCTGCGACACGGACCGGACTTCTGGCAGATATTAGAGGAGGTATTGCCGGATGCTCGAATGAGGCGTAAGGCAATCCGTGCCTACCAGCCATATTTTATGGTGGCATAACGTAAGCGGTATGACATAATAGGTACGTGCCGGAACCATATCAGGTTAAGACCCATGACGACATAAGTCGTCTTGAGCATGAGCGACTCACTAGTCTTATCAATAGCATGGCGGATGCCGTGATTGCCGTCGACTCCAACATTAATGTGGTTATGTACAACGGGGCAACGCTCAATATTTTAGACGTGAATACAGTTGGTGTTGGTACGCCGCTGAAAGATGTACTGCAGCCGATAGACGATAACGACAGGCCGGTAGACATCTCGGCAATGGTGAGGATGGCCAGTACTCCCCTTACTGATCGAGATCTACACTTACACTACCGTGATGGCAGCGATGTTAGCCTTTACATCAGTATTGCCCCGGTGCGCCTGAGTTATGGACAACAAGGTGAGGCAGGTTTTGTGGTGCTGCTCAGAGATATCACGCGGGAGAAGTCCCAGGAAGAGGAACGCGATGAGTTCATTAGCGTAGTCAGCCATGAGCTCAGAACCCCCGTAACGATAGCCGAGGGCAATATTAGTAATGCGCAGTATATAATGGAAAAATCTAGGGATATTGAGTCGGTCAAGATGGCTCTCAGTGAAGCACATAAACAAGTCTTATTTTTAGCCGACCTTATTAACGATCTCGCAACTCTTAGTAGAGCGGAGCGTGGCAAGCTGCAGGTTGAGATTGAGCCAATTAATGTCGTCGAGTTTGTACAGGGGTTGCAGCATGACTACATGGATCAGGTACGGGCAAAAGGGCTTGAGCTGCACGTTACTCTTGACCCGCATCTTGAGCTGCTTTATTCCTCGAAGCTATACATCCGAGAGATACTACAAAACTTCGTAACCAATGCCGTTAAATATACTGAGCGTGGCCATATCGCGATTGAGGCAGTGGCCAGTCCGGTAGGAGTTCGTTTCTCTGTCAGCGATACCGGTATAGGTATTAGTACTGCCGACCAAAAACGAGTGTATGAGAAATTTTTCAGGTCTGAAGACTATAGAACAAGAAAGTCCAGTGGTACAGGTCTCGGACTTTATGTGGCACTTAAACTTTCGCACTTAATTCATGGTGAATTGTCACTTGAGAGCACACTCAATACCGGTTCGACATTTTCTATATTCGTGCCGAGCCTGGAGCACGTGACCCCGACGACTCAGCAGCCGGCACATTTGCACACGTAAGCGGTCCTGCTATGTCGCGTCCTTTCCAAAGGACTTCTCCAAATTCGTACTGCCACATTGAATAATTAAGCAGGGCTGTATCATAAAGACCTAAGATGAGGCTTAACCAGAGTCTACGAAGACGAGGCCGCTTGTTATAGGTCAATTTCAGTAGCCACGCATACACTATGGTTATGAGGAGTGCACTCAAAACGCTCAGAAAGGTCCCGAGCCAGTTGCGTGAGATGAGTGCCTGCACAACAAGCACATACGGCACGGTCAAGACGGTGAGCTCTATCAAGCTGAGTCCAGCGACTATCTCGAGGCGATGATGAGTTTGCGGATAGCGAGTTCGAATGGCAGTTTCCCGTTGCGAAGAGGCATCTTTTTCGCTTGCAATACCAAATTCGCGGTTGCTTGCAAGAAAACGGTAATCACTTGCTCTGGCGGCAGCTTTGGCGAAATACGCCTCAACCGGTACCGTTCTTTTAACTGCCCGGAAGTCACCACTGCGCAGCAGTAATTCTCGCGTTGCTAGCCAGCAGGTGCTCAGCACCGGGGGTCGGCGCAGCCAGCTGAATGGCAGACAGAGCTCCCAACCGTAACGGATCGGTTGCAGCAAGGCTGCTTCGGTTTGATGGGTGGCAGGTGAATGATTGAGTGGCATAACGCTCACCATGTCAGCCTTTTGGGCGTGCAGTGCACGCACTAATGATCTCAAGCTGTTTGGTGTAAAACGGCAATCGGCACCACAAAACAGTACGAGCTCTCCGTTCGAAGCATCAAGTAATTGCTGGTATGCGTAGTTCTTGGCCAGCCAATTTTTTGGTGGGGCTTTCCCCTCAAGAAAAAGTACTCCGTCATGAGCGAAGCTCTTAATGATCTCTGGCGTATGCTTGTCTTGAGAGCGGTCGTCGAGCACGAGAATTTCGAGCTTGGGGTAGTCGCTTTCGAGCAGGCTGACGATACAATCCCTGAGGCTGTCAGTTTCATTGCGTGCCGGTATCGCGACGCTGAGATCAGGCCAGCTTGTCTCTGCCCCTAGGTGTCTAATTGTGAGTCGGTGGATATGACGCCAAGTGATGAGTAATAGTGCAAGTGCGAAGAAAAGCTCTAATCCGCGGAATATAGTCAACCATGTCGCAAACGGGTTGCCTAGGTATCGGTACAGCCAAACGGTAATTATTATTACGAGAAGCTGGCTGACGATAAGATACAGGCTTGTGCGCCGCCAGACGTGCAGCATATGGGGGAAGGGTTGGCGGTCTTTTAAAATACGCAGCAGGTTAATGATACGGTAGATGCTGAGAATTAAAAGAAGAATTGTCCAGATGCGCAAGTGGCTGCCAACTAGGTAGCCGGTGACAAGCGAGAGCGTAACGATAAGCATTGCAGCGAGCGGTTTGCGCAAGTTGTGCCAGATAAAAGTGTGAGACAAGAGCAGCTCAATCAGGCTGAGGATACCCAAGCAGTAGAGTGTGAGCGCCATGGCTCCACTATATCAGAACTCTTGTTATGCTTCTCGGCCGCTTGTCTGTCTTGACCAATCATCCCTACTTATGGTAGATTGACACCAGTGGCCTACAATAATACTGTAGGCTTTTTAATTTGGGGGAAGTGACGGATTGTATGGCAGATAAGGAGAATGCGGCAAGGCCAACGAAGCGTCGGGTTAAGAATCCTGAAACGTTTCGCGAAAAGGTTCTCAAAGCTGCCGACGAGAGTGTTAAGCCGCCACGAAGATCGAGACTAAAAGGCAGAACAAAATTTCTGCTGAGGCCTCTTGGTAAAGCCTTTCGGGCTATTGCGAAATTCCCTCCGTTCAGGTTTTTGAGAAAGCCGCTGCATATAATCGGTCTGATCATTTTCCCGAAGTATTTCCGCAACAGCTGGCGTGAGCTGAGGCTTGTCACTTGGCCGACCTTTAAGCAGAGCCTGCGTCTTACCTGGGCGGTTCTGCTGTTCGCAATTATCTTTGGTGTTGTGATCGCCATAGTTGATGCCGGACTGCAGGCGGTCTTTAAAAACGTTCTTCTTAAGTATTAGACAGTAAGAAAGGAGAGAGGATATGAGTACCACAACCAAGCGTTATGACACCACCAAGCAGTGGTATGCCATCCATACCTATAGTGGCTATGAGGAAAAAGTAGCCGAGAGTATTCGTCAGCGAGCGGATAGTCTTGACATGAAGGACAAAATTTTTGAGATTTTAGTCCCCAAAGAGAAAATGATAGAGATTAAAAACGGCCAGCGCCGCGTCGTCGAGAAACGTATTTTTCAAGGTTATGTACTGGTTCATATGAAACTCAGCGAGGACGCCTGGTACATTGTTCGTAATACGCCTGGGGTTACCGGTTTTGTGGGGAGCGGTACCGATCCAACTCCGATCGAACATGATGAAATAGAAAAGATCCAAAAAAGAATGGGTCTGGAGCAGCCGAAGCATAAGATTGACTTCAATATTGGCGAGGTGGTCAACATTATTGATGGCCCGTTTAAGGGTTTTGACGGCAGTATTAATGAGATTGATGCTGCGAAAGGTAAATTAAAAGTACTGGTAAACATGTTTGGCCGTGAAACCCCCGTTGAACTCGACGGCCTACAAGTCAAGCGGGTCTAAACTTGCAAATAGTAATATAAAATGGGAAAATAATACCCATGAGCATGAGACCTTATGAAGGAAGGGCCCACCTTAAATTTCCGAATGCAGAGGTGGGAGAAATTTTTTATATGATGTCTGGAATGGCGGAGAAGCTGGCAAATGGTGTCAAGTCTTCTGTCGAAGCATCCATTGGCGGACTTCTTATAAGCCCCGATACGAGTCTTGATGTCATCGATACAGAAGACTTACCTGTTGAAGAACAACCTTATGGGGTAAGACATATCATGATTGTGGCAGGTGGCCTCACCTACGCCCGTAATCTTTTTTCTCTAGAAACCGATATCACCGATCCCTCTCAACATGATCCTCTCAGTATTGCTGGATTTGAAGATCGCTACCAGAGAGACATGGAGCCAAATTTTCGCCTAAGCCATACAGTAGAGGATACTTTATTGATGGCTGTTCACCCATGTTTGCAAGATGGTGATTTGCTTAAGGAAAAGCAGCTGGATGAAAATATCGATGCAACTGTATACGAGGGTGAGTATGAGTGTGAAATGACTGATAGAGTTAGGGATTTGTCTGAACGTGAACTGCGTTGCCTCGGGCTTATTACGAAATCCATAGACAGGGGTATTATGCGAGCTGGTATGTTGCAAGCTGGCTTTGATTTTTATAGTGTTTTTGAGGTTAACAGCTGGCATAAATAAGATATGCGCTGAGCGTAATAGCCGTAGTCACCGCAGCCTATCTCGCGTTTGCCAAAAGTCTTGTAGCAGGGAAAAACGTGGCTGGACATAACAGGGGAGATGCTGTAAAGTATAGTAGTAGAAATTTATTAATTATTAATACTTCTCAAAGGAAGGAGAACGTTGAGCCTCGGCTCCGTTCGCATACACAATATGGCTAAAGCAGTTCGTGCAAATCTAAAAATGAAAATTCGGGCCGGTCAAGCTAGCGCCGCGCCGCCGGTTGGCAGCACCCTTGGGCAGTATGGTGTCAATATGATGGACTTTATCCAGCCCTTTAACGAAGCGACCAAGACCTTGAAGGGTGTTGTAACGGCTCACATTACTATTTATGAGGACAGGACAATGGACTTTCGGGTGGTCAGTGAACCGACTGACGATTTAATCCGAGCTGCACTTGGCGTCCAAAAAGGCTCAGGCAAACCGAACAGTGAAAAGCTGGATAAGAAGTTGAAGGCAGCAGACTTGCAGTCGATTGCTGAAACCAAGGCTCAGGATATGAACACTGACGACATAGATGCGGTGAAGAAGATGGTTGCCGGTACCGCTCGTTCTATGGGCGTAGAGGTTGAGGAGTAGGTATGGCAGAGACGAAAGCTGAACTTGTTAAGAAGGCCGCTGATCAAGGTATAACTCTTGATCCAAAAGCCAAGGTGAGTGAAATCCGTGCTGCATTGGCAGAGCATGCTGCGGCAGATACTATGACTGAAGCGGTGGAAGCTCCAGCTGCTCCTGAAGTTGCCAAGGCCGGTAAGCGTAGTGCCAAGGCACTAGCTGAGGCTAAAGAGAAGGAAGAGAAAACAGCTCGTAAAGCAGAAGGACCCGCAGCTGAGTCTAAACTAAAGCCAGTTGTTCCCAAAACGAGATCTCGTCGTGAACGCCGCGGCAAGCTCTATCGCAAAAATGCTGAATTGCTCGATGCGGATAAGTTTTACAGCCTGGAAGAGGCAGTCAGTTTGGCCAAGAAGACCAGCCATGTGAAGTTTGATGCGACGGTTGAGTTGCATGTCAACCTTGGTGTTGATCCCCGGCACGCCGACCAGAATGTCCGGGACAGTGTGATCTTGCCTGCCGGCAACGGCAAAGTGTTGCGCGTGGCAGTGCTCAGTGACGATCCAGCAGCTGCTCGATCTGCAGGTGCAGATGCGAGCGATAACGACGCACTACTCGCTGATCTAGACAAATCGCTAATAAACTTTGACGTCTTAATTGCTACTCCGGCTCAGATGCCGAAGCTCGGTAAGTACGCCCGCGTGTTGGGTCCCCGTGGACTGATGCCTAATCCAAAAAGCGGTACAGTTACCACCGATATTGCCAAAGCTGTCAAAGAAGCCAAAGGTGGAAGGGTTGAATATCGGGTGGATAGTACCGGCATTGTACATGTGGGAGTCGGTAAAGTCAGTTTCTCAGACGAGAAGCTGATCGAGAATATACAGACTATACTAACGAGCATCAAGACCAACAAGCCGTCAGGGCTTAAAGGTACGTATGTTCGGGCTATACATCTAGCGACATCGATGGGTCCCGCAACCAAGATCGACGTCGCTATTGCGAACTAGATAAGGAAGCGCACTCCAGCCTCAGCAATAAGCAAATGCTTATGGACGTTTCACGACGCTACGCATACAACGAGTCAATGCAGTCATTGTGCGAGAAAAGCCGCGCATGCCGTCCTGGTAGGCAACGTATTTGTCTTGCCAAACAGGTTCATACTTTGCCTTAAAGCGGTGCAAGCCACTGAATGAGTAAAATCTGTCCCCGTTAGCGTAGGCGAACTGTAGGACGTTATTTATAAGGGTGCGTTTCTCATCGGGTGTATCCTTGAGACCAACCAACGGCGACAACCCAAGGTTAAGTCTGCTGTAGCCTTGGTTGTGAAGTACATTGATGAGACTGATCAGTAAATAATCGTTTATGTTACCCATGCTACCACTCGCGTGCCTTAAAAGATCATATGTGGCCTCTTCTTTATCAAAACCTGCTGGCACTAAGTTCAGGAAGGCCTGAATTGTATCAGCGGCGTCACGGGCAACCATAACTTGGCACATTTGCATGTACTCAGCAGAATAATATCCCATCGCAAAACCGCGCTCAGAACGACCTCCTTGACTGAGCCAATCTTGAGAAATGACCTCCAGACGGTCGAGCACAGCTTGATGGTGTGGTGGCTTTAGAAACTCCACTTTATACCCCTGTTTTTCAAAACGGTTATTGATCTGCCTGAAATACTTATTCGGCATTACTTTTGATTGAAAATGGGCTAGATCTACAACTGCCTCTTCGCCAAGTTTCTGGAGAATGTACCCGTGGTCCTCATACAGCTCACGGTATTGATCAGACACATGGATGAATGACGGGAGCCAGTCATTGTGGAAACACATCTCTTCAAAAGCACTCACCAGATGGGGAAACTTCATAGGGTCGCCGGCTGGGTCGCTCACGCAGAGGGCGACACCGTGGTGGGCATGAAAGGCGAGCCCGCTTTGCCCGCTAGGATCAAAAAAGTATTGTTTGTCTAGAGGCCAGAGTTTAAAGAACTCTTCACTCGGGGCGCCATAGCGTGTAAGTAGTTTCTCCATGAGCTCTCGTGAGTTTGCCTGGTCGCCAAAGCGGGACCGAAACGGTTGGAAAAGGGCAATGAGTGCATAGGCGACAGCTGCAAAACTAATGAACGAAAGCGAGTCAAGGAAGAGGTGAGCCCGTCTGGTATACGGTACGACAGGCTTGTTGGTGGTGATATCGAACTGATCAATCGTGTAGTGGGCTCCTGCTGCCCAGTTGATCTCTTGATGAAAGTCCGAGGTGTCGAGTAATTGAAATCCAACGACGCCGTATATAAAGGCAACAAGCAGTATGGCAATGGAGAAGCGGGCTGCTGTTCTAAAGCCGCGGATATCACTTCTGACGACGAATAGATGCTGGTAGACCAATAGGAGTATCAGCAGGATAACCGGGAAGACGACGAGTCGCAGCAATACACGTCCATGTAGGTGTGTATTGCTGTCCCCTGCATGACTGAGTAGCTGCACCAGGCCTAAGATTAGATAGAGCGAGTATGCAAAGGTAGTTACTAGCCACGCAGTCCGCTTACGTCGCGCCAAGAGTGTACTAAGATAGAGAACACTAACGCCGATTAAAAGTGCGAAATCGACCTGCAAATCGCCGAGGTGGGAGCCGTGATGAAGAGTAATCTGCACAATCAGCGTGCTGGCTATGATGTAAATACCGTTGACGGCTACCAGTAAGCTAATGACATTGGTCGCAAGGTTTCGTTTGTGATAGGTCGCAGAATGATTAATTTGTGCCGACATACTTCGTCTATTGTACTAAAATGTTTACGCCTTTTTTAGCAAGTGTCTATTAACACCGATTTGCGTAAATTTCACATTATTATTATGCTTGCGTTTGGGTAAGGCTGTCCTTAAAATAAAGCCAGAACTGAAGGAGAGGTCATAACCGTGAGGCGCAAAAAATATGGCAGTCTATAGTAATACACAAATCAACCAGGCCATAGACGAGGGGCATATTGTTTGCCACCCGTTTAACCCGAAACACATTAGTCATGCAAGCTTGGATGTGACGCTTGGCCACTACTTTTACCGTATCGAACGCATGAATGAGCGCACCATCTACAACCCTTTTGACTCAGAAGATGTAGAGCGATATTTCGACGGTCCATATAAGGCGATGCCCCATATGGAGTGGTGCCGCTTAAACGGTTTTCAGCCGCTTAACAATATTCCGCTTGATCACCCGGTAATAAGTCTTAAACCGCGAGAGCGAATTCTTGCACATACCCATGAGTTTTTCGGTATCAAACCACCTGGTGCGTACGAAGTTAAGTCTCGCTCCAGCTGGGGCCGTAATGGCGTGGCGGTGTGTTTCGACGCTGGCTGGGTAGACCCCGGATATATTAACCGCCTGACGCTCGAGATATATAACCTCAACGAGCGCGAGACGGTTCTGTTGCCGGTGGGTGAGCGGATTGCTCAGGCAGTCTTTTTAGAGACTGGACCGGTCAGCGGCTCATATGGGGAAGGACGCGACGACAATTTCAGCGGTAAGTACCAGCAAGGCAACGATCTTGAAACCATCATTCGCACTTGGTCACCCGATTTGATGTTGCCGAAAGCCTACCGGGATGAACGATCACTGCCAAAACGGATCGAAGGACTCGCTTATGACTAAAGGTAAATATATTGTCCTGGAAGGGCCTGAGGGTGTTGGTAAAACCAGCCAGCTGCATGAGCTGGCGAGGCGCTTACGGGCCGCCAACTTGCCGGTGCGGACGTTTCGAGAACCCGACAGCCAGAGCGACCTGACGGCCCGCGCTATCCGTCAGATTACACAAGATCCGCGCTACCCAATGAATACCCGGACGGAGGTATTGCTTTATAACGCGGCACGCGCACAGAGTCTGGAAGTTATCCGGCGCAGTATTAATAATGGCGTTACCTGTGTAGTCGATCGTAACTATTTGACAACACTAGCGATCCAATACTATGGCCGCGGCGACATCCCGGATTACGCCACCATTAATAACATTATACGTTTCGCCGTAGGGGAGATGGAGCCTGACTTATGTATCGTTCTCGATGCCCCAGTCACAGTACTGAAAGGAAGGCTTGATGCCAGAATCAGTGGTGAGCGTTTTGACAATTTAGATGACAGCTTCTTGGAGCGTGTCAGAGCGGGATATCTCTGGGAGGCTCGTCAGCGCGATTTTCCGGTCATTTTTGCAACAGAGAGTAGCCAGAAAGTTGCTGAGAATATCTGGAAACTGGTTTCTCGTGAGCTTGCGGTACGCTCCAAAGCGGCCGAAGTTGCCCAGATTGCTCCGGTCGCAGTTAAAGATATTATTGCTGAGACCAAAGTTTTGGTGCCAACCGAACCGGTAAGCGACAAAAAAGCTGAAGCATACGTGGTTAAGACTAGCGACGGGCGTTATGAAGTAACAGAAGCCGGTCATGCTTATCTTGAAACTACGGTGACTGATGCAGACGGCAGTGTCTACGGGTTTACAGACCGCTTAAGCCAAGTCACTGTGGCCGCTGCTATGGCTCGTTTGTCTCGACGCGGTGACGATATGCGTATCACCATACTTGATGAATTTGCAGATAAGGCAGATAAGGATGCCGAGCTTTTGAAGCGCATTATTACTGCTTATGGCGACGACTCGGTGCAGCAACTCGGCGGTATACATATGGTCATAGAGAATGCCTCCAACTTGCTTACAAAGAAGTTAGAATGGGGGCGATTGGCAGCATACCTTGAACAGTCAACACGATATATATATTTCGATCAAAAGGATAGCAAAGGAAATTATCGCTATTATGTGCCACGATACATGAAACCAGCAGTCAAAAAACAGTACTGTCAGACTATGGATGCCATTTTTGAAGCTTATTCTAAAATGGTCCGCAAGCTCACTGAGCATGTGCGGTCAATTTCAGATACCCCAGAAAATGAACGGGATGTAGCCTGGAAAGGAGCAACTCGGGCGCAGGCTTGTGATGCTGTTCGGGCAGTACTGCCGGTGTCAACTACGTCCACGGTTGGGTTATTCGCATCTGGGCAGGCTCTGGAGAGTCTCATTATGCACCTCTTAAGCGATGAGCTACCAGAAGCTCGTGTTGTCGGCCAGCAGCTACTCAAGGAAGGGCGAAAAGTAATACCGATGTATCTAGAGCGTGCCGACAAGCCTGAGCGAGGCGGAGCTATGATTGCCTATCGGGCAAATACTGCATCTGCGGTCAAAGCTGCTGCAAAGAAGTATTTGCCCGAAAAATACGCTCAGCCGTCCGCCAAAACGGTGACCCTATTGGATTACTGGCCTAAAAATGAGCTGTTACTTGTACCGGATATGCTCTATGAGTATAGCTGCCTGTCACTTGAAGATCTGCAGGCCGAAATTAATAACTGGCCTTACGAGCGCAAGGCCGAGGTGCTTAAGACCTATATGGGAGAGCGGTTAAACCGGCGCCAGCGGCCTGGTAGGGCACTTGAGAAGGCACACTATAGCTGGGACATTGTTTGTGATTACGGCATTTTCCGTGATTTACAACGGCACCGCATGGTAGATGACATGAATTGGCAGTTGCTCTCACCGCGCCATGGCTATGATGTGCCAAAGCTCATAGAGGAGGCAAATCTGACCGAAGAGTTCGAGCATTGTTTTGACCTGAGTCTCAAGCTCTATAGCTACCTCCAAAAATCCGGCTATACGCTGGAAGCGCAGTATGCAACACTTCTTGGTCACAAGATGCGTTGGAAGGTGACATATAACGCCCGCGAGGCATTCCACCTCCATGAACTCAGAACGACCCCGCAGGGCCACCCGGGCTATAGGAAGCTGGTGCTTGAAATGCACGAGAAGCTCGCTGAAGTTCACCCGCTCCTGGCGGAGTCGATGAAATTTGTTAACCAGGACGAAGACCCAAAGCTGACGCGACTCGCTGCTGAGCGCTATAGTCAGTACAAGTTGACGCAGCTTGACAGAAAGAGCTAGAGGTTGCTTTTAACGGTAGTTTGTGTTACTATTATAAATAATGGTTACAAAAAATGGAGAATTGCTGTCAAAGGCAGGAATAGGTTCGCCGGATGCGACTGAAATCGGTTTGAGCGGTATTGATGGTTTCGAAAACACCTCTGAGGACCAGCTTCTCCGGAGTTATGGATTTAATGCCGGTGGTGTAGCTACTGCTGCAGTGGGTCTAAGTGAAGGTCTGCTTGAGAAAAGTGAACTTGATCCCACTCCAGGTGACATAGATATTATTAGCGAGCGAGTCGAGAACTTCATGTACGCTCTCTATGGGCACGACCGCTACATACATCATAATGACCGAATTATTAGGAATGGGTTTGGTAAGAAAATAGATAGCAACCCTGAGGCGCGGAGGGTCTGCGAAACAGCAGTCCACTTGCACGACTTTATCGAACATGCGCTTTTGGAGCCGGATAAAACCGCTCTTAAACTTGGCCGTCCTCCCGAATACGCAGCTCGTATCAAACGCGATGCCCAGCGTGAGCTGTCTGTACTTTTCGAAGATGTTGAGGATACAGATATTCTCCACACCGCCTGTCTAGTGGCGATTGATGCATCTAAGTGGGAGTCTAACGGACGCAATGTCTGGCGTACAGAAGCTAAGGCGGTCGTCAATGACCAAATCGCGCTTGGTAATATTCCCGCCCATGACGGCACAATCTTACGGGCTTTGGTTGACAAAAGTGAGATGCTTGATGTTGTAGATAACGATAGGATCAAGAAGATTGTTCAGCTGTATGGCCGGCACCTAATCCAACCCCGACCTGACCAGATAGATAAGGCTTACGTCCGCCGAAACGGCTACGGCCTGGTCATAAAAGCAAAGGAAACCATTGATCTTATTGAGCATCCTCCTGCTCATTCCGATGCGCCTTTTAGGGACACTAATGAGGCGCTCACGTTCTATTTCCCTCAACTTATGAAATTTGGCTATACCGATGAGGCGTGGGAGCTTCGTGATTGCGCTCTGAAATGGCTCTATGATGACCCGCACGGCCGTGCGAAGTTGCAACGCGAGCAATCAGAGGCACATTTTACCGAAGTAGCTACAAATGTACAGCGTGCGCTCGAGGAAGGATATGCAGGGACGTTGTCGCAAGTGGCGGCTCGGTTGAAGGGCGAGGGCTCAATGAGGGTGAAACTGGCGCTGGAGTCATATAGGGACGCCGAACAGGTACCGGATGGTATTGGATTCGCGTATGTTGCACGAGGCCTAACGTCAGTCGTAGCATTAAACATGATTGCCCATGATATAGCGATTGATCTGTCAAAGCAGCCATCAATATCTGTCGGCCACCCGAAGGGCGATCACTATTTAGATGTTAAAAATAAGGTAAATAACTATAAGGCAGTGAACGTAACTTTCTTTTACTCACCTCCTGGGGAGGACTATAAAGTGCCGTTTGAAATCCAACTTTTGACTGCTGAAGACTATGAGCAGAAGATGCATGGTGGGTCAAACGATGTAAACCATAAGTTTGGCGATCGTCATGAGAATATTATGGCAAAGCGGGGTCGGGCTGAACACGACCTGCCACCCGGTACTGCGATCACACCCATTGCTGATTACATTAGTGATGTATTGCCGGAAGATGTTCCATTTGTCTTTAGAAATCTGTTCACACCCATGGCAGTAGACGATGGCGGTAAGATTTTGGTGCCGAAGGGCATAGAAGGTGTGGCATACAAATTAATAAGTAAGCTAAAAATACCTGAAGAAGAGATAGTAGTGTTGCCTCCAATTCGTGTAACTGAGGAACAGTTTACTGATGCAATCGGCCAGCTTGACCAAAGTCTTAAAGACGATAAGAATATTTTAACTGCACTTAACTTTATTAAAAACACACCCTCCGCACGGGCGCTTCGCCGAGACGGCAAAACAACCGTGTTTGAGGGCCATCTTTTACCGGTCGCGCTTGGGGCCGTAATGATGGCTATTCAAAGCGGTACTGTCTGGGAGAACAGCAAACAGCTGCCCCCGGGCGAGTACCTATCTAATTTAGCAACTGTTGCTCTGCTTCATGACTACGTTGAGGATACGATTAAAGAGATTAAAGATCTAGATGAGCGGGCAGTTTACCACCAACAACTTTTAGATCAGATCTACCAAGGCTATGGTGAAGATGTAAGAGATGGCGTGGAGGCCATGACTGTACCGATTGGAATTGAAAATGATTT
>DAHUZY010000006.1:28367-36431 GCA_027314885.1 Candidatus Saccharimonadota bacterium | reverse complement strand
ACCAAAGAAGACTAGTTGAATGGTATCTTTATTCTAGAACCGAGAGACCAAAACCAACACGAAATTGCCGGTAGCCTCTGAAGCACCATTTCTTATGACCCTAAGCTCATTGATGCATGAAGACATAAGGGCGCTACATAAAACTATTATTGGCGATCACATGCTAGGCAGGCAGCAGATTTTAGTTGAGGGATCGAGCAATGAGTGCCATACGTTCGCAGGCAGATGGAATAATGCTAACCATATCGCAGGGGTTTATATCTAGACATCTGGACATTCTTGTTAAGGGTATCGCTAAGGATTGCTACTGAGATATTGCTTTATTTTCAACCAGCTCGTGTTAGTAAGAGATGAAAATGAAGACTTCTGGTGGGCCATCGTGAATGCTGTAGCAACCGAAACCGGAGGTGATAAAAGCCGTTTCATTGCTAAAATAGTGGCATGAATATCTATAAATCAAAGTACGGCAAACTGTCAGGTAGCTCTTATGATGAACTTGCGCCAGTTGCACGGGCCGAGTTTCAGCGCATCAAAAAGCTTACTAAGCGCCAACCTTATGTTCGGTCGGCGTATTTTTCAAAGGATAAGGTATTCTTATCATTATTCTGGGAACATTTGGCCCAAAAACACAGAGGTGACAGAACAAGCAGGTTAAAGCTGTATATTTGTGCGATTGATTTGCTGCGACACACAAAACAAGCACCAGACACAATATTTAACGCCGATGACTTGAATGTGCTGCTCCATCGTTTTCTGGGTGAAACCAAAGACGGGGAGCAATTCTATGTACAAGTTAAGGAAAATAAGCGTACAGGACGTAAAGATTTTATGTCCGTCTTCCCAAAAGGCAAGCGCAAATAAAAAGGCCTTCCGCGTTGTAGCCTAGAAACTACGGGCCGAAGGTCTTACTTAGATACTAGCAAAAATGTGCTATAAATGCAACACGAATGTGATGCAAGAAAATCATCGAAGTTGAGTGAGTATGATCCTATAAAATCCTAGCTAGTAATCTAAATAGAACGAGTATGGCTATAAAGAAAACGAGGAAGTTTAGTAAGAAAACGCCCTCATTTATGTTGTCGTTAATTTGCCCCAACCCTTGGACGCTATAATTTATCCTCTGACCCCTTATGGGTAAGCCGTATTTGGTGGCTGTAGCAGGTAGACAATGCTCGCTAGTACTAGTCGATGTCGCATTAATAAAATCGCAGTATTTAGTGTTATTAACTTGTTCGGGAGCGATGTATCCGGCCGATATTGTCAAAAAACCACTTATAAAGAAAGCAACAAAGCTAGTAAACTTAACATTGCCTAAAAAGAAACCACTCTGAGAAGTAGTTTGATATGTGAATACGTTTCTCAAATATCCCACGACACAATGATATAACAAAACGCCAACCAAGAGTTAGCCATAAGCAGTATGGAGGACCATCACAGGGAAAACTGGAACTGCGTTTTTAAGGATATCCAAATATTGAGTGATCGTCTGGTGACAATTGGAATAAATGTGATGGCAGCAAACCGCAACGGTTACGAGTAGTTTTTAAATTATAAAATCGTTAATTTGGTGTATATTTATAAAATATTAACGTTTTATTGACTTAAATACGTTATTTTACTATACTGAAAACTATGATTAACGCTACCACGCGCCTTAAGATTAAGCAGCTAAAGCAGGTGTATGAGCGACTGAAGATTGGTAAAGAATCTTTGCTGGTTATACTTGATGAGACTGAATTACCTGAGCTTGTATATAACTCAAATGCCATAGAGAACTCCACGCTAACCCTAAAAGAGACTGAACGTATATTGCTGGAGTTGGAAGTAGCGCGTAATGTTAGCGTGCGTGAACTGTTTGAGGCCAAAAATCTCGCACGAGTATCTGAGTATATACGTAACAAAAAAGCAGTTGAGCTTAATACAGAAAATATCCTTTTACTTCATAAGATGCTAATTGGTGGTATCAATGATAAAATTGCTGGACGTTTTCGCGAACCAAACGAGTATGTTCGAGTTGGAACTCATATTGCTCCTGCGCCAGAACATGTAGACCAGCTCCTAACTAACCTACTAACTAGTTACGCAAGTACACATGATCAATATTTCCTAGAGCGTATCTCGCACTTTCACTTAGAGTTCGAACGAATTCACCCTTTTATTGATGGTAATGGCCGTATTGGACGAGTTTTAATAAATCTTCAGCTACAGCAACAGGGCTACCCTCCAGTGATTATTCGTAATAAAGGTAAGCGCGTTTTATACTATCCATCTTTTAGAGAATATCAAGCCGACAGAACTGCCAAGCTTTTTGACCGCTTATTAGCTTTAGCTCTGATTGAGTCGCTGCATAAACGCCTGGCCTATTTGAAAGGCGAAGAAATTGTGAAGCTTGTAGATTATGCGAGCTTGAAAAGTTTGTCAGTAAATACAGTGTTAAATGCAGCCCGACGTCAGACTATTCCGGCTTTTCGCGAAAAGGGCGTTTGGAAAATTAGCAATAATGTGTCTTTATAAAAGTGGTGGGGCTGAGAGGACTCGAACCTCTGACCTCGTCATTATCAGTGACGCGCTCTAACCAGCTGAGCTACAGCCCCAAATAGTACGACGTACTATTTAATGAAACGTTGAAGTACCGAAGTATTTTAACGAAAAAAGTGATTTTAGACAAACTGCCCCCGTGGCTCCTAATCGTCAGATGCCCCCGGTAACAGGTACTGGCTCGCGTACATCAAGGGCTCTTTGTGTAATCACGTTAGGGCAAAGCATACATGCAGTGCTGTACTCAGCTATCTCATTACCGGTGCCATTAATATAAGTGCAGTTGAGGCCTATGTTGTTTCGATTACTATTGTTTTCGATATTAACTTCCATATCAATGCCGACTGCGCCCAGCACACCTTTACGTTGAACTATTTCAAACGTGCTATGAAGGATTAAAGCCTTGTTTACCAAGTACACTGTCCTAATTTCAGACTGAAACTAATTGAGCTCCTTTTCAGATAGTCTTTAGTGGAGTGAAGAGAGAGCAAGCGGTAGGCATGGAGTCGGGGCGCAAAAATGTACATATTATTAATGTTCACTTTACAACGATGCATGCTTTTCATATCTGTTACTTATTTATTAACCGTATATTGAATACATATAGTAAACAAGGTTAATGATATAATCAAAATCGTATGCATAAGCGTATCGGAGCTAGGGCTATATTGGCTTTTGTAGTGATGGCCCAATTTGTTATATTCCCACTCGTTTCTGTGCAAGCTGCATCGGCAAATATTTCTCACGCTTACCATTCCACAGGACAAATCTCGAACGGTAGTCTTGTGAGCCTTGATTCTAGACATTCGAATTATGTACAGCCTGCTAATACCGACAACGGTGGGTTCTTGCTCGGAGTAGCGGTCGCAAGTAATCAATCGTTGCTTGCCGTTGACGAGGCACCTGGATTGGTACAAGTTGCCACCAGTGGCAGCGTCAATACGCTCGTTAGCACGCTCAACGGTAATATTAAGGTCGGTGACTTGATATCCGTATCACCCTTTGGTGGTCTTGGTATGAGAGCCTCGCCAGGAATACAGGTCATTGGTGTAGCTCAGACGGCCTTTAATGCCCATTCTCCTGGAGCGACAATTCGCTCCGTTACGAATAAGCACGGGCAAAAGGAAAAGCTATCTGTCGGCTACATAAGTATCAACATTGCAATCAATACTGATACAACAAATACATCTGGTATTAATGGGCTACAGAAGTTTGTTGAGAGACTAACGGGGAGAGTTGTGCCAACGCTGCACATAGTTATTAGTTTAGTAGTGGCAGGTGTGGCGCTCTTTGTGCTGGCAATTTTAGTGTACTCCTCAATTTATGGGAGTATTCTTGCTATTGGACGTAATCCTTTAGCAAAGAACTCAATTATACATACTTTGGGAATAGTCTTGGGGATGGCGATCCTTACTTTGCTTATCTCCGGCGCAATCATCGTATTTCTACTTTATTAGTCCGACTTGCTCAAAAGGGTAGACCTCGCCCCATGGTTTTTGGTAGAATTGACCCAGTCTAAAGAGAAGGGGACATAGCTCAGTTGGCTAGAGCACCTGCTTTGCAAGCAGGGGGTCCAGGGTTCGAGTCCCTGTGTCTCCACCAAAAATGTATTTATGAGTTCCTGTAATCAGCACTAAAAAAGTAGTATCGCCAACAATTCCTTTTATGGAAACTGCTCAAAGCCGATCCGGCAGTCATGAGCCTGCACCACCCTCGGCAATATATGCCAATTTTTATATACAGCCATAATGTCCTTCGACTCCATGATTTCAGGATAATAGTCTTGAAGGCAAAGGTAATATAAAAAAATATATATTCATAAATTCATTAATAGTGTTGTATCGGATACTTCACTAACCGCCTTTTTATATCTGTTATGAGTGGCGTAAAGGCTGGTGAACACTATTTGTTCATGAAATTTACCGGTTGGACGGGGTCTGTCAGTCCGGTGGCTAACACTTCACAAAAAAGATATAATCTTTAGCGTAATGCGTAACAAACGCTGCGTATGTGTGTTTGCTGTGGCAATTGGCTTAGCCATAGTGGTTTTGTGGGTACAAAAATCCAATGCGAGCTCTTCGGCGAGCATCTCCCATGCCTACACGACTACATCGAAAATTACAGATGGCAGTATTGTGAGCATTGACCCCCGTTGTTCGAATTGTGTACAACCGGCTAATACCTCTAACGGGCAACTGCTGCTTGGGATTGCAGTAGCCAATAACCAGTCGCTACTCGCAGTTGACCCGAGTAGTCAACCAAATAGTGTTCAGATCGCTACCTCTGGGAGCGCAAACGTGCTTGTCAGCACGCTCAATGGCAATGTTAACGTCGGTGATGCGATATCTGTTTCACCCTTTAACGGTCTCGGTATGAAAGCATTGCCTGGTTTTCAAACCATCGGTCTTGCAGAGACGGCATTTAGCTCCCACTCACCCGGTGCAACCAGTCAGAGGATCAAGGGTAGAAATGGCAAAAAAACAATTATACACATAGGTTTTGTACGTGTTGGTATCGCTATCGGCTCTAGTAACGGTAATGTGTCGAACAATACCAATCTCACCGGCCTACAGCGTCTTGCCAAAGCAATTACGGGTAATACGGTCTCAACTCTCAGGGTAGTCATGGGTATAGCGATCGCTTTCATTGCCATCTTAGCCCTTGCGGTCTCTACTTACGCGTCAGTCTTCGGGAGTATAATCTCTGTTGGCCGCAATCCGCTTGCGAAATACACTATATTTCGTACGCTAGCCTCTGTTATAGGTCTTGCTATACTGACGGCGTCTCTGGCGGGCTTGATTATCTTCTTCTTGCTTAAGTAGTAACATTCCTGTGGATAAGTAGGGCGGTTGCACTAATTTTTTATTCGCTTTGCTTGAACCCCGTCAATATGGGGTATACAATAAAATTACGGTTCATAATACCCAAAAGCACTAAATAACAAGATAAAAAAAGCGTTACATTGAGACATGGAACCTGCCGCTGACAGCCTGGAGCCCGAAGTGAAGCCGACTTCTGTAGGAGAACCTCCCCAAGAAGGGGATTCGCTTGAATTACCACCGGTTCAGCAAGGTCAGGAACCAGAGAGAATAGTGGCTAACTTATCGTTGCCCCCGTCCGCGGCCCCTATTCCGCCTTTCACGCCTGAGGCATCAGTTATCTCTGCTAGTCCAGAGACCGAGGCGCCATTAGTCGGCACAACACTTGAGTCAACGGTGCCACCTCAAGAATCAGCACCTGTGCCACTTCTTTCTTCTGAGGAAATGGTGCCACCTCAAGAATCAGCACCTGTGCCACCTCTTTCTCCTGAGGAAGAGGTGCTTACGCCAACGGGCTCATTGGCGCTTTTCCGTTACAACAAACTTGCGCTTCGCATTGCCGGTATCTCAGTGATCGCTATCGTCCTTATCGGTTTGGCTGGGATGCTATTCGCAAAACCTCCAGCAAAATCCCGGCTGAATAGCTCCTCACCGACAAATAACTACTCAGTTAGCACCTTGCCGCTCGGTTCGGTGAAGGCTAACCAGCAACTGCAAATTGGTCAAGCAGCTCATCTAGCAGTGAACGGACAGCTGAAGGTCAGTAATACTCTGATTTTGACCCCAACCGGAGTACCAAGTAGCCCGGTTGCCGGCCAGATATATTTCGATCAATCCACAAACCAGCCGTATTACTTTAACGGCTCGCAGTTTGTTAGTCTGGCGCCCCAGACGCATGTTACCAGCATAGGTGGGTCAAGCGGGGTCGTCGGTCTTGGTAATGGCCTGCAGGTTGCTGGCGGCCAGTTATCGTTATCTACAGCAGTCATCCAAACTCTGGGCAAGGAGATTACAAATAGCGGAGCTACCGGTCAGGTGGCTCTTATTACCGGTTCTCAATCTATCGGCGGCTCAATTATTGATCAAAGCGGTGCAGCGATTAACATTTCTGGCGCGCTCAATGTCAGCGGTAGCCTAGGGACGACTTCCATTACGGCAGGTAATAGCAGTTTGACTTTTACAGCCAACGGGCGTAATTTCACTTTTCCGACAAGCGGAGCTCTTAACCAGACAATCTGCACAAACAGTGTGACGTGCGCTTCCGGTGCAGGTTCGGCGGTGTTGTTGCAACCGGGAGTAGCCCAGGTAGATGCGGGTGCAGGAAGCTCGGTGTTTATTAACAATACAGGTGGTGGCAATTTGGTTGAACTGCAGGGGAATGGCAGGGACGTTTTTGTTGTATCCAATAGCGGTAATGTAACTGCTTCGGGTACCATAACGAGCAATTCAGTTAACGCAACTGGTAGCGGGGCGGCAATCGAATTGAACGGTACTAGCATCAATAGCGTCGGTACGCTATCCAACGTTGCTTACTTGAATGCCGTTACCCAGACCTTCACTGGCAGCAACACTTTTGCTGGTAATGGCACTGCCTTGACTGTCAACAACAATGCTTCCATTCAGGGGAGTTTAGCGGTCAATACCGTCAATGCGAGCGGTAGTGTCTCAGTCACCGGTACGCTAACAGTTCAAAGTGGTAATTTTACCGTTGACTCACACGGTAACATAACAGCTGCCGGAGCGGCGAATATTAGTAGCGGCAATCTTACATCTGGTACGGCAGGAACCACTACCGGCAATCTTGAGCTAGCGAATGCCTCAAATGCAAATCTAGGCATCTTGCAGGCAGCAGCTCCTTCAGGTTCCGGCAACGCTACTTATATCCTGCCATCTATCAACAGCGGTACGTCAGACACCATTTGTCTTGAACAGCTCGATAATTGTAGCGGTGGCAGCGGAGGAGGTGTTTCCTCTCCCGGTGGTACCGCTGGTACTTTGGCGGTTTTCACCGGCTCTAATACCATCAATGACTCTATCTTGAGCCAAAGCAGTACTACACTCACAATAGCCGGTAATGCTATCGTTGACGCTGCGAGTGGTTTCAGTGGTAATCTCCTCAATCTAGAACAAAACGGTACTAGCGAACTGAGTGTAAACCAAGCTGGCGACCTTACTGCCACCGGTACGGTTACATTCTCCAGTCTAAACAGCACAGGTGTTGTCCATACGAACGCATCGGGCGTACTGTCTACTGGTCCTGTAGTGTTGGGGGTTGATACTACAGGCAACTACGTGACTAGTTTGGGTACTTTGACTGGCCTGACCTCTACAGGCAATAGTGGTGCTGGCTCTACTCCGACTTTGAGCGTTAGTTATGGCAGTAGTATCAATACGGCTGTTCAGGGCAGCACCACCCTGGTGTGCCCTTCCGGCACCGGCAATCTTACCGGGGGAGGTAACAGCATTATCCTGGGCAGTGGCGGAGCCTGCAACGGCCTCACTGTCATTAACAACCCGACCTTCAGCGGCCTGGTCAGTGCCAATGGCGGCTTAAGCGTCGGTACCGGGTATACCTTCACCAATGCATCCTCCACCTTAAATACCGCCAAAGATATTGCTGACCTCTCCACGGGCGGCAGCATCGGGACTGCTGCCTCCACCGTTGATGTTGCTACTACCTTTAACATAGACCAGACTACTGCCGGCC
>DAHUZY010000006.1:0-28269 GCA_027314885.1 Candidatus Saccharimonadota bacterium | reverse complement strand
TCCAGGGCACCATTAGTGCTAATACCTTAACTCTCTCCTGGGCCGGTACCCTCAGTGTCGCCCGGGGCGGTACGGGTTTAAGTAGCTATACCGCGGGTGATCTGCTATACGCCTCTAACTCATCAACGCTAGCGACTCTAGGTGATGTAACTGCGGGGTCATGTCTTGTAAGTGGTGGTGTTGGTGCTGCTCCAGCTTGGGGTAACTGCGCAGGATCCGGTAACTACATCTTCAACGGTACCTCCACTCAGACTGCTAATTTCAATATTCAATCTGCAAGTGCGAGTGATGTTGGAGCGACCATTCAAGGGGCTGCTAGCCAAACTGCCGACCTTCTTGATTTAGTGAGCTCAAGTGGCGCCACACTTTCAGGTTTCAATGCTTCTGGTGCACTCTATTATGCTAATTCGGGATATGTTGCTACTCTCAACGTTACCACTCTGAGTGCCAACCAAACCATAACTATCCCTAACGCCTCTGGCACCATCTGCCTCTCCTCCAGCAACTGTAATGGCGGTGGTGCCAATGGCGGGTATATAGTTAACGGTACTTCTGCCCAGACTGGTAACTTTAATATCCAGAGCGCCTCTGCTGGTAGCGTGGGCGCAGTCATACAAGGTGCCGCCTCCCAAACAGCAGATTTGCTTGATCTTAAGAGCTCAAGTGGTACGGTGGTGGCTAATTTTACGGCGAGCGGAGACTTGAATCTCCAGGGCGATAGCAACTTTATGCAACAAGTGAACGGTACCTCAGGTACTTTCTTTACTAACCAGGGCTTAAATCAGTATGACATTTTTGCAAACGGATGTAATGGTTCCCCGGTATTTAATAGTTCTCAAAATTGCTACTCGCTATCACTTTCGCCGGCCTATGGCGATATAGCACTACATGCATCTACGCCTACAGGTAATAGTTTGGGTAACGTAGCATTTCTTAATTACATCGGTGGGGAGCAGATCGCTCTTGCCTTAGCTTCTAATACAGGTATTGTTGTCGAAGGAGCGTCAGGTCAGACAGGGGATCTCCTTCAACTCCAGAATTCCTCTGGAACAGTTCTTTCAAAGTTTGATGCAAACGGTAACCTGTCGGTCGGCTCGTCAACCTCGCCTACTGGGGGGGTGGCCTACTTTAACGGTAACGTAGGTATTGGTACGAGTAGCCCAAGCTATAACTTGGACGTTCAGGGCGCATCTGGTGAAAGGATTAAAACTACCACCAACTCTACCTCCGCCTTCCAGGTACAAAACGCTAGCTCTGCCTCCATATTGAACGTCGATACCTCCACTACATCCAACCTAATAACTAACGGTGACTTCGAGGGTGCAGGAACTACAGGTTGGGCAGCGAAAGGCTCAAGCACTATTTCTCAGACAAATACTCAGGCTTGGCAGGGCGCTCACTCACTAGTGATTGCTACTACCACAGCTGCTAACGACGGGGCACAGTATAGTTACACCCTTGCTCCTTCCACCCAATACTCCCTGAGCATGTATGCAAAAGTCGCGAGCGGTACTGTTACAGACATTAATATTGGCCGACAAGAGCAAAACGGTACGGATATAGATTGCTTAACTGGTCAGACCCTCACGACCACCTGGACTAGATTGACCTGTACATTCACTACTGGTGCCACTATTTCGGGCAGCAATATATATATAAAGAAGACGGGCACCACTGCTGAGACGTTCTATATTGATGGTGTGCAGCTGCAGGCTGGGTCTACGGCCACCGCCTTTAATCCGGGTGGAGCTATACAACTAAACGGTGTTGTAAATTCGCCATTGACTATTCAAAACACAAGCAACTCCACCACCGCCTTCCAGATCCAAAACGCTGCTGGTACCTCCAACCTATTAGTAGCAGATACTGCCAACACTAAACTGGGTGTTGCAGTCGCTCCCTCAAGTAGCGGGGCAACACTTCAGGTAGGTGGCACCATTAGCCTGTCTAGCCTGGGCTCTAATGGCAATGATGCCCTGTGCTATAGTACAACCACAGAACTCTTGAGCTCCTGCGGAAGCGGCGCGGGGAGCGGCAACTACATTCTAAACGGCACAACTACCCAAACCGCCAACTTCAATATACAGAGCGCATCCGCTTCCAGCATAGGTGCGATTATACAGGGTGCCACCAACCAGACTGCTGATTTGCTGGATCTTAAGAGCGCAAGTGGCACTGTGCTGGAAAGCTTTACTGCCAATGGTAGCGTTGGCATTGGCACGTCCAGCCCACTTCATGCGCTGGACGTTAGCTTTGCTACAACCGCTGACAATGGAATAGCCATAGATAACACGGACTCGGGTGGCCAGAACTATAGCCTTCTGGTGTCGGGTAGTGGTGGCGGCACGTGTGGTTCGGGTAATCTTTGTCTACGCGACGCTACCAATGGTAAAGTGCCAATCACCGTTCAAGGCTCTACTGGGTACGTCGGTATTGGTACGACTACGCCCTCATCTCCGTTGCAAGTTCTTTCTAGTGCCACAAATCAACTAGTACTTTCGGCCGACGGGAGTCATAATTTGGATTTCTCCGATAAAAGCAACGGCGACGCTGCGATTACTGGCTTTACTGGCTCTCTATATCTAGGAACTTATAGCAACACAAATGCTACCACCATACTTAGCAACGGCTCCTTGGACGTTAGGGGTTCATACGGCGCAAATCTCTTAAATGTTAACACGTCAGCTAATGCTGTCGCTGTGAACGGCTCATTCCTGAGTAAATCCCTTGTAAATTCCACCACCGCCTTCCAGATCCAAAACGCCAACGGGGCCACCATCCTCAACACGGATACCACCAATAATGGGGTAACAGTCACTGGTGGTTTCAACCTGGCCCAGGTCACGGCTCCGGGTGCCCCCACTGTGGCTGTCAATGCTACAGCCGGTAACCTGAACGGTACCTACTACTACGCCATAACCTATGTCACCCCGGCAGGGGAGACTAACTACGGTACCGCCAGCGCCGCCGTCAGTCCCGCCAACCAGCAGGTCAACCTGACCAACATCCCGGTGAGCTCCGACCCCGCCGTCACCGCCCGCAAGATTTACCGAACCGTTGCCGGCGGCGGAAGCGGCGGCCCGTTCTACTACGTCGCCACCCTTAGCGACAACACCACCACGACCTACACCGACAACACTGCTGACGGCTCCCTGGGTGCCGCGGCCACTAGCTTCAACACCACTGGCGCCAACCTACAGGTCAATGGGCAAAGGATTTTTTCCATAAACACTGCTTGGCCCACTGACAATATGGGTCTTGGCGTCGCGGATCTGCAGTCCACCACCACAGGTATTCGTAACCTTGCAGTTGGAGACTATGCTCTACAAGGCAACACCACCGGCTCGAGCAACATTGCTCTAGGTGTTAGGAGCTTAGGATCTAACACTACTGGTAGTAATAACACCGCTATTGGTTTCCAGGATCTCTGGGTCAACACCACCGGCTACTATAACACCGCCCTCGGTTTTCAAGCCCTCCAATCCAACACCACTGCCTTCGATAACGCTGCTCTCGGCACCAACGCCCTATACTCCAACACCACCGGCATCTATAACACCGCTACCGGCGCCAATGCCCTCCAGTCCAACACCACCGGCATCTATAACACCGCTACCGGCGCCAATGCCCTCCAGTCCAACACCACCGGCAACGATAACGCTGCTCTCGGCACCAACGCCCTTTACTCCAACACCACCGGCTACAATAACGCTGTTCTCGGCAACGCCGCCCTTTACTCCAACACCACCGGCTACAATAACGCTGCTCTCGGCTACGAGGCTGGTTATACTACTGTCTCCGCTAACGCCAATACCACCGGCTCCAACAACACCTTCCTCGGCTACGAATCGGGCCCCGGTAGCGCCACCCAGCTCCAGAACGCTACTGCCATAGGTACTAATTCTGTAGTGAATGAGAGTAATGCCTTAGTCCTCGGTTGTATCAATGGTACTAATGGGTGTACGGCTACTACTAAAGTAGGTATTGGTACAAGTACCCCAAGTGCGGTGCTTACGGTGCAATCTGGTACGGACAGCGCTACTCTAGGCACTCAACTTATGAGTAGTAGCGAGAGCTTCCCAGCTACTACGGGCTGGACATCAATCAGCGGTACTGGGAGCTCGGCCACCGCCACTCACACTAATGGCGGGGGCTCAACGACCTTAAGCCCGACCCCAGCGCTCTCAATTGTTAGCGGTGACAGGTACGAAGTTGTCTATACAGTTAATAATCCAAATGCGGGCTCTTCATTGTCAGTGACTATGGGGGGACAGTCAGTAGCTTACTACAGCTTTGATAGTAACTCTGCGGGCAATAATTTCACCGACGATATCGTTATTACGGCTAGCAGCACCGCTAATCTCGCGTTTGTTCCGAGCAATACCTTCAGCGGCACCATCACCGGCGTATCAGTACAGCAGTTAACTCAAAATACTGCACCTGCATTGGTCGTTAATAATACTTCTGGGAGTACAAGCCTCGCTGTTCAGGCAAGCTCAGACTACAACACTGTATTGATTGGCATTGGTGCCGGTCAATCTATTGTCTCGGGAACAAATAACACGGCCCTGGGTACTAACGCGCTGCAATATACAACAAGCGGTTCAGCTAATACCGCATTAGGAAACACGGCTTTGCAGGATAATACTTCCGGCGCAAACAACACTGGCGTTGGTTATGAGTCGTTACAGTATAATACCTCAGGAGTAGACAATACTGCACTGGGCGAGAACTCGCTTAGCAATAACACTATTGGCGCCTTTAATACTGCTGTTGGCCAATCAGCGCTGCAAGGTAACACTACCGGATCCAGTGACAGTGCGTTAGGTGCAGGCGCCCTCGCTAGCCTCACGACAGGCACTGGTGATATTGGTATCGGTAACTACTCAGGCGGCACTATTACTACTGGTAATGATAATGTGTTGCTCGGTAGCAGCGGTACTACAACTGGTAGCTTTAACGTGGGCATTAGCGGTTTACAGGGCAACACGACTGGCTCAAACAACGTAGCTGTTGGTGAGTGGTCGCTATACAATAGCACCACAGGCTCAAACAACGTAGCGCTTGGCTACCAGTCTCTGACGAACAATATTAACGGCACAGACAACACTGGCATAGGCTTGCAGTCACTGGTTAGCAACACGAGTGGTGCATATAATGTTGCAGTTGGTGAAAGTGCGCTACAGACAAATACCACTGGAAGCTATAACAGTGCGCTCGGTTACCAGGCTGATGTAGGGTCTGGTAACTTGCAAAATGCTACCGCTATCGGCACTGATACTGTGGTCAACCAAAGCAATGCCATCTCTATCGGTTGTGTGAGTGGAGTCAATAACTGTGCTGCAAACTCTCAGGTTGGTATTGATACGGCTACACCGAGCGCAACACTGGATGTCGCAGGCAATGCGGTAGTTCAGGCAAACTCCACTAACGCCTTCCAGGTGCAAAATGCGGCCGGCACAACAACGTTATTAGGAGTAGACACCGCGAGTCAAGTAGTGAATGTGGGCTCGTCAACTCTTTATGTCACTTTAGGTAGTCAAACCTTCAACTACACCGGCAGTACCCAAACCTTCACTGTTCCAAGCGGCGTAACTTCTATAGACGTTACGCTTTACGGAGCGCAGGGAGGCACTGGCTATGGCGGAGGAGCAGGAGGAGCTGGCGGCGAAACCACCGGTACCATAAGCGTCACTCCCGGCGAGGTGTTGACTATTATAGCCGGTGGCCAGGGGGCCAATGGTGGAGGTGCTGGGACAAGCGCTGCTGGCGGTTACGGCGGCGGCGGCGGCACCGGTGCGAGCGGTACCGGCTATTCGACCAGTGGTGGCGGTGGTGGCATGAGTGCCATAGAAACTTCCGGCGGTACTTACCTGGCAATTGCCGGCGGCGGCGGTGGTGGTGCCACTGTGTATGCTTATATTGGTGCCGTTGGCGGCGGCCTTACGGGTGGCACCACTTCTGGTGTTGGTAGAAATGGTGGCGGCGGCACTCAGACTGCTGGCGGTAGTGTTACTATTGGGAACATTTGTGACACGATAGATCCTACGGTTGGATCCGCGGATCAGGGCGGTATTGGAGGTAGTGGTGCGGGTTACAGCGGCGGCGGTGGTGGTGGTGGCTACTACGGCGGCGGCGGCGGCGACTGTGCTACGGCTAGCGGTGTTGGCACCGGTGGCGGCGGCTCGGCATTAGTGCCTAGCGGTGGAAGTACGATCTCCGGCGTCCAAAGCGGCAACGGGCAGGTAACAATACAATATAATGCTAATCCTGAAAACGAACCGCTGGCTGTGGTTAACTCGGTAAACAAGACGGTAGACATTGGCGTAGCAGGATTTTCCCCTGATTCACAGACCTTCAACTACACCGGCAGTACCCAAACCTACACTGTCCCAAGCGGCGTAACGTCTATAGACGTTACGCTTTATGGAGCGCAGGGAGGTTCGGCTATCGGCGGCAATGTCGGAGGTGAGGGCGGTAAGACCACCGGTACCATAAGCGTCACTCCCGGCGAAGTGCTGACTATTATAACTGGTGGCGCAGGGGGTAATGCTGCCGCCGGCGTCGGCGGAACCGCTGGTTACGGCGGCGGCGGCTCGGGCAATGGTAGTGGTACTGATGCCGCCGGTGGTGGTGGTGGGTACTCGATGATAGAAAGCGGGACAACGCCGCTAGCTATTGCCGCCGGCGGCGGCGGCGCTGGCGGTGGCCCGGGAGTGGATACTGGTGGCACCGGTGGAGGAACCACTGGTGGCAACGGTTCGAGTGCCGATGAATCTAGCAACATAGGGTATGGCGGTACACAGACCGCCGGTGGCTCCAGCTACAGTAATTTTGCCAACGGTTCTTACGAACAGGCTGGAAATGGTAATTATAGCGGTCCCGGCACATGCGGTGGTGGTGGCGGCGGTGGTGGTGGCTACTACGGTGGTGGCGGTGGCGCCGCCTGTGCCGGTGGTGGTGGTGGCTCGGCATTAGTGCCAAGCGGTGGAACCTCAACTAATGGTGTCAATCCCGGCAATGGCCAGGTGACTATTCAGTACAGCGGTTACGCGCCCATTCCGCTCATCGCTGCAGACTCGTCTAAATCCACAGTAACCATACAAAGCAATTCCGCATCGGCCTTCCAGGTTCAGGATTCGTCGGGTAATGGCGTATTAAATATCGGCACTAGTAGTGGTATGAACAGTAGCATCATGCGGATTGGTGCTTCTGCTTCAAACAATATCTCCTTCTATCCTAACCTAGGATCTTTGGGATATAACAATATATCCCAAAGTGGCGATATGGGCCTAATATTTTCTGGTGGCAGCGTGAATACCGGAAATCTTGTTATCGCTCCTTGGGCCAATTCCGCTGCTGGTATACGAATAACGAACAATGGATATGTTTGTATTGATATTGGAACTTGTAGCCACGCTCTCGGCGTTGAAGGTACTGGTGTCGCCAGCGGGGGCTTCAGCACTGGTACTCCGGACATGGCGGAGTACATTGATGCATCGTCTAATGTTGTCGCTCAAGATGTAGTTATCGCTGACCCGAATAACACAGAGGCAGTTACAACGACTACCACACCGTATGATCCTGCCGAAGTAGGTGTTATAGCTAACGGCACCTCAGGGTTCCAGATGCTCAATGCACATTATGGTCAAGCGTTCAATGCGTTAACTAACGGAATTGATTCTCAAGCTAAGCCTATGACTGTTGCCGGCCGTGTGCCCGTAAAGGTCACAGGTGAAGGTGGCCCCATTGTGCCTGGTGACTACCTCACTACTTCATCAACCTCCGGCTATGCCATGAAAGCCGACCATGCTGGTCCAACTATCGGTAAAGCTCTTGGATTCTTCAATGGTACCAGCAGCTCTGACACTGGCTCTGTATTGGTCTTAGTCACTCCCGGCTATTATGGTGGCCCTGACCCCACAAATTATGTACAAAACGGCGGCAATGCAACGCTAACCGACTTGACTGTCACCGGCACAGGAGATTTCGCAAACCTTAATGTCTCTGGTCCCGCGACACTCAGTAGCCTAACGGTCACTGGCTCAACCTCTCTGGCTTCATTGACGGTTACTGGTTCTGCCCAATTTGATGGCAACATTACGGTGGACGGCCATATTATCACCGCAGGTGGACAACCGGTCGCAACCATTCAGTCTGCCGCTGGCACGAGTGCCACCGCTATCGTAAGTGGCGACGATACTACCGGCACAATAAGCATCACTACCGGCTCAAGTGGCCTGACGGCTGGTGATCTGGTGAACATTGCATTTAGCAAGAGTTATACTGCTGCGCCCCATATCGTGATCAGCGGAGATAATGGCGTCAGTGCCTCCTCGTTCATGTACCCGACGGGCAAGACATTAACGGGCTTCCAGCTACATATGGATAGTACGCCCAAACCGAACACCACCTACATGTTCGACTACTTCATTGCTCAGTAGAGCTGTGAGCTTAGGTAATAAGGCTGTTGTGGGATCGTCCTTTTTAACTATTATTTAACAAAAAGAATGTACACTAGTAGTACGTAAACAGAGAAAGTGGAGACTTCATGGTAATGGATGATCATGACAATCAAGATACACTTGGCGTTATCTCGCTCCAGCTCGCAGTTATAGCTGACAAGATGGCTACTAAAGATGACGTAGCATCCTTAAGAACCGAGACAAAGGAGCAGATAGAGTCCTTAAGAACCGAGACAACGGAGCAGATAGAGTCCTTAAGAACCGAGACAAAGGAGCAGATAGCAACAGTAAGAAGTGAGATGGCTACAAAAGAAGAACTTCGCCACCAGGGGATACTAATGGAGACATTGGGAGACAAAGTTGACGCCATATTGGAGATAGTGGTGAGTGAACATGAACTCAAAGAACGGGCGGATAATCACAAGCAACGCATTACTTCCTTGGAGCAACATGATGTCATTGTACGCTCAGCTATAAAAGACCATTCTCAGCGGATCAAGCGACTAGAGAATAGTAAAGCGTGAATATGTTAGGTGTAAAAATGTAGCAAGTATAACATCGTGCTTCGCTTGACCGCCTCTGTTAATTTTGGTATCATGGTTCGAGTGCTTGAGTTTAGGTCGGGCTGGTCATAAGAGATGACAGCAAATGGACCAAGAACAGCTGAACGTAAACTCAAGCCATCAGTGGTCTGTCGGTGGATGTTTTTTAGCATCGAGATATTTTTCTAGGACCACGAAGCGAGTTTACGGGAACCTTAAAAATTTGGCATGTAAAGAGATAAGCAATAAGACAAACGGCTATTGGTAATTACCAATAACTAGTCAATTGCACTGGATAAACAGATCTTCACCGATTTGTTTATTCAATCGTAAAAAGTTACTCAAGCGCACACAACGGATGCCTTGACGTAAGATACCGATGAAGGACGTGAGGAGCTGCGATAAGCTCCGGGGAACAGCCTACTATGTTTTGATCCGGAGATGTCCGAATGGGGAAACCTTGGCAGAGTTATGTCTGCCAGCGCCGACCTGAATATATAGGGTTGGAGAGCGGTAAGCGGGGGAACTGAAACATCTTAGTACCTCGAGGAAGAGAAAATAATCAATGATTGCGTTAGTAGTGGCGAGCGAACGCGCAACAGCCCAAACCTTTTATGCTTTCATCTGGCAATTGTCCAGATGGATAAGTTGGTAGACGAATGCATAAAGGGGGTTGTGACCTATAGATAACCTTTTGTAGGAAACGGAATTGGAGCAATCCATTCGGTCGACTACAAAAGGGAGCTGATGCTACCACCGATCAGCATAAAGTAAGAAATTGCATGGCAAGCAGAAGTAGTTGGAAAGCTACCCCATAGACGGTGATAGGCCGGTACGTGAAACGCATGCAACTTTATCATCTATATGGTCGAGTAGGTCGGGACACGTGCAACCCTGACTGAATCTGGGGGGTCCACCCTCCAAGGCTAAATATATCTTACGATCGATAGTGTACAAGTACCGTGAGGGAAAGGTTAAAAGAACCCCGGAAGGGGAGTGAAATAGATCCTGAAATTGTGTGCGTACAAGGAGTTGGAGCCGGCTTGTCCGGTGACAGCGTGCTTTTTGTAGAACGATCCAACGAGTTATTTACTACTGCGAGCTTAAGACTTTTTGTCGGAGGCGTAGTGAAAGCGAGGCTTAATTAGGCCGATCATCAAGTAGTAGTAAATAGACCCGAAACCAGGTGACCTAACCATGGGCAGGTTGAAGCGCAGGTAAAACTGTGTGGAGGACCGAACCGCAGCATGTTTCAAAATGCCCGGATGACCTGTGGTTAGCGGTGAAATGCCAATCGAACCTGGAGATAGCTGGTTCTCCTCGAAATAGCTTTAGGGCTAGCGTCGTACGGTAACAATCAGGGGTAGAGCTCTGTTTCGGACTGGGGGTCGCAAGATTACCCACCCTTGACAAACTACGAATACTGATTGCGGAACTACGGCAGTTAGAACGGCGGGGCTAAGCTCGTCGCTCAAAAGGGAAACAGCCCAGACCATCATCTAAGGTCCCTAAGTCTATGCTCAGTGGGAAACGAGGTGAGATTTCTTAAACAACGAGGATGTTGGCTTAGAAGCAGCCATTCATTTAAAGAGTGCGTAACAGCTCACTCGTCAAGAGATCTTGCGCGGAAAATGTAACGGGGCTCAAGCATAGCACCGAAGATATGGATGTGTGTACATTAGTACATGCGTGGTAGAGGAGCGTAGATATCTGCGTTGAAGTGGAATCGTGAGGTTCCGTGGAGCGTTATCTAGTGAGAATGTTGGAATGAGTAACCATAAGGCAGGTGAGAATCCTGCCCACCGAAAGAGCAAGGTTTCCTGGGCCACGATAATCGTCCCAGGGTTAGTCGGTCCTAAGCCGAGGCGGATGAGCGTAGGCGATGGACAACGGGTTAATATTCCCGTACTAGTGTTGTTTTGTTAGCTGTGCGCGGTATATTAGTCGGAGCGGGTTCATGGTTATACCCGTCTAACCTCGAGAAAAGCGAGGGAATGAAAGAACTCCTTTAGGGGTTTGATTCTGGCGAAAGTACTGACTAGAAAAGCTTTCAAGCACATGTTCATTACTATCCGTACCGCAAACCGACACAGGTGCTCAGGTCGAGAAGACCAAGGTGTACGAGTGATTCTTCGTCAAGGAACTCGGCAAACAAGCGGCCGTAACTTCGGAATAAGGCCTGCCTCCTTTATGGAGGCCGCAGCTAAAGAACCCATGCAACTGTTTACCAAAAACATAGGTCTCTGCTAACACGAAAGTGGATGTATAGGGGCTGACGCCTGCCCGGTGCCGGAAGGTTAAGGTAAGAGGTTTACGCTTCGAACTGAAGCCCCGGTGAACGGCGGCGGTAACTATTAGTGACATAGTAGTTGTAAAACTTGGCTATATGCTGGAAACTCTTGCTAAGCTGACATACCCAAACAGTAATCTGAAAAGATAAACTGAGCGGTTTGAAGAATGTCAGATAGAGACAATCAGCAGGACAGATCTCTACGGTTATATAACTTATATAACTATGAGAAATCCTCAGAGACTATACGCCAGGCGCTCATTAACGTGAGTGATGATATAGTCCGCTCTGCATGGAGACATGCAGTTAACATACAGGAACCGTCCTAAGGTGGAAGTGCTGCCTTAGTGGAGCGAAAGACTCCCTTCTTGTTTCCCTCTAGTAGAGGTTTTAAGAAGAAAATTCGGCTATATGCTGGAAACTCTCCAGAATTCCAACGGGCAACCGGTTGGACTAGGGAGACAATCAGCAGGGAAGACTCCGTTCAGGAGAACCCTCAGAGACTACACGCCGAACACTCGCACTAGTGAGTGAAGATATAGTCCCGTCTGCATGGCGACATGCAGGTTCGATAGATAATATCGAACGTCTACAACAGTGATATTGTTGTAGATAAGACTTCAAGCGAAATTCCTTGTCAGGTAAAGAACTTGCCTGAAGATCGTGGCAACACGGTGTAAGTAAACCAACTCATAACGGGGAAGCCCTCGTCAAATGGTCAATTTGACAAGGTAATCCCGTGGCAATCCCAATTTAGGGAAGCTGTAACGACTGATCCGAAAGGAGAGGTACATGAAGCAAGATGTACAACACGTTGGCTCTCACTTACAAAAAACAATGTCCACGGAGTTTGCCTGGTATTTAACAGGGTTTGTAGATGGAGAAGGTTGTTTTTCGGTCTCTTTTAATAAGAGACACAAATTGAAAACTGGTATAGAAGTACGTCCAAGTTTTTCAATTGGTCAGAATAAACGCAGCCTTCCGGTGCTCGAAAGAGCCAAATCCTACTTCGGGTGTGGTGCGATACGTTTTTCGCGCTATGATCAAACGTACAAGTACGAAATTAGATCGATTGGTGAAATACGTAAATGTATTATCCCGCACTTTAAGAAGTATCCGTTACAAACATCTAAGCTAAACGATTTTGCTACATTCTCATGGATTTGCGATGAGATTGCTGCTTCTAGGCATCTAAATAGAGATAACCTAGCGGCTATAATCGATCGCGCTTATACCATGAATGAATCTGGCAAGCGTAAATATACCAAGGCAGAGCTCCTAAAGATCATTGAAGTGAGATGAATGGATAGTCTGATCAATACGGAAACGTATTGCTAACAAATTGAAGTTCTGACCTGCACGAATGGCGTAATGATATGGGTACTGTCTCGACGAAGAGCTCGGTGAAAGTGCATTGACGGTAAAGATGCCGTCTGTCCGCAGCAGGACGAAAAGACCCCGTGCAGCTTTACTACAGCTTGGCATTGAGCCGGGTCATAACATGTGTAGCATAGGTGGGAGACTTTGAAGCTGAGGCGCTAGCCTTGGTGGAGTCACCAGTGAAATACCACCCTTGTTATGATCTTGTTCTTACCAGGACCGTTATCCGGTTCTGGGACCGTGTCTGGTGGGTAGTTTAACTGGGGCGGTTGCCTTAAGGTTGGTTTCACTCCGAGGCCAACAGGGGGCGTATCTGGCTATATGCTGGGACATCCGTGAATCTGACAGTACTCGTTATCCATGGATAGCAGTGAAAATCTGAACAGTGCGGACAATCAGCAGGAAACTCTTTTATTAAGAGGATCCTCAACGACTAAACGCCGGACTCTGAGTTAATCAGAGAAGAGATAGTCTGATCTACATGGCGACATGTAGACTCAAGCAGAAATGACTTGAGAGCGCTAAATATTTAGCGTATTAACAATTTGCCAAAAGAGTATCGGAGGCGTTCAAAGGTTAGCTAACTACGGATGGAAATCGTAGTGATAGTGTATACGCATAAGCTAGCTTGACTGTGAGGGCGACAACCCAAGCAGGAACGAAAGTTGGAGTAAGTTTTCCGCTGTCCGTACATATTTGTACAAGAGTGTGGTATCGGCAGCGCTTTCGGATAAAAGTTACGCCGGGGATAACAGGCTTATAGCGCCCAATAGTTCACATAGACGGCGCTGTTTGGCACCTTAACAAATCGGGGTGCTGCAGAAGTAATTCTGTACCAAAAATGTGGCTTATAACGGTGAAACCCGACCATCTTGTGTGAGGTAATAGAGGTGAGGGCAATACCGTGGGAAGTCGTTTTGATTAATTTCAGAATTGACCCCGTAACGACTGAGTTGAAAAACGAGATTTTGGTAATTAAACCAAGATAATACGCCACCTCCTGTCCGAGAAAGATCTATGGATATGGTTTTAACAGGCCTACGTTCGGATGACAGGATGAAGATATAGTCTACGCCATACGAAATTATGGATAACAGTACGATGTCGGCTCAAATAAGGGCCTCTTGCTGGGTAACCAGTGAGGAATAGTTAGCTCATAACGGTGAAACCCTAGTTGCACACTTGTAATTGTTAGTAGATAATATAGTGTGTAATGGGCAATACCGTGGGAAGTCAGCTGCGAGAAATCTTAATCGGAACTTTACTTGGGGATGGATACTTAGAGCAAAATGGCTCACACAAACGGTTTGTTTGTGGCCACAGCTTAAAACAGGAAGAATATATTCAGTGGAAGTTCGGCTTAATAAGCCAAATAACACAATGTAGGTTGAGCTACGGGGAACGATTAGACCCCCGTACTAACAAAGTATATTTCTCTGTAAATCTTCGTTCTATATCCTCACCTTTGTGGGATGAGTTTTATACTCTTTTCTACAAGGTTAGGCGTAGAATAATTCCTAGGTATTTACCTGATTTAATTTCTCCACGAATTTTAGCTGTGTGGTTAATGGATGATGGCTATCGTCGTAATGACTGTAACGCTATGAGGTTAAATACCTAGGCTTATAGTTACAGAGACCACCTCGTAATTAAGCGAAGTCTTAAGAAACTTGGTATAGAATCAACCATTCATCGCCAGACTAAATATTTTGTAATTTATATTCCATCTTCATCTATGGACGTACTTCGTAACAAAGTGCGGCCCTATATTGTCCCTTCGATGGAATATAAGATAGCTTGACCCCGTAACGACTGACTCGCTTAACCCACGAGTCGATAGCGTCTCGTTAACATAATTGTTAACAATATATATTCGCTATAACACGCTAACCCCCAGATGTTACAAAACTGGGTGATGGTATAGTCTACACTGCAGGTAACTGCAGATTAATGTGCATCTTATCCTGGGGCTGAAGCAGGTCCCAAGGGTCCGGCTGTTCGCCGGTTAAAAAGGTACGTGAGCTGGGTTCAGAACGTAAATCATTGCGTCACTTCACAGTAATGTGGAGGAGCAAACTGACTAAAATCGGTGAAACCCTAGTTGAATCAAACCGAACGATTCAAAGGGCAATACCGAGGGTAAGCGCCAGTGTAATGCTGGTTTGATCCCGTAGAGACTGATCCGGAAAACTCGCTTAGTCCGCGAGTGGAACGGTGAGAATGATCGTGAACGTCACGAGATTTCATACGTCAGCCCCTTAACTAGTAAGACTTTGGTTAAGGGTGAAGATATAGTCCGTGCCATTAGTAATAATGGAATTACACGCGTGAGACAGTTCGGTTTATATCCGCTGTGGACGTCAGGAAATTTGAGAGGACTCGACCCTAGTAAAAAATTGCTACTTTACGTAGAGATACGTAATGACAATGCGGCTAATAACGGTGAAACCTTCGCATGTCTAGGTTCAAGAATTGTTTACAACTGGTCCATATGTAATACAATTCACTTGAGAACCGAAGACCTCTGAAAGGCAATACCGTGGGAAGTCGTTCCATTCAAGGAATTGACCCCGTAACGACTTGATCTAATGCAGATCGGGTGGAAGTTCATTCGTCCAATGGGCGAAAATATACGGCTTTCACAATACGCCGCTACCCTACTTCGTTTTTGAATGAAAAGGGTAAAGATATAGTCTGCGCCTTTAGAAATAAAGGAATAAAGTGACGAGAGGACCGGGTTGAACGCACCGCTGGTGTATCAGTTGTCCTACCAAGGGCATTGCTGAGTAGCTATCGTGCGGAATAGATAAGCGCTGAAAGCATATTAAGCGCGAAACTAACCTCAAGATTAGATTTCCCTATGACCTCCCTGAAAGACGATCAGGTTGATAGGCGCAAGATGGAAGTATGGCAACATATGTAGTCGAAGCGTACTAATAGAGGCATTGACTTTTTACGATCTCTGATTCGCTCTGTGTTATGCAGAGTTCAGAATCAGAGATGGCAATTGACTAGTTATTGGTGCGTATCACCATAGTTTTTGTCAATGCTTAGCTCTTTAACATCCGTGCATAAAAATGGACACCAATCGGCGCCCCGCAAGTGGAGCGCTCATTTGGTGCCCATAGCCCGAGGGCAACACCTGTTCCCATCCCGAACACAGCAGTTAAGCCTCGGAGCGGTTACAATACTTGGGGTCCACCCCTGGGAAAATAGCACGGTGCCAAGTTTTGTAAGGGCCACTCTTTTTACGGAGTGGCCTTTGCTTTTTCTGGCAATATTTTTTACAGACAAGATTCAGCTTTAAGCATTATCATTATAGTGTTGCAGAGGACTCAAAAATATCACGCCAGCAGCTAAAGTACTATATGTAAAGGAGACGACACCATGGCAGGCACACCCAAAGGAGGGCGTTTAGCTTCTCAGAAGAATAAGGAACGACATGGCGCTGACTTTTACGCCCGCATTGGCCGTATTGGCGGCCAGAAAGGGCATACTGGAGGTTTCGGTGCCGGCGAAGCGGGACGAAAGCGGGCCAGGCTTTATGGCGCAAAGGGCGGTAGTATATCTAGACGCACAGCTACGCACAAAGCAGCGTGAATTATTGGTAAGTTTTAATATCTTATTGACTACTAAACAATAGCGTGATATCATAAGAATAATTTCGGGAGATGGAGAGGGTTCTGCAATTTTGCGGGGCCCTTTTTATTTCACGAAAGCGTATCAACTATAAGGGAGAAATAATATGGCAGGGACTAAGGCAGGTGGTAGGGCAGCAGCGCTTACCAACAAAGCTAAGTACGGTGCAGACTTTTATGCCAAGATTGGTGCAAAAGGCGGCAAACTTGGTCGTACTGGTGGTTTCTATGCTAATCGCGAGCTTGCTCGCATAGCTGGCGCCCGGGGCGGTCGCATTAGCCGACGCACCAAAAAAGTTGCATAAGGACTTTAAAGGTCTTCAACTTTAAAAGGCAGTAATCGGGAGACTCTAGCGGTCTCCCGATATTTATATTTAAACAAGGGTGTGGAGTGCTATGTTCTGATCAATATCCTTGTGTCTTCGGTATGCGCGACAAAAACGGCTTGCGGTAACTCGCCAAACTTTGTGGCAATTAAAGCAACGATAGTGGACATAGTCTCCCTGTTGCAAGCTCTGTGTCCCGCAATTAGGGCAGATACTCCGTTTATAGAGCCAGTCTCTATATGTATCCAGACAGTCCTGGATATGTTCTTCGTCAATTGAGAGAGAGAACTGAGCGGCCAGCTGTTTAGCTCGGTCCCACGCGGCAACTTCGAGCCTGACTAGCTCATAGTCGGCTTTGTATGATGTATGCCCGAGCAGAGCATGTCCGGTCTCATGCAGCAATGACCACTGAGCATGAGCGCTATTTGCACGGCTATTATAGAAAATTTCTCCTGACTCAGGAGACCAATAGAACTGGGTGCCACCAACAAACTTAAGGTGAGGAAATGCAAAGCGCAGTTTATTTATGAGCTGTTTCATGGGGGAACTCCTGCTTTGCAAGTTCATAACAGCCGTATATAACAGCTTCTTCGGGACGTTGAGCTTGCACGAGGGCCGGTAGGGTAATAAGGGGCAGGTGATACTTTTCCAGCTCTTTTTTGAGGTGCTCCTGGTATCTAGGGAAGTACGTACCGACACCGCCGCCTATGACAACAACTTCCGGTTCGGTAATTGCAATAAGGTGAATAAGACCCTTGGCTATGTCTCTACTGACGACTCGCCAAGTAGCACTGTCAGTGATTTCTTCTGCCCGTTTTCCGTATCTCGCAACAATGGCACGTCCGCTTGCAAATTCTTCCCATTCTTCCAGTTTGCCCTCGTGTTCGAGCACAATGGATTTACCGCCCGCGTCAGAAAGGTTGGTATCTATTTTTCCGTTCACGATCAGGCCAATACCTATACCGGTGCTGATGGTGACGTACAGCACCTTCTTGTATTTGCCTAATAAGAGTATCGACTCTGATAAACCAGCCAGTTTTGCATCGTTTTCTATGAGCATCGGACAATGGAAGATGTCTTCCATATCTGCGCCTATGGAGCGGTTCTGCCATGGTAAGTTCCCAAGTCGTATGAGCACTCCTTCGTTGCGATTAATCATGCCCGGGATGCCAACGGCACCAGCTTGAAATGTTTTATTACCGAGCGCTTGCGCCTTTGCGCGCACTTCTTTTAAAAACGCCGGGTAATCTTTAGGTGTAGGGAATCGATACTGTTCCCTGATGGTTCCTTCTTGATCGAGCACAGCTACCAGCGTCTTGGTGCCTCCAATATCTACCCCAATATACATGTTTTTAGTCTAGCATATGAGAACGCTACAATAGACGATTAAGTGACTACCCTCCTTTAGGCCATACCAGGGCTATAACACCTAACACCCCAAGGATACTGTGATACTATGAACGTAACTACTCCAAGAGCAATAGTACCCACGATGGAGTGGGTAACTGTAAACAGCTTTACTAGGAAATGATTCTCGGATATAATGAAAATAATCTTAAGTCAGCAAACTAACTGGTTTTAGGTGATACGAAAAAACCATACAGCGTAAAAGCTGCTGTTTGCGGCTGAAGAAGTACTACCTAAGGAGGTGTGAAACTTTGGCAACAGGTATAGTAACTATGGATGAACTGCTGGCAAGTAGTGATCTTGCCAATTTGAGCAGTGGTGAGGTCGTTGAAGGTATTGTCACGGCAGTTCGAAAGAATGAAGTGTGGATCGATCTTGGTGCCCGCGGCGTCGGTGTTGTTCTGCGCCGAGAAATTGGCTATGGGCAAAATTTAGAAGTTGGCCAGAAGGTGACCGTCAGCGTGGTGGACCCGGAACTCGAGGAGGGGTATGCGCTGCTGAGCATGAAGCGAGCAGTGAAAGATCGAGGGTGGGATGAACTACAGCGTTTGCATGAAGCTAATGAAATTGTTGAAGTAGCGCCATATGATGCCAATAGAGGCGGGTTACTGGTTGAGCTGGAGGGAATCCGGGGCTTCTTGCCAGTCTCTCAGCTCGCTGCAGGCCATTACCCACGGGTTTCAGGGGCGGATAAGGACGAAATTCTGCAAAAGCTGCATGCACTGACTAATAAGCCGCTCAAGGTGCGGGTATTAGATGTCAGCCGTAAAGACAATAAATTGATCTTTTCCGAAAAAGAAGCCGTCAAAGATGATCTTCAGGCTCGTTTTAGCAAGCTGCAAGTTGGAGACGCGGTTGAGGGTACTATAACCGGTGTTATCGACTTCGGTGCCTTTGTCAATGTAGATGGCATCGAAGGACTCATTCATATTTCAGAAATTTCTTGGGAGCGAGTAGATAACCCCCGTAATTATGTAAAAGTCGGAGAGACAGTCAAGGCTAAGATTATTGCTATAGACAAGGATCGACTGAGCCTCAGCTTAAAACAAATGACCGAGGATCCCTGGCTTGAGCAGGCAAAGGCGTTCAAGATTGGTGATGTCATTGAAGGCAAGGTGACGCGTATTACTCCATTCGGCGCCTTTGTCCAGCTGTCTCCGAGTGTAGAAGCGCTGGTCCACGTATCCGAAATGAGTGATGACGAAACAGCTGATCCGGAAAAACTTTTTCGCTTAAACGAGAAAAAGAAGTTCAAGGTATTGGATATTGATACCGAAAATCGCAAGATTGCCTTAAGCCTGAAAGACACTAAGGATGCTGCAAAGCCCAAGGTAAAAAAATCGTAATGAGCACGTAAGCAAACGGCCCATGTGGCCAGAAAGGAGATGGCGATCATGGCAGAGCAAAGTATTAAACCTCAAAAAACCATCATCGAAATTGAAGACATGATCACCGTCGGCACTCTGGCCGAGAAGCTATCTATTCCTGTCGGCCGTCTGATAGCAGAGCTCATGAAGAACGGAGTCATGGCTACTGTTAATGAGCGTATTGACTTCGATACGGCTCAGATTATAGTGTCTGAGCTCGGACTTGACTTGGTACTCGAGAAAGCAACGGCCTCTCAGGCTGTAGCGCCAACCCGACATAAGCCGTCAGCAAGTGGCGATGCGGAAACACGCCCACCTGTTGTTGCAGTTATGGGGCATGTCGACCATGGCAAGACAAGTCTACTCGATGCTATACGGGGCGCTGAGGTTGTAAAAAATGAGGCCGGCGGCATCACACAGCATATATCTGCCTACCAGGTGGAGCATAGCAAGCGAATGATTACTTTCTTAGACACCCCTGGTCATGAAGCCTTCGCGGCTATCCGTGAGCACGGTGCACAACTGACCGATATAGTGGTGATTGTAGTTGCTGCTGATGACGGCATAAAGCCTCAAACCTTGGAGGCAATCCGGTTTGCCCGTAAGGCAGGGGTAAAAATTCTCGTTGCTATCAACAAGGTTGACAAGCCAGAAGCGGATATCAACAGAGTTAAGCAGCAATTGTCAGATAACGGCTTGCTCATTGAGGAGTGGGGTGGCGATACGGTTATTGTACCGGTCTCGGCCAAGACCAAAGAAGGCATTGAGCAGCTGCTCGATATGATTTTACTCATAGCGGATGTTGAGGATCTCAAGGCAGATATAAACATGCCTGCGAGTGGCTTGATTATTGAGGCACACCTGGAGCAGGGAAGAGGACCAGTCGCACAAGCTCTCGTCGAGGCCGGCTGCTTGCAGCTTGGCGACTCGATTGTGTCAGGTGCAAGTTATGCGAAGATCCGCAACCTCGAGACTACAAACGGAGAGCCGATTAGCGCTGCCACCCCTTCTATGCCGGTGGTGATAAGCGGCTTTAAGACTTTGCCGGAGTTTGGTGAAGAGTTTCGGGTTGTCAAAAATGAAAAGACTGCCCGGACAGAAGCTGGCTTGAAGGCAATTGATAACCGTGCCTCTGCTGCGCGCATGAATATTGGCAGCAACGAGCTTATTCGTCTCATTAACAGGGACAATACGCTGAAGGAGTTAAACGTTATTATCAAGGCTGATGTTCAGGGTTCATTAACTTCTGTGATAGATAGTCTCAAGGCGCTTGATACCGATGAAGTATCGGTTCGGGTGGTCGGCTCTGGGATTGGACCGGTGAGCGAAAACGACCTTCATCTTGCTCACTCCAGTAATGCTCTGGTTTATGGGTTTAATGTGAACTTGCCGAGTAGCGGTCGCCAGCAGGCCAGCCGGGATAAGGTGAGCGTACGCTTATACAGTGTGATATATGAGCTTATTGATGACGCGAAACAAGAGCTATCCAAGTTGCTTAGTCCTCAAATAGTCGAGACCGAATTAGGCCGGCTGATAGTAAAAGGAATATTTAAGATTGCCCGGACGGAAATTATCTGTGGTGGAGAGGTGACCAAAGGCAAATTGACTGCGCCGGCACTGGGACGTATTTTCAGAGATGATACGCAACTTGCTGAAGTAAAGGTAACTGGCTTAAAGCGCGGACCGTCAGAGGCCAAAGAAATTCTAGAAGGTGAACTCTGTGGTATGAGTTTAGAGACCGCAAAACGGCTGAATCTACAAGAGGGGGATAGAGTTGAAGTCTTTACTCGGGAAGCGCTTGAGCGGCAATTATGAGGCCCACGAAAGTGATACAATAGAATTATGCTAAAGATTAATAATGACCTGCTGATAGAAGTTGGACTCGGCTCTTTACCGGACGGCGAGAAGAATAGTTTTTTGAAGCATATTTACGAGACTCTCGAGATGAGGGTAGGTGTACGTCTCGCTGACCAGATGACTAATCAGCAACTTGATGAATTTGAGCAGTATTTTGAAGCGAAAGACGATGCCGGCGCTTTCCAATGGCTAGAGACGAACTTTCCAAACTATAAGGATATTGTGCAGCAAGAGTTCGACAAGCTTAAAGCTGAGGTTACCCAAACTGCCCCACAGATCTTAGCAGCTAGCCAGGCGCAGGCAGCTAACGGCTCAGCACCTATGTCTTCACAGTCTGCACCAGCTCCTGCGCCGACTTGGGACCAGTCTATGCAACAGCAGTCACCACCACCTTTCCAATCACCTCAACCCCCAATGCCGCCACAGCAAGCCGCACAACCATACTATCCTCCACCATATCCACCCGAGCAGCCACCGGCCGGTACAATGCCGCCTTCAACACCTCCACAGGGGTATTAAGCAAGCTCTTTTCGGTAGCCGTTCAGGAAAGCGTCTGCTTTCATCTCTTTCTTGCCTGCAGGGATGAGTCGATCAATCATGAGCAGGTCCTGTCCGCAATACACGCCGAGGGAACGGTCTCGGAGCACGATTTCTCCCGGTGTACCGCTGCCGGCAACTATGTGCGTGGCCGTGAGGATAAGGTCAACTCGCCCAAGACGAGTATGACTTTTCGGCCAACCTAAGAAAGCTCTTACCTGGCGCTCTATATTTATAGCTGGTTGGTGCCAATCAATCATGCCGTCAGATTTTTTTAATTTGCGAGAGTATGTCGGTGCCTTGTCTGGCTGAGGGAATGGTTGCACCTTGCCTTCCCAGTAACGCGGAAGTACTTCTGCCAATAGCTGATGGCTGAGAGTTATGAGCTGTCGAGTCAGATCAGGTTCAGTTACGGTAGAGGAAAGTACAATTTCTCTTTGAGCAATAAGGTCACCTTCATCGAGTTTGTCATTGATTATCATCAGACTTACGCCAGTCTGGGCATCCCCACTGAGGATGGCAAAACTGATTGGATCAGCCCCGCGCCACCGTGGCAAGAGCGAAAAATGGCTGTTAATAATACCAAAGGGGAAACGGGCAATAATGTCTTTGCTGATCATGATTCCATGGTCGATCACAACTGCCGTGTCGCTTTTTGGGGTAAAGTCGTTAAACAGCTTATCTTGTTCCACGCTCGTGCGAGCGGTAAGGATTGGCAGCCGTAGCTCTTCGGCTGCTTCTAATACCGGGTATGGTTTTTTATGGTAAGAGGGCTGCGGTTTAGTGATTACTGCTTCGACTTTGAAGTCTTTACTCAAGAGACGTAAGCACTTGGCGGCGACAGGTCCGCTACCAAAGAATATGATTGGCTTTGATATCTTTTTCATAGTTAAGTGGTTGTAATTTTCCGTGCTCATCGAGCTCAAAGAAAGCCTCTGTTTGATCCTTGATACGATCGATAAACAATACGCCGTTACAGTGGTCAATCTCGTGTTGGAAGACTCGGGCGAGAAAACCTTCTGCAGTGACGCGGAACTCCTTTCCAAGTAAATTTCGTGCTTTTACTTTAACTTTTGGATATCGTGCTACTTTGCCATATATATTCGGCACACTCAAACAACCTTCAAAATCTTCGCTCGGGGTGCCATCTGTCTTCACTATTTCAGGATTAATGAAGATGGTGAAGTCGTGATTTTGTTTATCGTTATAGTCTTTACGTACTATTATTATTCGGTATAGTCTATCAATTTGTACGGCTGCAAGAGCAACTCCAACCTCATGGTCTCGACTTTTGTCCCAGTCAATCGTTGCGCTTTCCATGTCTTTTATGATGTCTCTAATGGAGTCGGTGATAATGCCGACGCGCTGTGACTTTTGTCGAAGATGCGGATTGGGAAGGGTAATAATACTGTCTTTTGTCATAACTGCAAGGTAAGTATAGCAGTGAAACTGCTGCTTGTCAGGGAGAGGCTACAAAAGGTCGAGCGGGTCGATGTCGTATGAACAGTTACCCGGCAGTTCACGGATGACTTTAATGAGTTCTGGCCGGTGGACAGCTTTGATGACCAACTGCCACTGATATTTACCCTGCAGCCGCTCATAGAAGCTCGGTGCTGGTCCTTCCACTTTAACTCGAGCTCCACTAGTTAGTATTGCTTCTTTTAGCTTGCCCGCAGCCGCTTCAGCTGCTGCTATGCTCGCTCGGCGCAGTGTTATCTTTAATAGGTAGCAAAACGGCGGAAAAAGGTATTGTTGTCGTTCGGCAAGCTCCCGTTCATAGAATGCATGGTAATTACCGGATATAGCATCCTGAATAACAGGGTGGTCGGGATGATAGGTCTGTATGAGCGCATGACCAGCTATATGTCCGCGCCCGACTCGCCCCAAAACTTGCCTTAGAAGTTGAAAGGTCCGCTCCTGGGCGGAGAAATCGGGTACATAAAGGCTTGTATCGGCGAGCAATATGCCGAGGGTGCTTAGTCTTGGTAAATCAAGGCCTTTTGCCAGTAACTGAGTGCCGACAATAATGTCCAATGATCCCGAGCGAACTGCTTCGTAGTGTTTTTCAAACCGTTCAGCCTTTAAGTTGTCCGTATCGAAGCGCCCGATCCTGGCGGTGGGGAACAAGCGCCCTACTTCATCGACGATAGCCTTTGTACCGGCCGTTTTGAAAAGTATGTTCGGATGACCGCATGACGGGCAGCTGACAGGAGCCTTTTGACGATAACTACAGCTATGGCAGCGAAGCTGATGATGATCGCCGTGGTAAGTAAGTAACACGTCACAATGAGGACACAATGCTTGCCAGCCACAATTTTCACACATCACTAAGCGAGCAGTACCTCGCCGATTGAGGTAAAGGAGGCTCTGTTCTCCTTTATCTAAGGCTTGCCCAAGACAGTCTATGAGTGATTGGCTTAGATATGGTGAATTGCCAAATGCCTGGTGGTCTTTGCGGTCAATCACCGTTATTTCCGATGAAGTGTGATTGCGGAGAGGGGACTCGGTGAGAGTAATAATAGGTTTCTTCTTCTGTTGAGCAAGGTAGTAGTCGCTTATAGATGGGGTTGCTGAGCCAAGAATTAAAGTCGAGCGGGTGAGTGATGCGAGGTAGGCGGCGACCCGGCTTGTCTGATATTGGGGCGCCTGCTCTTGCTTGTAGGCCGTTTCATGAGCTTCGTCGAGCACAATTAAACCGAGTGTTTTAAGCGGACTGAACAGAGCTGAACGCGGCCCGATTACTACAACTGGCTGAGTTGCTTGTAGTGACTGCAGCCATGCTTTTTGGCGTTCTTGGGGAGTTTGCTGGGAGTGCAAAACAATAACCCGTTCGCCAAAGACCTGCCGGAAATTATTGGTAAGCTGCGTCACAAGGCTTATCTCGGGTGTTAGCACTATGACTGATTTCCCTTTTTCTATAGTGCGTGCTGCTATCTCGATATATAATCTGGTTTTGCCACTGCCGGTTATCCCGTGCAGCAAGTAGGTATTACGGGTTAAAAGTGTATCAAGTGCTGTTGCCTGCGCAGCAGTTAACGGGGGCAGTGAAGAGAGGGAGGGGGCGGGGAATTGCTGCGCCCTCGGAGCTGAGAGTGACCTATCTGAAATATGTGATGGCAAAAATTGCTGCGAGATTACTCCTATTGGTGCTGGGTAATATTCATGGAGCCAACTGGCTAAACGAAGACTATGCGCTGGCAGGGGCGGCAAGTCAAAGACGCGGGATATTGATTTGGTCTTGAAACGCGGCTTTGTCGTCGGTCCCATCACCATGCCGAACACGAGCTGGCGCTGCATCTCAACTTGTACAACAGTGCCTTGTGGCAGGTGAGCATTGCTCGCATAAGTGAGTGCCTCATTGCCGTGATAGCGATTGCTTCGCACCCACACATGGTAGTAGAGCATAGCCTTAGTATAGGTGATTTATATGTAAAGCATAGCAGGTTCCTGGGAGTATATGGCATGAGCGAAAAGTTTGTTGCTCTAAAAATAAGCCTTGCCAAAGTAGTAGCAGCTCCGCTATACTACAGTAACGTTGTTTGGATAACAATAAGGGGATTGAAGGGATAATGCTGGACGTTTTTATTACATCGCGGGTACGTCGAAAAATTATTGTTATTTATGCGAAATACCCAGACTTTAAAACCCATGTTCGTGGTTTAGCGAAGCTTATCAAGGAAGATGCGGGTAATATTCAACGAGAACTCAAGAGATTAGAGAAGGTTGGGTTTTTAATTAGCGAGCGACAAGGCAACACTAAAGTATATTCAACGAACAAACAGTTTCCGATTTTCAGAGAGTTGCAGAGTATAGTGCTAAAATCACAACGGTCTGCACAACAGAAAAGAGTGACTGGTTAATGCTTGCCAAATCAACCCCTGTTGTGTACAATGCGTAGCTAATGATACAAGTAACACGTAAAGATTCAAAGGAATCATCTGAGAACCTATTACGCCGGTTTAACCGCAAGGTGCAGCAGTCCGGCACGCTTGCTGTTGTAAAACAGAATCAATATTTCCAAAAACCTGTGTCTAAACGTGAGCGTCGGCACAAGGCGATCATTCGACAAGAGCGTAAAGTTCAGAAGCTGAAAAGAATTAAACTAGGACAACGCTAGAAAGAGACGGTATGCTCGAGGAACGTATTGAGCAGGATATTAAGACCGCCCTACTGGCCCAAGATAAGCAGAGAGTAGCCACCCTTAGGCAGGTTAAAAGCGCACTACTTAACATAAAGGTGGCCGAGGGCAAGCGCGCAAGTGGCCTAAGCGACGAAACGGTGCTTGCGGTCTTGGCAAAGGAGGTCAAGAAACGCCAAGAAAGCGCGGATCTATACCGTCAGGGAGGGGATAATGACAGAGCAGAGGCAGAGCTTGCCGAGAAGGCTATTATTGAGTCATATCTTCCCGCACAGCTCAGTGAAGCGGACCTTACAGAACTGGTTAATGAAGTAATAGCTTCCGGGGGAGGATCACAACCGATCGGTGCAGTGATTGGGCAAGTTAAGCAGAAGGCTGGACCGACTGCTGACGGCGCAACGATCGCCCGGATTGTGAAGGAAAAACTTGCAGCATGATTTTGCTTATGGGTATTGCTGGTTCAGGAAAGGGCACACAGGGCAAGATGTTGGCCGATCGTTATGGTTTGCACCTGATCTCTATGGGGGATGTAGTAAGAATCTACGTCACCGGTGAACAGCGTAAACGCATGCTCAATGGTGGTCTTCTTGATGATAGCGAGGCTATTGCAATTATTGATAAGGTGCTTGCAACTATTACCGACGAGAAACAGGTGCTGCTAGATGGTTTCCCGAGGACTATTCCGCAAGCCGAATGGCTGCTTAAACAGTCTCAAGACGGAAGATTTCCTTTGACCTTGGCTTTTCATTTAAAGGCGTCGCGAGCAGCAGTCAAGAGACGCCTGCTTAACAGAGCACGAATAGATGATACAGAGCATGCGATTGAAGCTCGCTTCAATGAATATAATCGAGCAACAGCACCACTTATTGGTTGGCTAAAAGAACACAATATACAGGTTTTAGAGATTGATGCTGAACGCTCAGTTGAAGCAGTACATAAAGAATTATCGGGCTACCTTGACACTGGCCCTGCTGCTTGAGGAATAGGACCGATGACAACACGCGTAAAAACTGCTCAGGAAATTAAGGCCATGCGCACCAGTGGTCAAATGTTGGCTACGGTACTCAAGCTACTCGAGAAGAAAATTGAAAACGGTATGTCGACGAAAGCGCTTGCTCGTATTGCAGCAGAGGAATTAACGCGCCTTGGGGGAGAGCCGGCCTTTTTAGGTTATCAGGGTTTCCCTGATGTAATATGCATTTCGATCAACGAGGAAGTTGTGCATGGTATACCAAGAGAAAATAAGATTATTCAAACGGGAGATATAGTGGGTCTTGATTTCGGGGTTCGCTATCAGGGCATGATCACCGATGCTGCGATCAGCGTTATCGTCGGTCGCCCCAAACGGATGGGTCATACGAGGCTCGTGGACGATACGCTCCGGGCGCTCCATGCGGGCATTACAGGAGTCCATGATGGCGTCCGAACCGGTGATATCGGTGCAGCTATACAGAACTCTCTGTTGCATAAGCCCTACGGCATTGTTCGGGATTTAGTTGGCCACGGGGTTGGCCACGACCTGCATGAGGATCCTAATATACCGAACTATGGTATAGCCCAGACCGGACCCTGGCTTAAGGCTGGTATGACGATCGCGATTGAACCGATGGTAACGCTGGGTACAGATCAAGTGCGAGTAGCACCCGACGGATGGACAATACTCACTGCTGACGGTTCCTGGTCGGCCCATTTTGAGCACACTGTGCTTATTACCGACCAAGGATCTGAGATTTTAACTCAGCTTTAATACACCCAAAGAGAGTCTTTTCCAATTCCGAAATGAGCCTTAAAGTGTAGTATCTATCACAGCGGGTTAAATTGTTAATCTTTAAAGCTGTATTGACTCCCACATGGCAGCTTTGTTTTCTTGCATAGCTTCTGCCCACTGGGAATCACTCATAGCATACGCCTGCAGGTCGAGCAGCTCAAATGTCATTCCAGGTCTTAAGTATTGTTCTGCCTGTAGTAGTGACTTTAGTTTCTCGTATGGCATCATATAACCAGACTGCGGATATTTGTGAGTCCGCTTACCTTTGTCGTCAACTATGGTGGTTCTGAAGGCACAGGCTCTATGAAAGTTTAGGTAGGGCACAAACCAGGCACCATACCAGCGGTTAATAGCTGCTACATTGTCCGGTGTTCTGGGTATATGAATCCAACCCAAGGCCTTACGGATAACAGCCCCGTTTTTGGTTTCCGCTAAGCCATTATCTCCGCTATGGTAGGGGCGGCTTTTAGTAAGCTTGACTAGCATTCGCTGCAATAAGTCAGCTACTTTCTGGTTGATGTATTCGGATCCATTGTCGGCATGGAAGTTGAGGA
>DAHUZY010000069.1 GCA_027314885.1 Candidatus Saccharimonadota bacterium | reverse complement strand
AAAGCTTTCCACATAATGCAGGTCCACTTCCAAGCCGGTCTCTTCAAACGCTTCCCTTTTGGCAGCTTCTTCGTGGCTTTCTCCGCTAACTACTCCGCCGCATGCTGAAATATCCCACATCCCTGGATAGTGTTTTTTAGTTTTGGGGCGCAGCTGAACCCAAACTCTACCATGTGAACTAAAAACAAAGGTCAATACGTGTTCAGTTGTATGATTGTCGTTTTCGGCTTCTTCACGAGACATCTTACCTACTTTTTCGCCTTCAGCGTTAAGAATATCTATTATTTCATTTGTACTCATATTTCAGGTTAATTTGGTACCCCCGAACGGATTCGAACCGCCATCTGCTCCTTAGGACGGAGTTATTCTATCCATTGAACTACGGGGACTAGGCTTTTGCTTTACGCAAAAGCAATTATCGATTATCAATTATCAATTTGCAATGAAGGAAAGATTTATGCCTATAGATTTAGGTCGGTACTATTTTACTTTTGGCTGAGT
>DAHUZY010000068.1 GCA_027314885.1 Candidatus Saccharimonadota bacterium | reverse complement strand
GGTGACAGAGAAGGGTAGACACAGCGGGGCGTTGGTTGTCCCCGCGCAAACAGGTAGGGGGCCTAGTAGGTAAATCCGCTAGGCACATACCCCGAGAGGATGCCGAGCCCGCAAGGGCGTAGTGGTTGATCCCAAGCTCTCAAGAAAAGCCTCTAAGGGTTGATTCGCCGGTGCCCGTACCGCAAACCGACACAGGTAGGTGGGAAGAGGATTCTTAGGCGATCGAGAGAACCGTGGTTAAGGAACTCGGCAAATTGTCCCCGTAACTTCGGGAGAAGGGGAGCCCCTGCAGGTGAAGGACCTCGCGTCCCGAGCCCGTGGGGGCCGCAGAGAAATGGCCCAAGCGACTGTTTACTAAAAACACAGGTCCCTGCCAAAGCGGAAGCTGATGTATAGGGGCTGACGCCTGCCCGGTGCTGGAAGGTTAAGAGGAGGGGTGCAAGCCCTGAATTGAAGCCCCAGTAAACGGCGGCCGTAACTATCAGTTGACCGAGGTAGTTGTAAAACTTGGCTATATGCTGGAACATCCGAGTATCCCACGCTACGAGTTCCGTCCTAAGTGGGCGGTACCGTGACAATGCGATG
>DAHUZY010000067.1 GCA_027314885.1 Candidatus Saccharimonadota bacterium | reverse complement strand
CGCGGGCCAACGTAGCCAAAACCATTGCCAGCACGTTGGCGGGCATATTTAACTTTTTTCTATACCGCAAATACGTTTTCGTTTACGCCCACAAACGGCCGCCGACTGGCCAGAGTTAAACCTTTTTTGTATAATCACCTCTTGTAGTTAGGTAGAGATATAATTTTTTTACATTTTACTCACTACTATTATGGGGATTGGCCAAGCGGTAAGGCACTGGGTTCTGGTCCCAGGATCGGGGGTTCGAATCCCTCATCCCCAGCCAGATGCAGCATAACAGGGGTAGACCCATATTCTTTAACATTATTACTTGTATCTGTAAAATTAATTGACCCCCGTTATTAGGTTCGAATCCCATTTGCCCTAATACAAGAGTACATATTTGAGCTTAAGTCCAGTTACCATTAAGGCTGGTGGATTTTTTTGCTACTATTAACTTTATGGGCACACTATCAATTATCCTCGGAATACTAGGTCTTATTGGAACTATTGTAAGTCTTGTGTTTGCAATAGTTGTGTATGTAAGCCCTATGTTTCGATTTAAACTCTATTTACGCAATAAAAATGCTTGGGTAAATATCCATCTA
>DAHUZY010000066.1 GCA_027314885.1 Candidatus Saccharimonadota bacterium | reverse complement strand
GTAAGTGCTTTAATGCCAATTTTAATCGGACTTTTCTTATATTCGGGCATACCTTTAATTATAGTCGAATAAGACCAAAGTTGGTCACGGAACCAGGTCGGTTTTATGGCTGCTTGGTTACCGTATGGCTTAAGGTCGGTTGCAGAACCACTTTACAGGGACAAACGGATGATATTGTGCCTTTGAGCTGGTTCCAACCAATCCGGCATCTAGTAGGAAATGGATTCGAACCGCTAACAGGGGTAAAAAATCAGAGATAAGGTTTAAAATAAAGAAAACCAGGTCTAGGAACCTGGTCTACCTCTGTTGGTGCTTGGTCTGGCTCAATTGCCTTTGACGAAATGGAATCAGATTAAATCTGAACTGATAGAGATGTGGCAGATAATACAAGCCGCCTCTAGTAGTAGCCTAATAACTGCTAAGGCACTTTGTTAGCACCAATGCTTAGTTAAATCATGCCTAAGATTGGTAGACCAACAAAATATAAACCAGGTTATGCAAAAGCTTTGACTGACTATTTTAATCAACCGGTCTTAAAGCCTGTTACTGAAACAGTTAGATGCAAGAGTTGGGTAAAACAAAGTACACGATATGAAGCCTTA
>DAHUZY010000065.1 GCA_027314885.1 Candidatus Saccharimonadota bacterium | reverse complement strand
ACGAACTCTAGGTTATTACTTCGCTTTGCGTGGTGCCAGCAACCTAACAAACCACACCAAGACCAAGCCGACTACTGCGTACACAGCCATTGCGAACAAGGTCGAGAATTCAACCACGTGATGGTGGCCAACAACCCCAAGCGAAAACATGCCACGGAATGGTTGCAACAGGTAATTGCTCGAAGAGTAAACCCAGTTTACGAATTGGTTAAGAGGGTTAGCGTCTAAGAATCTTAGGAGGAACCTAAGAGCCAGAAACAGTTCGGCCAGAACCACAAATAAATTGATGAATCCCACCGATAAGCGTCTTAACATAGCGCCTCCTTGTTAATTACTTAAGCTTGATTATAGCGCGTCCGTCAAGCTCATTAAATACATAGCTAGCATTTGCACATTGATATAATTGTCTCTGTTATAGCCGCCAATTTGCGAGTGTCGTATAGCGGTTATTATCCCAGTTTTCCAAACTGGTGATGAGGGTTCGACTCCCTCCACTCGCACCAGATTGCGCCCGTAGCTCAGCTGGATAGAGCAGAGGACTTCTAAGCCTAAGGCCGTAGGTTCGAATCCTACCGGGCGCGCCATCCCCCGTCGCTCCGCTTTTGCGGAGCTATGGAGAATTTCGTATCATGTGGGATGAGAACCGTCGAGCGAGCATTAGCGAGCGGAGGAGGCCAACGGCCGATATCCTACCCGGGGCGCCAAAATCATTAGCCAACTTTTAAAAATTGTAGTAACCGTGCCAGAAAAAGACGCTGAAAAACTGCGCCGGGCTGTTGGTGATGCCGGTGGCGGTCAGATAGGCAATTATTCACA
>DAHUZY010000064.1 GCA_027314885.1 Candidatus Saccharimonadota bacterium | reverse complement strand
CAGACCCTGACACTACCGAGCCCGACTGTCACTACCGCCGGCCGCATTGTCTACATTAACAATGTCGGTACCGTCAGCTTCACTCTGCTGACTAACACTATTCCCGCCGGCCAGGGAGCCAGCTTCGAATGGAACGGTACTGCCTGGACTGTCCAGAACAACACCATCGCCGGTACCGGTTTAACCCAATCCGGTAATACCATTAACTCAGCTGCACCTACCTCAGTTGTTAATGACACCAATGTCCAGGGCACCATTAGTGCTAATACCTTAACTCTCTCCTGGGCCGGTACCCTCAGTGTCGCCCGGGGCGGTACGGGTGTGAACGGTTCCGCTGCTCCTAACGGCGCCTTACTCATTGGTAACGGCAGCGGTTACAGCTTAGCGACTCTCACCGCCGGTAGCGGTATTAACATTACCAACACTGCCGGTGGTATTACCATTGCCAGCAGCGGGGCAACGGGAACGGCCGGGGGAGACCTGACCGGTACCTATCCCAACCCGACCATTGCCAAACTACAGGGCTACACCTTAACGGTTACCAGCCCGAATAGTGGTGACCTCCTTATGTATAACGGCAGCGCCTTTGTAAACCAGACGGTGACTGGTGATGTCACCATTAATGGCAGCGGGGTAACTACCATCGGCGCCGGCAAGGTAACTAATACTGACTTAGCCAGCTCCTCTATTACCTTGAATAACGGTACTAATGTCACGGGTGGCGGTACGGTCTCCTTAGGCGGTAACCTCACCCTCGGTGTCATTAACAACCCGACCTTCAGCGGCCTGGTCAGTGCCAATGGCGGCTTAAGCGTCGGTACCGGGTATACCTTCA
>DAHUZY010000063.1 GCA_027314885.1 Candidatus Saccharimonadota bacterium | reverse complement strand
TTATACCCGAATCACGAATTAGCGTCATAGGGTAAAGCACGCTAGAATTTCTCTGTTAATTGCAACAAAAACAGGAGAAAACAAAATGCGTGCTTTACAGAAACATCATATAGTAGACGTTTACACTTGGGTAGATGACTATCTGCCTAAAGAGATAAAGCCTGGGGTTAAGTCAGTACTACGTGACAGTGAGCTAATGACCATCCTCATATGGGATGGACTCAACGAACCACACAAGAATCTGTCTGCCGTATACTCCTGGATTGAGCGGGAGTACAGGGATTACTTCCCTCAACTTCCTAAGTACCAGAACTTCGTAGCGCACTGTCATAGACTGCTACCAAAACTAGTCTGGCTACTACAGACTTTACTGGCGGCAGATGCACCACTGAGATTTGCAGACAGTACTATGCTACCGGTTTGCAAACTAATTAGGGCTAATAGCCATAAAGTGGCTAGGGGTGTTGCACAGTTTGGTAAGAACTGGCAGGGATGGCACTATGGCTTTAAGTTACACGCTGCCGTTGACCACAACAACAGACTAGCAGCAATAGTGTTTACACCAGCCAGCGAACATGACAACCAGCATATGGAGAAACTGGTTAATTCCCAGACCAAGATATTAGTCGGCGACAGTCACTACGGTGGAAGCGTTATGCGAAGACGACTATGGAAAAGGTACAAAACAATTGTTATTGCACCGCCGCACCATACACAGAAAAAGAAAGTAGCAACCAGTTGGCAGATGTTGCTGCTTCATATGCGGCCAAAGATAGAAGCCACCTTCGGCAAGCTCAAAGAGCAACACTTCCTGGTCAGTTCCTTCCCCAGAAGTGTTAAAGGCTACTTTGTTCACTATCTACGAGCACTGCTGGGTTACCAGATGGGAATTAATTCGTGATTCGGGT
>DAHUZY010000062.1 GCA_027314885.1 Candidatus Saccharimonadota bacterium | reverse complement strand
CATATAACCAAGGTGCAGATCAAGCAGCACAAGACCCCACTATATTAAGTCGCATAGGTTCACTCGCAGATACTGCAATAGATACTATAAAAGACACATATCATGGTTATAGAAATAAGGCCCTCGCTGTGTTCACTGCCAGTGTTGCCCTAGCTGGTGTTGCCAGCCTTGAGTCGCCTACTCTCAGTGAGGCGGCAACTAGTCCCGTAGGAGTAGCGGAGACAGCAACGATTGCCGGTAAAAATATTACCCCGCTTAACGTGGTGCTTACGATTGGAAATTTTGCGGCAGCATCGTACCAAGGTTATCTTGGAGACTTGCAATATTATACAAATGAATCCATACGACCTTTTCGTTTGACGACGAACGCAAGATGTCCGCAGGTTGTTGGTCCCAACTCGGTATTTTTAAAGAGTATTGATGACCTTCGTAAAAAGATGGTAGTAACTAGTTGTGTAAAGAATGCAGATGGTCAGTTTGAGTCCTTTACACTATTGCGCAGCTCTATGCCGTACACCTTTGAGCGACACATCAACTTCACACAGGATATTATTAAGCTCGGTAATAGGGTAGCCGAGACTGCTCACTTAACCACTAAGCAAACAGGTCATGCAGATTACATCTATAGTACCAAGAAACAGTCTGATGTTTTCTACAAAGGTCATAAAGGTCAAGTTAAGGAAATAATCCTACGAGCACACAAGAAGCCTGAGGAGAGGTGGTATAAGTAGTACGCTTTCGCTTAGACAGGAATTACACGCTTGCTAAGTAAGTCGCTGTTGCCGGTCTGCTAATGATAGCCTTTTTGCTCATACCAGGTTAGTCCTGCCTGGATGCGCAAGCACAAGAGAAAGCTCGCTGACCCGCATACCAGCTTATACCAACATAAGTGGGAGGTGGTTAGGCCAGCGATTCAAGTGGCGTTAGCACAGACATTACGAACCTGAAAGTGCGAAATAAACCAAATTTTAAACTGATTTTCCGGATGCCTTAATCGCATCTAAATTACATGTATTACGCATAGAGTTTTTAGTAGCTCCTCACTGATTAACACATGGTAACAGTAGCCATCGTAGTGCGGTTTTGACGGCGATCGTGCTTTTTGAGCTGTTTGTGATGTAGTGCATAGTGCTGTTGTGTTAACACTATCTTTTCAACGTAAGTCGAGTTGGCAGAGTTACCTTGAGGGGTGTTAAGCGGGCACTCATACTGTGCGGTTATTTTCTTTAAGCTACCACCAACCCTTGCAGTTGTTAATTCCTCCACAGGGCTAGCCACTTGCAGAGATTCTATAATTTTGTGACCTAGTGTATGAAGAGGTCGATTAAACTCACCCTCATAACTATGAGGCTGAGAAGGAGGTAAAATTCCCCCAAATAGCGAGGGACACAGTGCTGAGTAAGTACCAGTTGTTTCTATAACGTAGTATTTTAGATTTATTTTTTTACAGTTTGTCCAAATACCAACTTCGGCTGGGGCTACAAAACCAGCAGTTGGACCTACATTTGATCTGTGTGGTATTCGGAGCACGCTGTTCTTCGGTATTGCAATGGTGCTTATAGTGTCCAGGACCGTGTGTGTTTTTAAGCTACTGGTCGTCTTAAATACCTGGCCTGTCAGTTCTTGCGTTGATGATGGAACTACAGCCATGTCACTCTTCCGGTTAGCAGTGCCTGTAGCCAGTAACGCTAAGCTAGCAGCAAATACGGGCACTGCACTATACCCTTTACCTAGTGTATCTGCAACAAAACCACTTAATCTGTCTACTAGTGAGTCTCCCGCTAATAGCGCTGTCGTATCACTCTCGTTTGCTAACTCAGGGATCGATTGCGGATGCGGGATATTTTGTCTCTCGCTCATGTGTTTAGCCTCCAAAAATAAAAACTATTATACTATATTTTATAACATTAAACGCATAATATCAAGATCTTGTGGTGTAACTACTGACTAAGCGTGGCATGGTAAACTGGTTTTAGTCATCTAAAACAAAAACAATTGAACAAGTTAAGCGA
>DAHUZY010000061.1 GCA_027314885.1 Candidatus Saccharimonadota bacterium | reverse complement strand
ACACGTATATTTTTTATAAATCTACTTTCAGCTAATGGTAAAGTCTTTTAAATTTGGATCTGGAGGCAGAATTTTACCTGTCAGCTTGTCTTTGCGCTTTTTGCAAAGCTGACATACAAAAAAGTTTCCTGCACCATAATCAACCCATCTGTGCTTACAGTTGTTAATTACTGTCATGTTCATCCTTTCTTATTTAAAAATAGCCACCAGAGCTGGGCTCTGCTGGCCTTTATTTACAGTTGCTATTATAGCAGAAATATCCTCAATTTAGGCGTGTTACAACTTAATAAGTGCCACAATCAAGGTATATCTCTTCTAAATATATTAACCAAACTAATAGCAGAAAGCTCCTTCTGAAAGGAAAACGAGTGCTGGCATTATGTATGCTGGTAGTATCGCCCCAGCCATGTGCGTTTAAGATCAAAAAAGGTGCCCGATACAATACTCTCCCTGATCTGGTCTACTAAAGAAATGATGAAATATTCATTATGAATAGACAGTAATGTCCCTCCAGTCACCTCTTTGGCCTTAAACAAGTGGTGGATATATGCCCTAGAGTAGTTGCTGCAGCAATAACAGATGCAGCCCGGTACCACTGGCTGAAGATCTCGTTCATAACGCTTTGCCGTCAGATTAACACGACCGTCCGGGGTATAAGCTGCGCCGTTTCGACCAATCCGAGTCGGAGAGACACAGTCAAATGTATCGATGCCGTTCTCTACCGCAATAAAGATGTCGTCAGGTTCACTAATACCAAGCAGATGCCGCGGCTTGGACTCGGGCAGTATTTCATTAACCCATCGCACTATCATGCCCAGCTGAGACTTCTCAAGCGCGCCACCGATGCCGTAGCCATCAAACGGAAGTTTGCTCATATACGTTGCCGCTTGGCGTCGCAGATCTTCATATTGCGCACCTTGAATAACCCCGAAGAGGGCCTGGTATGGCCTCTCGGGGTGAGCTGCACGCAAACGAGACATCTCCTTAAGACTACGAGTGGCCCAGGCGTGAGTGCGGGTGAGTGACTCTTGCTGATATACATATGGGTCATGTAGTGACGTAAGCTCATCAAAAGCGAATAAAATATCTGCCCCCAGTCCGTGTTGCACCTGCATCGACAATTCAGGTGTGAACCTATGTAATCTGCCGTCAATGTGAGACTTAAAGTTGACTCCGTCGCTGTCCACTACGGCAAGGCGGCGCCTCATGGGCACCAGCAGACTACTGTCGACCCCTTCGCTTACCTCCATAGACATCACCTTCTTATAGCCACTGCCGAGCGATAGGACTTGAAATCCGCCGGAGTCAGTAAAAGTTGGGCCGGGCCAATTCATGAATCTTCCCAATCCGCCAGCTTCTTCAACTAATTCGGCACCGGGTTGCAAATAAAGGTGGTAGGCGTTAGCAAGCAGCGCCTGGGCCCCAATGTCATACATATACTCTGGCAATACGCGTTTTACGGCCGCTTTGGTTGCCACCGCAATGAATGCCGGGGTCTTAATACTCCCATGTGGAGTGACAATAACACCGGCTCGAGCCAACGAAGACCTACTCAAGCGCTTGTGAAGCGTGAAATGAAAACCCTGATTTATCACACTTTGAGACATAGAATAATACTCCTATTGTATCAGTCAAATGAGCTTTGGACTTGCGCACTACGACCGAAATGCTTACCATACATATATCTAGTGATAGTAGAAGCACATGAGGAATAAACACATCTGGCGCAAAGCGAACAGCAGGCTCATACCATTTGCCATCCTGCTAATTATTGGCATTGCACTGCGTCACACTTACGGGAAACTGCAGGGCAATCACTATGGTCACGAGATACTAGCTCTTGCAGGCATACTGATATTCGTAGTCTTTTCCATTGCCTTCTTAAATGTCTTTACTGACGCCATCCGCAAGCTCATCAAGGCAGGCAGACTCGGCGCCGGACGAGCAGCAACAATTCAGTTAATTTTGCGAACTATCGGGTACCTCATTATCTTGTTTATTACTTTAGAGCTACTCGGTATTTCAGTCGGTCGTCTGCTCCTC
>DAHUZY010000060.1 GCA_027314885.1 Candidatus Saccharimonadota bacterium | reverse complement strand
TCATGGATGCTTGACGCCCCCAAAGTTCAACGAGCTCCAGCAAGTTCTTTATGAGTTCGTGACGTTTGGCTTTGTTAATACCGTAGAGGCTGGCGTGGAGTTCCATATTCTCGTACGCTGAAAGCTCTTCGTCTAGACTCGGGTCTTGAAAGACGATGCCGAACGCTTTGCGGGCACTGTCTCGCTCGCGCGTTACATCATGACCAGCCAGCTTCAATGTACCGCTGCTGGGCGAAATCATTGTGGTCAGCATCTTGATGGTGGTGCTTTTGCCTGCGCCGTTTGGTCCCAAGAATGCAAAAATTTCACCTTCGTGCACTTCAAATGTAATACCCTTAACGGCGTGCACATCACCAAAATTCTTGACCACGTCCTTTGCCGAGATCACTGCTTTTTTACTTGTCACTGGAGTCTAATATAGCAGTTTTACTATACTTTGTATATGGTATCCACGAGACTTATTCATTGTGGACTTTTTTAGGCGTGTCTACGTGGCTCTGGTCTGGTGAATGTAGTGCTTGCACTGATTACCGCTTCAAGACCCTTTTCTTCGGTAAGAATATCTATGGGTCTTGCTTCCAGTCTCTGGTTGAACTCTGTAAGCCAAAGGATTGCTAATTTTGCCGGCAGCACACCTCTCACAAGAGTGAAGCAAGTCACAGCCTTGAGATCTTCGATCTTATCTTCATACTCTTGCATGTCGTCCCTATCACCTTCATACCATCGTCTGACCGTTTCAAGTGGTGCCGTAATTGCCGTTGCTTGCTCAGCATGATCCATGCCTAAGCGACCGAGTGCGCTTAATACTTCAAAGTTATCGGGCTCTTTTCTGAACGCTTCGGCAAGAGCAGGGTTATTTTCAAAAATATTGTCTGGAATCACATCAACAGTATATACCTAGTTCTGTTTGCAAGCATAAAAACAACTGATTGATTTAATATGGAGACTACTAGTCAGGCGTTATATGTGCCTGCACTGGTGGTGCCACCATGTCCTGTCCAGTTGGTGTGAAAGAATTCTCCTCTCGGCTTGTCTATACGCTCATAGGTATGTGCTCCAAAATAATCACGTTGGGCTTGCAGGAGATTAGCTGGTAATCTTTTCGACCTGTAGGCATCATAAAACGCCAATCCGCTGCTCATCGATGGCGTTGGTATGCCAATAGATGCAGCTGTAGCCACTACAGACCGCCAGGCAGCCTGACGCTCAGCCAGCGCTTTTGTAAAGAAGGGGTCTAGCATAAGGTTGGAGAGTTGAGGGTTAGTTTGGTAAGCATTTGCTATGTCTCCCAAGAAACGGCTGCGAATAATACAGCCACCCCGCCAAACGGTTGCTATGTTTGCGTACTCAAGTTGCCACCCATATTCTTTAGCAGCAGCAGTCAGCAACATGTAACCCTGGCTGTAACTGACGATTTTACTCGCATAGAGTGCACGCCTCAGCTTATCAATAAAATCGTCTTTGTCTTCGGGTGTCTGCATGGTCGGACCGCTCAGAATTTGAGATGCAGTTTGCCGTTCGTCCTTAAACGTTGAAGTAAAGCGTGCGAATAATGCTTCACTAATTAACGTTGCAGGTTGCCCGAGTTCCGCGGCATTCATTACAGTCCACTTACCCGTGCCCTTTTGCCCGGCTACATCGAGAATCTTGTCAACTAACGGATTGCCGTTGTCCTCCTGAAGGCGCAAGATGTCAGCGGTAATCTCAATTAAGAAGCTGTCGAGCTCGCCTTTATTCCACTCTGCAAAGATATCTGAGGTCTGTGAGGCAGACAGGCCGAGATATTCACGCATTAACTGATATGCCTCACAAATAAGCTGTTCATCACCGTACTCAATGCCGTTATGCACCATCTTTACGTAGTGGCCGGCGCCACCGTCACCCATCCAGTCGCAGCAAGGTGTACCGTCATCAAGTTTGGCCGAAATAGATTGCAGAATATCTTTTATATGGGGCCAGGCATCGGCAGAACCCCCAGGCATAATAGATGGCCCATGTCGGGCACCGTCTTCACCACCTGATACGCCGGTACCAATGTACAAAAATCCTTGAGCGGAAAGCTCTTTTTCTCGTCGGATTGTATCGGTAAAAAGCGAGTTGCCTCCGTCTATAATGATATCCCCTGGCTCCAGGTACGGCAGAATGTGCGCAATGGTTTCATCTACCGCTTCGCCGGCCTTGACCATCAGCATGACTCTTCGTGGGCGTTTGAGGTGCGCTGCGAGTTCTTCAGCTGAATGTACACCAATCACTTTTGTGCCCTGCGCTTCATTCGCAAGAAAATCGTCAACCTTGCTCACTGTGCGGTTAAAGGCAGCGACTGTGTAGCCATGGTCGTTCATGTTAAGTATGAGGTTTTGGCCCATCACGGCCAGTCCGATTACACCAATGTCTGCAGTAGGTTGAATTTTATCCATATGCTTCTTAGTATAATATACCTACATGTATAGATGCGAGTGTTATGTCTGACGTGATAGTTTCAAAGGATGTTCAGTCTGTTGCCCTGTTGGCTGCAGAGCGTTCAGTTGCATTACTCAACCAAGCAATCAACCATCACGGCCAGGCAAATTGGCTTCTAAGCGGAGGAAACACGCCAAAGGCTGCCTATGAAGTACTTTCCTTAAGTTATGGTAAGGCCGTTGACTGGGGCAAAGTAATTTTTGCTCTCGGTGACGAACGCGTGGTAGAACCAGGCGATTCCCAGGCGAACTGGGCAATGATCGAGACGACACTACTTCAACCCTTGAGTGTTCCAATGAATAACAGACTTAAGCCCCGGTCTGCACTAACTGCTGAAGCATGTGCCAATGACTACGAGCGTCAGCTGAGACGACTTCAGCCCAATGAGGCTGGCGTACCTCGTTTCGATCTGATTTGGCTCGGAGTGGGAGAGGACGGCCATACACTATCCCTTTTCCCCGACAACCCCGCACTCA
>DAHUZY010000005.1 GCA_027314885.1 Candidatus Saccharimonadota bacterium | reverse complement strand
GGTTATCTATCGAGGGCTGGGAGTTTTTTACCGAGCCATCATAAATTAAGCAGAGAGGGGTGGCAATGCTATAAACTGGATCGACGAAATCTAGTGCGGTTTTAAATATGCCTCCGCCAACGGAACTTTTCAATGCTTGCTCTGCAGGTAGGTCAATGCCGGTGGAAATAGTATGCTCTAGCTCGCTGGTGCTGCTTGATGTGGCCGGCGTTGAGCCTGGAGAGGTGCTTGTTGAGCTAGACGAAGAAGAGCAGGTAGCTGAACCAGCCGAACTAGAAAACGCAACCGCAGAATAACCACCAGTGCAGGTTGGTACCCAACCTTGTACTTCAGTCTTTGTGGCATTTGATACTGCACTGTCGGCGCTAATTATCTCGCCCGTTACGGCATTGTCCGAGATGGTTGCACCCGCTTGGGTGGCATCGTACATCTGTATGCTTGCTTCGGTTTGGGCGTCTTCACTGTTCATTCCCTTAAAATTTCTTAGTATAAGTCCAATTCTGCTACTATCGGCAAGGCTGATAATTTTATTCATCACGCTACCTCTTACTATGTCTGGGACACCTACCCCCATGTCTTTGTTGGCTTGCGAAAGGATATCGCTCGTAGCAAGGGTTGCGGTATTGTTCTTGGTCTCAAGAAGCTTATTTAACCCAGGCACCCACTTAGCAATACCGGTAACCTCGGGGACCTCATACACATTTCCGCCATACTCAATCGATCTCAATACGGGTCGTCCGCTAATGCGGGTGGCTTCATAGTTAAATTTTAGCCCTTTATCTTCACTAAGAGTCTGAAGCACTTTCTCTGGCCGATAATTGTCCAGCTTTCCCCACGTGCTTTCTCTAATATTTGAAACGCCAGTAGTGAACCTCTGTTTCAAGGCGCCAAACACGCTCTTGCTGGTTGCATCAAGTGCTAAGGATTCGTCTGTCGCTAGAGCGGAGTCGCTTGCAAATTGACTTGTCGCCCGAGCGAACTGATATCCTATGATGTTCTGCATGAGAGTAGGCAACTTCAAGGAGCCACCCAGTATTAAAAGGAAGACAATAATGATAGCAAAGATGCCTGCAACTGGAGCCACCAAAAGGATGAGACGCTTCTTCATAGTTCTAGAAAGACGGGTAAAGGGAGAGAATCTATTTTGAGAACCGCGGGCGTTTGCAAAAGGTATCCTTTTTGCCTCGCCATCATATTCATGACTAGGGACGCCCCGAGGATCGCTGTTTGGAATTTTTGCAGCCTTACGCAACTCACTTCTGCTAGTCCCGGGATTTTCAGCGGCGCGCAGCTCAGAAGTAGGGACACGGGAAGCTTGCCGAGCCTGGCCAGGCGGTAGGCTTGGGATACTTGAACCACTTGCTCCACTACGCTCTGATTGTCGAATATGGTCTATGGCGGGCTCATAACCGCCCGTAGAGGGACTGGTTGCCCCACCCCCGGACTGGCCTACCTGATTGCTGTTTAAACTACTGGGCCCACCAGATCTCGTGTTCTCTTCATCAGCCCCTTTGTCATATACTTCATTTTCCATTTTTTGTTCCAGCTACGACATCTACCACAAATTATACGGTATTAGTACTACCGGGGACCAAACGGTTGTTTAGATCAATAGTGCCTTGTGGTTGGTCAAGTTCACCACCAGTTTCTGTAGCTGCGTTCATAGCCTGCACCTGCTCAGGGTTAGTAGTTATGAGCTCGGTTTCAGTGGGACTGGCGATGACCTGGATGTGTACATGGTTTTGTCCAGCGAAGAATAGCCCTTGACCGACAGGAAACTGGCTCAGGCGCTTCCTCTCTTCAATTGTTAGCTTAAAGACATCCGTCAGCACATCAACAGCAGTCGGAGACTGTTTGAGCAAAAACTGCATCGAGGCATTTGCCACAATAGCTCTGCCCATACGTGAGCCCATGAAGTCCTCAACGTCTTGGGTGACGGTGGTAATGCCAAGATTGTATTTGCGGGCTCTTTTGGCGAGGCTAAACAAAAAGTTCGCTGAGTCCTCATATTTCATCAGCTGCCAGGCCTCATCAACCACGAGAATGCGGCGTTTTTGATCGGTCTTCGTCTTGTTCCATATATAGTTCAGCACTATGTACATAGCAACAGGACGTAACTCATCCTCAAGATCTCTTAGGTTAAAGACCACCATAGGGTTATTGATGTCTATGTTGCTCTGCTGACTAAAGATTCCTGCAAACGTACCGCTGGTATACTTACGCAAGCGCTGGGCAAGTTGTGGCCCCGTGCCGCCCATATGAAGCAGCGTGTCGTACAGATCATTAATCGTTGGCGGCGGGCTGGTATGCGTGAGCGGGTCATTGGTAATACCTGCCTTGCCGTATGTATCGATCAAGGCGGCATCAAGGTCGGCCTCTTCGCTCGGCGCTAAGGCAGGCATCATAAACTGGTTGCCGCCCTGTATCTCGCTTTCAGCGCCACCCATCATAAGTCGCAGGAGGCCGTGTAGAGTAATGAGGTTAGAGCGCAGGGCATTATCTGCCTCCTCACTGTCAACTACCTTAGGCAAATCAAAGGGGTTAATGCGAGTATTGGAGGTCAGGCTTAGGCGGACATAGGCACCCCCCACCGCCTCGCACATGCGCTGATACTCATTTTCTGGATCAATAATAAAGATGTCAGTACCGAACATCATGCTTCTTAGGGTCTCCAATTTCACTAAGAAGCTCTTGCCGGCACCAGACTTAGCAAAGACAACAGAATTACCGTTTTCGAGGGAGAAGCGGTCAAAGATTACCAGACCGGAGTTATGCATGTTAATGCCGTAGAGGATACCATTATCTTGGCTGAGATCGGCGCTGGTGAACGGGAAGCTGGTGCTAAGTGCGCCGGTACTCATATTACGTCTTATTTGCAGCTGGTCAACGAGTTGGGGTATGGTGCTATTAAAACCTTGTTCTTGCTGGGACGAAGCGGGTTTGCTGTACACCAATTGCTGGCCAAGCATGGACTCGACTTTGTGAGAAATGAAGTCTAACTCATCCATACTGCCCGCATAGATAGTAAAGTAGAGGCCGAACCTAAAGAAACGTTCTTCGCCGACCTGGAGCTTGTCACGCATCTCCTCGGCATCGAGTATGGCCGCCTGCTTGCTGGGGTCACGTACACGGCCCTTCTCGGCGTCAATTTGGATACCGGCCTCCAGCTGTGTCACCTTCTTGCGGAGGTTTTCTAACACAACCTGACTCTCAACCGGATACACATACATACTTATATCAACAACTTCATCGAGGTTGACCATACCACTCAGCCAACCTGTGTAGACCTGCCGGGGGTAGCCATAGACATAATAGGTGCGAGCATAACGGGTGCCAAGCTGAAAATGGGTGCTGCTGAATTCGAGCGAACTGGGAGCAATAAAGTCCCTAAGCGCGGTAATTCCTTTTTGGAAGGCAGCTTGCACCTCTTGTGCTTCTTGTTGCTTTTGTGCTTGTGCCGATGCGTCGTCGCCTGCCTGTCGCTTCTTCTTACCAAATGCCATTACTGTAACTCCCGCTGCAGGTGCGGCTGCGGAGCGGCGCCCTGCCCTTTTGTAACTACATCAGCAGTTAGGCCATTAAATTCCCTTAGCTTTTGCCGAGTAGCTGTATCGGGATTGTAGCTATCGTAGTAGAGCTCAATGAGTTCCTGTGTATCAAGTGGGAGCCCCTGAATGCCGCACTGCTGCAACCCGGCTAGAACGGCTTGGACCCTGTTGCGCAGCTCGGTTTTAGCATCTTCAAGATCCTGTTCGTTGATGACAACATGCTGCTCGTTTTTACCAAATAGCTTGGTGACACCTGACAAAAAATTCTTATTCTGCGTGAGCACTTTCTGAACCTCAACTACCGGGAAAAACGGTATAACCAGATAAAAATTCTTATCCATTATGTTGGTTTGCTGACTGAGATCGTTCATGTAAGCTATGTAGTCCTCCATAAGCATGGCGAGGAGCATGTTATCGTGTTCGGAACGGATTTTGTCTAGTCTCTCTAGATATGGTCGTAGATCCACTTTGCGTGAGCGGATAAATATCTGAACAGGAAAAAAAAGGGAGTTTAAAAAGCCCTGATAGCTGAACTCAACTGCTTCCTGCTCCTGGGGACTCATGAGATCAAAGTTGATGCTTTTAACCATCACCACCGAACGGTAAGAGCCGTCATTCATAATGACTATGCCGTCGCGCACCTCTGCCATTTGGAGAGCGTTTTGGGTGCTATTCGGATTGGTTTTGGCCAGGGTTACCGCCTTGGCGGCAGTATTTGTTTTGGACGCAACAACGGGGGCATCTGGACTAGGAGCTGGCGGTGGCAAAGGGTTGGGTGCTACGGCGGCAGGTGTGGGCTGAGGAGGCTGATAGGTTAAAGGGGGCTGTGGCTGGGTGATGGCTGGTGGTGGAGGTGGAGCAGCCGGCTGAGGAGTCATAACTGGCTGTGGTTGTGGTTGCTGGTCCGGAGGTGCCCCGTATTGCATAGGTTCCGGTGCGAGTCCGTAGCGTGGTTCGCCGGCACTAACAATAGTGACTTGAGAGGGGTCGTATGCGGGCTCAACCGGGGCTTGCCCGGCAGTCGATGGATCTGTTGTGTTATTTGAGGGATTCATGTGTGCCCACCTTGTTTGTTGCAGTTCTAATGGCTAGTGAAGTGAAATAACAACCTCTTCCTCGCCTGTAGCCTTTTTTGCTTCACGAGCAATCGTTGAAACATTAAGGTCATTATTGGTTGCCAAGGCTAGTATAGCAGGGTGTGAAGGTGTTGTCACAGTGGTTAAGCTTGTCTGAGACGTGGGCTGCATGGGGGTTTGCGAGCGGTTATCTTGCGGTTTGAGGGTACGAAGATTACCGTAGCTTGAATGTCCTAGGGCGGCATTGGCGTGTATCTGGGCAGACAATGCGGCATCATCTGGAGCAACGGGTGTGATGGGGGCAGCTGCTTGGGCCTGGCCCGGGGCGCTACTACCGATAAACCAGTTTGTGGTTGGCAAAGTTGGAGCAGCCGGCTGGGGGCCCGAGGAGTTTAGCTCACTGATGAGTTGTGTTCTGCGCTGTTCAGCGGAGCGATTTATCATGTTGTCGAACTGTTGGGCTACGGGGTTGTGTTCCTCGTCAAGCATATCGTCGCTTGGCCGCAACCCTGTATCCTGCACAGAAGTAGGCACGGCAGCGATGTCAAAAAGCCGCTCAGAACTATTTACAGCGAGAGGATTGGCAACATAGCTTGCGAGGTTAGGATTTTTTATGGCCCACCCACGAGTATCGAGGGTGTTGGCAAGTGCTTTTAGCCTGCTCTGTACCTCTGTTTGACTTAAGCCGTCAGTATAGGTGTGCTCGATTTTTTTCGGAGCTGTTATCGTAACAAGTTCTTTAAGACCACTTTGGTCCCAGATGCGTTTATGCGGCTTAAACCAAAACCGCATGATTGCCAGCGCCCAAACTTCTGTAGGCTGATCGCGACCAAAAGGAAACGCAAAAAAAACAGTCAGCAAAAATGGCGGAAAGAATAGAACAAGCAAAGGCCATAGATGGTTTGCAATGGATATAAAGCAGAGGTAGCCCAAAAAGGCGGCGACTAGCGCAAAGACAAACTGGCGGAAAGTAAGGGGTCCAAGGATCTTGTCTTCGGCTTCAATATCCTGTATGAGTTTATATGTTGCCATTATGCCTTAAATTATATCAGAGATAGGGGCGCAAGTATTTTAAGAGAACGTCTTATGTGCCGTTTAACCCTCACCCTCTTCTCCAGACGGTGCTCCCCCTTGCTGCTGTGCGTTTATTTGATCTTCTGTCAATCTTCTTTCTCTATCTAGTTCTGTATCAATTTGGGAGATAGAATATTTATTATTTGGGTCGGCCGCAAAGTTACGAATCGCTGAAGCTGCAACGTCTTGAATGCCACCACTATCGGCAAGCTCATCACTCAAGGAGCTTAGCCCCTCTTTTGCATAATTCTCGGCCGTTTGCCCCCCAAGGCTCCCAGACATTTGGTAGCGCCTTAAGAATCTATACGCATCAAGTCTCTCTTGAGACGAGAGGCGGTTATCGCTAAGGGCTTTGACCATATCTCTGTGTACGCCCTTAATAGCAGCACCTTTGGCAGAGTTTTTTATCTGGTACATGCTTTGACTGCCTGCGGCCTTAATCTTAGACCTTGCGATCTGAAGCTGGACGTCTTCGTCGTTGATGCCTTTCTCGGCAGCCTCGTGGCCCAACTTAAAGGCGTCGCCACTGCCTGGGTTAAGGTCAAAGCGACCAGGATTAGCGCCTACGCCTTGGGCCATCAACATGCCAGATAGGTGGCCGTCGCCATGAGCTGCGGTTACTGCAAGGTCTGTCATGTCTTCTAAGTCCCGTATTCCTGTTCCGCCGGCAGCAATCATCTTAAAAGCAGCAATTCTTCTTGGGGTGCTGAAGCCGCCAGATGCATTTACTACCGAGACAGCTCGATTTGCTTCAGCTTGGGCTTCAGCAAGCTTCTTGCCGGTAAGACTTTCGTTCTCGCCGAGTTCCCCCTTTTCACGAGCTTGCTCAGTCATGTGTTGAATAATTGCCGCTCTTGCTCTATCGGCACTGCCTGCAACCTGTGCGCGTAGGAAGTTATCGTCCCCTCTATGAGCAGCCATGTTGTGGTCTTTCATCGCTTCGTCAGCGGCAACTTCCTCAATCTGAGCCCGTGCAGCCTTACCTGTAGTTGTCGGAAGACCGAAGTGCCCCCGCATGCCAGTACTAGCTCCTCTGGTTACGGTGCCGAATCTTTGGGCGGCTCGTTGAGTGAAGGGCAAATAAGAAACACCTTTATATCGTGTACCATTTTTCAGATTGGCCAAGTTTTGGGCCGTCCTATTCTGACGCGCCTTGCTAAGAGCTCCTCTTAGTGGAGCAGCCTGAGAATTCACGAGATTACCCACCCCACTCATGATGCTACCCGAGAACTTGAACGTAGCTGGTATCGCAAAGTACGGACCAAAGTATGCAATTAAAGAAATAATCATCATAATAAAGGTAGGGTGCCCTCCTCCCCCACCTGCCGCATTGTCCGTGATCGCTGAAAAAATGTGACCTATTTCGATTATCCCGACGATCATGGGGAACATGAGTAACATTTTAATAAGATTGTCTGACCAGAATTTATATAATCTCTGAGCAGATTGCATGGGCAGTATAAAAGCTAGAATTGCCACCGGTGCAAAAATTATGAAGAGGATAACAATAAGTTGCCTAAAAACGAGTGTCACAAATGCGACAAAGACAGCTAGCGCAGCGATGCCAAAGAATGTGAGTAGGCCCATAAAGCCCAAGGCGCCTATCGTAAGCGATTCTACGACGCCTTGCAAAATTGAAGACCCAAAGCTGTCATTAAATATATTAATATGGTTAGTTAGGCCCTTAAAAGGGCCCCATAACAAGGAACCAATTCCGTATCCCAGATCGTTGCTTAGCGTGACGAAGAACTGCAAAATAGGCCAAAGAAGAGTCAAGATTATGGCACCGGCAATCACTCTGGGCAACATCTTGCGTATGGTGTACGCGTCCAATATATCGCTTCCTATAATCTGGGCAAGTATGACAATTAATGTCACTATAACTAAAAGACCAAGCGCCAAATCAGCCAGCTTGCTAAAAGCCTGGTGATACGCATAGCAGGCAGACTCGGTGCCGTTACTAGTCGTGAATGTTTGACCACACTTACCGTTGTCAGAAAAGACGGTATTCGGATTATCTGTACTAGTGCTGCCGCCAGTGCCTATAACGAGCCAGCTGTTAATTTGACCGTCAAGCGTCTGAACGATTGTACTCATTCCGTCTATTAATCCACACAACAACCAATTCAAGGGATTAACGTCGTTAAGTATGCTCCCAAAAAAACTGCCAGCGCTGCCGGTGCTAATATTAAGCCCAAAAGTGCAGCTTAAAGAAGGACCGGAACCGCCTCCACCGCCTCCTGGTGCAGGTGCGCCTTGGCTGCCCCCTATACCTATATGAGTTGTTGAGCCTGTCACTATCAAGCAACCTGAGCCAGAATTGTACGCTGGCGCCAGAGCAGGAACTGAACTTGCGGGTTTTGTGGGGCCAACACCAGTTGTTCCACTAGGGGCAAACCAGTATTGAGTTCCGCGGTGTGTACTGCCTTTCCCTAGAAGCACCGCACTGTAAGAGCCACAGGACCCGTTGTTTGAAGTTCTGGCAGAATAAACACCTGGCGCATTACGTTCAGATTGCCAGCTATCTATAGAGCCCGAATCTCCGCTTATCCAACTATTAACGTTGTCCTGCTCTCCATAAAGCGTGGAAATAGTACTACCATTCCATGTAAAATTTATTTCAGCTGCTCGTATCCCAGTAGTTGAATCAACCGGATTGTTAATATACTCCGGCGAAACAAGGCTGATAGGGGTACAGTTTTGACCAATCTGAACACCTATGTCAACAGTCGCTTTAATGGTTGTCTTGGAGAAATTCGGTGAGTTGGTTAAAGTAATGCCATATTGCTGGCCAGAGACACTGGGGGGCTTGCATACAGTATTTGAGGTTGGGGTGTAGACGTATTTAATGTTGTTATAAACATTTTTATCAACAAAGGTTACATTACCTATGCCACTCATACCAACATTTCCACTAATAGTTGCTTGATTCTTGAAGCTGAACGGATAACTAGAAGAAGCACCGACCTTATGGGTGCTGATATTGAATAATGGGAAAACAATACTCGCAAGAAGGAGCGATATAAAACCTATTGCAATTAGCCCACGCTTCATTTTTATCTTCTATCTATTACCTTAATCACTATAACACAAGTCTAAGGACCTAAAAGACAAGTCACTTGATATGATTAAGCGAAAGCAATATAGTTATAGAAAACATCATGACATGGAAAGTCAAACAAACAAGCACAAGCCAAAAAGTACCGTATGTGTTTTCGGCGGCATTACTAACGACACACCACCTTCCGTATGTTTATACATCAACGACCTGTAATATAAATGGTTGTAATCTTATTGCAAAGTATATTCAACCAACCCTGACATTATTGTCCGGACTTGTGGGCATAGTAGCAGTTATTTCTCTCATATCAGCCGGTATTATGCACGCTACTTCTGAAGGAGACCCGCAGAAATCAGGTAAGGCCCGGGCGAGAATAGTCAATACTTTAATGGCGCTCGTAGCCTACTTTTTCCTATATGCGTTCTTGCAGTTTTTGATACCTAATGGACTATTCCACTAAGATGCTAAGCTCACTATTGTCTCGATTTGCCATATATCCGCCGCCAGGTTCCCATTGTGCAAGTCATTCATTTTTTGGACTTGAACCCTGGTATAAGTATTTACCAACCCATGATTTTAACGCGAAGACTTGCAGCATTGTTAACTTCACTTTGTTACCCCAAAACGGGCATCCGGCTGATATAATGTATATCCTTATAGCTGTTGTTGACGATCTATTGCGCATAGCTGGGTTAGTGGCTCTGGGATTTGTAATATACGGGGCCATTCAGTATGTAGCGAGCCAAGGTTCTCCAGATAAAACCTCAAAAGCCCAGAACACCATCACTGACGCTCTTATTGGACTCGCAATTTCTATAGCAGCCATAAGCATCGTCAGCTTAATTGGCAGTAAACTATCAGGGGCCTAGACTATGGACATTACAGTACTTATATCACGCATGGCAATGTCGCTAGCCATACATCCACCGAGTAATTTACCCAAAGCGCCGGCAAGCAGCAATGCTATTGAAACAATCCTCAGTGTCGCCTTTGGGATCATAGGTGCCATAGCGCTTCTCATGATAGTTCTTTCAGGGTTACGTTACGTTATTTCTGGGGGAAGTCCGGATAGAATGAAGCAGGCTAGAGACGGCATTATCTATGCGTTGGTTGGTTTAACGATAGCCATTACAGCCGAGGCTATTATCGGTTTTGCGGCAGGGTACTTATAGTCTATGAAGATTCAACTACTTATTAAACGCTGGTTCGTGAGCATTTTGATAGTACTATGCGGATCTTTAACAATGGCCCAGCCGGTATTTGCGCTTTCTACAACAGGCTTTGGAGTAGACGTTCTAACGAACAGTGGTCCTATCTGTAAAAACGCCTCTAACTCAGCAATCTGTACAGACAATAAAAATCCCTCAAATATATATGGCAACGGTGGTCTCATCGAGAACATCACTAACCTTATTGCATGGATTGCAGGCGGGGCAGCCGTACTTCTCATTGTTGTTAGCGGAGTTGGCTATATTACTTCCGGGGGTGATGCGGAGAAAGCAAAGGGCTCAAAGCGCACCATAATTGCTGCACTAATTGGTATAGCGGTTATTGTATTAGCCCGTAGCCTGATAAACTTTGTAGTAGGTAAATTATGAAAAAGATTTTCCTGGCCCTCGTTGTTTCGATTACTTTCTTCTTTGCTCAATCTGGTTTAGCTCTGGCGGTTAGTTGCACCACAAACTGCCAGAACGGTTCTGTAAATTGCTCCCAGGGGCAGGTGCTGCAAGGTGTTGGCCAGACTGGTGTGGGTTGTAGTGGCCATGGGGTCACTGACGCCCTCAGCGCGGCGGTGGATATTTTAAGTATCATAGCCGGCGCAGCGGCAGTAATCATGATCGTTGTAAGTGGAATGCGGTATATAACATCGGGCGGGGATTCCAATAAAGTATCCAGCGCCAAGAATGCGCTTGTCTATGCGCTGATCGGGGTTGCTATAGCTGCCCTTGCCCAACTATTTGTGCATTTTGTGTTATATAATGCAAATCAGGTGGTGAATCCGCCACCACCGCCAAAGCACCATAAGAAGAAATAATGATACGTATATACAAGAAACCAGAGACCCGCTTTGTGCAAATTAGACCCTACTTACTGAGTATCGTCACAATATTAACGTTACTTGCACCAGTACTGGTTCCCATGACGGTCTACGCCGTCAAAGATTGCACCGGCGCCACAACGAGTGGCTTGCAAACAGGTGCGAACTTGGGTAGCACAAACCATGTAGTTAATTGTGGTAAAAAGAATGTGGGTAATAAGGCTATCACAAAGCTTGCCAAGCAGGTAGTCAACATCTTCTCTATAGTAGTCGGTGCCATCTCCGTCATCATGATCATCTACGGAGGTTTCCGCTACATAACCTCAGGTGGCGCGAGTGAAGGGGTTGGTAATGCGAAGAAGACCCTTCTCTACGCTATCATTGGACTTATTGTAGTGGCACTTGCCCAACTCATTATTCACTTTGTCTTAAACCAAACGAATACTATCAACTCGGGTAGCTAGTGAAGCATGACAACGGTGCTTGCTTCTCGCTAATGCTTGTAGTATAAGTTAATAGTGATGAAGGCTAACAAAAAGAGAGGTGCACGCAGCCATGATAATCAATAAGCTTAAAAGTCATGCTCTTGGTCTTGTAGCGTTACTTACTTTACTAGCTCCTATAGCAGTCCCGGCAGCGGTGTATGCTTCTAGTTGTTCGTCAACTACTGCAAATAGCGTGGCGCAGGGCGCTAATCTGGGTAGCTCTGGGCCGGTTTCTTGTAGTAGTACTAACGTGGGAACGAGTTCCATCACAAAGCTTGCCAAGCAGGTAGTCAACATCTTCTCTATAGTAGTCGGTGCCATCTCCGTCATCATGATCATCTACGGAGGTTTCCGCTACATAACCTCAGGTGGCGCGAGTGAAGGGGTTGGTAATGCGAAGAAGACCCTTCTCTACGCTATCATTGGACTTATTGTAGTGGCACTTGCCCAACTCATTATTCACTTTGTCTTAAACCAAACGAATACTATCAACTCGGGTAGCTAGTGAAGAGAAAACCCCGTTATAAATAAGGGAGAAGCGGGTAATTGCTTCTCTGTCTACATGACCTGGATTTTCTTGACCGTATCCTGCTGGACCTTGCCGAAGCTAATAGTAAGTACACCATCTTTTAATACGGCCTCAATCTCCTCTTCTTTGACCGGTACCGGCAAAGCTATGGTGCGGGAGAATTCGCCCCAATAACATTCTTGCAAGAAGTAGTTCTCTACCCCATCTTCAGCACCAGAAGTTAGCGTGCCGCGTATTGTCAGCTGGTTATCAGAGATGCTCACGTCAAGGTCATTCTTATTGACACCGGCAGTACGGGCTTTTACAATCAGCTTTTCCTTAGTTTCGTATACATCAACTGCTAATTGCCCGGGCACAATATTCTCTTCGTCATCCCATTCGTCTTCTGCTGGTGCAGCAGGGCTTTGAGCTGATTCCTCAGCAGGTATCGTTGTGTCGTCGCCCAGAAAAGCAGCAGTAAGCTCGTCTTCTTCTAACAGTAGATCGTCATCGTTATTGCGTCGCGCCATAAGTATCCCTCCAAGTTAGTTGGTTTTTATGTAACCTTCATCCTAACTTTATGGATGAACGCCTTGCATTTTTATGTTAGTAGCAGTATAGCTTAGCAATTGAATCTTGTGCAATGCATGATTTACATATTTACAACACATTAATCACAACAAAATGGGAGACTATTAATTTTAATACACAGACCGTATAGTACTTACTTAGTGGATAAAATAAAGGAAAAACTACTTAGGGGTCTTTATCGGGAGGTCCTTATATTCATTGTGCCCGTACTTTTGTTGCTGTGGATTATTGTGCTGAGTTTTTCGCTGGAAGGTAGCCAGCAATTTTCTTTACTTGCTCAATCGTTCCTGCATGGGCAGCTTAATTTTCGCCAATGGATCGGGGGTCTGGGCCAGGATCCGGTGCTTTATCACGGAAAAATCTATTGGGACGAGGGGCCACTTCCAGCCATATTAATTACTCCTTTCATGGCGGTATTTGAGGCCTTTCACTATTTCTTTTGGCAAGGCTATCTCACCTGGCTTCTGATCCTCGGCGTAGCTTTCTTTGTATTCAGACTTGCCCGCAAGATTGGTTTTTCTAAAGAGGATAGCCTGTTCTTAATGTTTGGGTTCTGCCTGGGCAGTGTTTTTATCGGCGTCTCCTCAGTGTCCAGCAGCTGGTTCTTTGCGCAAGTGTTAACCACCTTGTTGCTGTTTGCAGGTCTCTATGAGTATTTCAGAGGTAGCAGGCGTTGGTGGCTCCTCGGGATAATTTGTGGTCTTTTGCTAATGACAAGAGGTACGGCTGCTGTATTATTGCTTTTCTTCTTGCTAGAACTTTGGAGAGGCAAAGTGGTTATAAAGGGACATAAACTGAAAAAACTCGCTGAACTTTGTCTGCCGGTGATTGCCGCAGGCGCTTTTCTCGGTCTATATAACTTCTTGCGCTTCCACAATCCCCTAAATGGAGGGTACATGTACCAATTGCTCTATCCGTCTGCAATTGCATCGAGAGATTACGGGTTATTTAGCCTAGCGCACATACCAGCTGGTCTCTACAGCGCACTATTGCGAGCACCCACTCCCGTGTTGGTCAATAGCGGCTCTTGGACGTTGAAGTTTCCTTTTATAAAGAACAATATCTACGGCATGAGTATTTTCATCACCTCGCCATACCTGCTTGCACTTTTCTTCAACAAGTGGTCTTCGTTTGACCGGCGGGCGCGACACCTTCTTTTAACTGCAGTTGTGTGTGCTCTGTTTGTGTTTGCCTTTTTTGGTTTGGGCATGATACAGCTTGGCTCCAGATATACGCTAGATTTTTTGCCTGAACTTTTCGTCTTATTTATGCTGGTGTACTTCAAGAATCACCGAAGACTTTCAACTGGCATGAAGTTTACTCTTATTGCCTCGGGCGTGCTCAATTTCTACTTACTCATGTCTCTTCTTTTATAATTACGTTCCTCAGCTGTCAATGTAACTATATTCAGCACAGCGTAGTACGAGAAGTCAGAAACGCAATAATGAGTAATTCATTTAGTGCTACTCCGTTACCACGTTAGACAAAAGCTAGCGTAAAACAAAGTTATTATTGTAGTTACCAATAAAGTTATAGTAGCTATTAAAAAAACAAAACTATTTTTCTTGTTCCAAGCGAAACTCTGATAGGTGGCAAACAAGAAAGAAAAAAAGCCGATTATTCCAGTAATTACTACTGCTGTTATATAGGGATAATGAGATGGACAGCCAGCGCCAACGTTTTGGGATTGATGAATGTAATCAGCTCCCATAACTCCAAATACAAATAGCAGAATTTCGGCTAGAGTCCCTATTGTTGTTGCAACTTTAAGCTGTCCTTTGTTACTATGTTTCGCCAGTAGCTTTCTGCCAAATACGCCAATCGCAATTAGAACAACTATAAATAACAAAATGAAAGGTACGTATACTAACATAAGCAATACTTTAACAGAATAAACAGTTATTGTATGAAAGATTAATACTAGCGGGATTCGAATTAATTTTAGTCTCATATATCCTACCTCTAGTCCCCTAATACACTAGAGGACTACAATAAAGACTGGCATGGGAGTCTACCATTTGCATCTTAGGAGGCAGTAATTACTGTTTTCTTCTTTAACAGACTGTGGCTCCCTCCCAGTCAGTGGGGTCAATCTATGACGAGGTTATGTACGCAAAAACCCTCAGTCCGTATCTGTTCAAACACGTGTCTACCGGTATGAGCAGATGAGCTGAGGGGTTTACGTTACGTCAATAACGAATGAGATTTTACTTAACTTCATTGTTTGCTAAAGATTGGGTTCAAAACAAACTTAAGGGCAATATAGTCTTTATTTCTTCTACCCACAGTAAGGTAGTAAGAACTCACCCAATGTACTCTGTGTCCAAGGCCGGAATAGAAATGTTTGTTAAAGAATCGGCATTAGAGCTTGCTAAATATGGGATTAAGGTCAATGCAGTTGCTCCAGGTATAGTTGTGGACTCAGAAAATCCTGAGCCGAACAACCTTGTACCTCTCGGGGTAAATCAGCAACCATTAGATATCGGTGAAGTGGTAGAATTCTTGGTATCAGATAAAGCCAGATTTATTACCGGTGAAACAGTAGTTGTTGACGGTGGATTCAGCCTAACCCATACTCATTACTGGTTAAGAGATAAACGGTTATAACCTAACGAATTATTACGATTACCACAGAATACATTAACTAAATTGTTAACTTTGGTATGATTAATGTACTGCACCCCGTTTGGACGCAAGTTCTCGCGAGGTCTTTTTATTAACTACTAACTAACTTTAGTTCTTTTCCTAATGCGTTTGCAACACGATTAACGGTAGCGAATGTAGGGTTATTAACGCCACTCTCTAGTCTTGTGATAGTATTCTGTGTAACACCGGCTTTTTTAGCTAATTCTTCTTGAGTTAAGTTTTTATTAAGACGTGCTTCAATAAGACTACTAGCCAACCTGTATTCTGGCTCTAAATCATCATAAGCCTTTTTTAACCCAGGGTCTCTAAGTGCCTGTTTCTTGTATTCTTTGAAACTCTTCATGACTAAATTATAGCATATATGCAATAATTATATCAAGACCAATCTATAGTCTTTCCAGTTCTTTCTTACGCTCTATAGCTATACTTAGTTCTTTCTTAGGGGTTGCCTGTCTCTTTTTAAGGAAACCATGTAGCAAGTAGATGTGTTGCCCTCTGGCAAATATATAAAATGTCGATGAAATTCCTATCTGTTAAGTAAAAACAAGTAGCAAAATACAGTAAATACCAAAATAAACCTTACAGATTGTTAGAAACCAAAATTGTATCTGGTACACCGTAGTCCCAGAAGTCAAAAACTCTATAATGGAGGGCTACGCTACAACCAACTTTGAGTTAAGAGCTTGATTAGCTAATTTTTTATCAAATGTCCATAAGGGTTCAGCATCATTGAGCTGCGTATATACAGATAAACAGCAATCCTCGAATGATAAACCAGTATGCGTAACATAAAAAGGTATAGCTCGTTCAAAAAGAGCCCTGTTACAGTTTATTTCCTTTAAGCTCATGAGGCCTTCTACTGCTTCTGCGGTCTGTGAGCGACTAAATCCATAGTATCGGTTAAGTGCAAATACCAATTCAACTATCGCTGTATCGGCAACAGCAAATTGATTAGGGGCTTGGCCTAATAGTCTTTTTGTAGCAGTGTGCTGCTCAGCTATATCATTAAGCAATAAGCGTAGTAAGACGTTTGTATCTAGAGAGCCTGCATATTTCATCTTATATAGACCTGTTTGCTTGGTAAAATGCATCTGCATCAACGAGAGGCTTTACCCCAGGCTTAATATATCCACTTAACTTTTTGCTCAGCTCATCTATATTGGTAAACTTTGATATCACAAGCTCACCCTTCTTCTCATTGAAGCTCATCTGTAAAATTCCACCGCTATTATTTAATCCCATCTTATGGCGCACAGGAGCTGGTATTGTAGTTTGGCCCTTGCGGGTAATGGTAAGTGTAGTTTTCATATTCATTACTGTAGCAAAATCCATTACTAAATGCAATAGGTAGTACAAATAGATACTTCATTACCTAGTAGTTTAACGAAACAGAACAAACATAAACCTGTTAGTTAGAGCGTGCTCTGAAAGAGCTAAAGATAACCAAGATCCAGTCTAAAAGATGTATTAAAGACATGGCTGAAACAAGGAATTGGTACTCCTTCCGGTTTCGGCTTGGAACCGCCTCAAAAACGAACTATTACGGTGGCACGAAACGCTTAAAGTATAGCCTCTGCCAAGTCTAGCGCAATAACTACCGGGCTGGATTAGAACCTAACGGCCAAATATGTTATAGGCGAATATGGATTGCAGTAACAGAGTGCAGTAACAGGATGTGCAGTAACAGGATGTGCAGTAACAGGATTGACAATCTGTCAGTAAATCCATACAATGTTTGTATGAAGTCTCAAACATTCAATATTTCAATGCCTAAGCAGCTTGTTGAGCGGATTGATGCTCAGTCGAAGCAGCAAGGCAGTAGCCGCAGTGATTTTGTCCGCCAAGCCGTGCGCAAGCAACTGGCCGTTATGGAGCGCTGGGATAGTCTGACCAAGCAGGTGCGTAATCAGTACAAAGGTAAGGTATACACGGAAGCCGAGGTGGCGGAGATCGTTCGAACTGAGCGAAGTAAATAATGCGTCTGGTAGTCGATACCAATGTCATTATATCTGCGCTTCTTTTTGATGGCTTGCCCGAACAACTAGTCCTAGCTGCTCTGAGTGGCAGACATGACCTTATATTGTCACCTTACATTATTGCCGAAATCCAGCGTGTCTTAGAAAATAAGTTTGGCGTACAGCCAGAAAGTCTAAAGCTACTTCAACAACTGCTAGGCGAGGGCGAAGTTTCCTACTTCGAGCCATTCTTACATATTCTGGCGGACGAACCAGATAACCGAGTACTTGAAACAGCGGTAAAAGGTCAGGCCGACGCCATCGTAACTGGTGATAAACCACTACTAGCTCAGAAAACTTATGAAGATATAAAGATTTTGACCGTCAAGGATTGTTTTAAACAGCTTCAGTAGTTGTCCCCACATCGGGGACATATACCTAACTACTGCATTAGCCTGCATAGAAGAAAGCTGCTACAAATAAGGCTTCAACACCAGAGACAGTAGTTTTTGTTTTTCTCATAAGCAAAGTATAACAAGCAATCTGTTTAGGTAGAAAGTATGAGTCTGTAACAAATATGGTACTCCTTCCGGTTTCGGCTTGGAACCGTCTCAAGAGTGAACTATTGCGGTGGCATGAAACTTTTGAAGTATCACCTCTGCCGAGTCTAGTACAAGAACTACCGGGCTGAATTAGAACCAAAAACTAAATTACGCTAAGCCCATGAGGTTTATATTCACCAAACTTGTTATCTCTAGAGAGTAAGGTCATGCCGCTCTGCATAGCGAGCCAAATGATCATCCTGTCAAAAGGGTCTCTGTGATCTTTTATCTTGGGCAGTAAGTAATAGGTGGACCATTGTTCGGAAGAGGGCGTGATATCCTTTAGCCCAATTTTATATATTCCGGCCAGGAATTCGTCTGGAGTGTGGCTGCCAAGTTCTAACTTACCTATAGCATATTTTAAGCTAATCTCCCATTGGGTTATAGAACTAACAAACTTTTCATTTTCAGATGACTCAATGATTTTTTTGTGTTCCGGACTCAACTTCTCAGGGCTTAGTCTAAGCCAAAGCAGAATATGAGTATCCAGTAGATAATTCACGAATTAATAAGCTCTTCTTCTGTTATTTCAAAGCCGTTTAACGCATATGTCCAGCCTTGAGACTTTAGGTCGCCTATCTTTACAGAGTGGTCTGGCTTTTCTAGTTGGCTTTGCGGAATAATTGTCGCTAACGGTGCTTTTTTGCGACCATAAGTAATTACAACTTTATTTCCATGCTTAAGCTCATCTACAACGGATGAAAAGTTGGCTTTGAAATCTGCGGTAGTCATTGTTTTCATATAAACTATATTAGCAAACTGAATAGAAGTTGTCAAGTTGACACTTTTGTAAACAAACAGGGGTGAATTGCTTTATATAAAATCGCCAATAAAATTAATCTTAATCGACCCTCAGTTACTAGTCTGCAGTTAGCAGCTTAAACAATTACACCCTGAGAATTGACCTGACAGGATTCGAGCCGGTTTTAAGAAGTAAATGTTCTTTGTTGGTCAGAATCGTCAATTTTTTAGATCTTTGTAAACAGAGATGATTTTTGAAAAAGTCTTGATGGTGCAACTTCCTGTTTCCGCTTGGAACCGCCTTAAGAGTGAGTTGCTCCGCTGGCACGAAACATTTGAAGTGTCACCCCTCGTCAAGTCCAGCACAGTAACTACCGTGCTGGATTAGAACCAATATATACAGTGATTATAGGATGCGAATGTAAAGTTATGGCTACTTAATCAATTAGGTTTGGGCGCTGAGTAAAACACAGTAAAAACTACTCAACAATAGTAACCGACAATAATGTATGGCTATATTCTTGAAAATGCCTGTCAATAGTGATTATTTCTTGGCAGTCGTTTTCCTCTGCACAAGCTGCCTGTAAGCAGTCTTCAAAATCTTTATTATCATAGCGCTTATTAGCAAGTTTAATAGCTTGATAACTTAAGGGTAAGACTATAAGTACCGATAGCACATCGTTTATATGCTCAGGTGATAATTTGTACCTTTCAGCCATGTACCAAATAATATGAAGAGTCAATGCGCTAATCGCATACTCTTTTGCTGGGTCGCTCAGCAATTTCTGGCATACATCTAAAAGCTTGCGGGAAAATAGAATTTCAAGTAAAACATTTGCGTCTACCAGTGTGCGATTCATTGCTGATACGACTCGTTCAGGGAGTGATGGTACAGTTCCTCGGTAGGTATTGATGCGTTTACTTTACCTTTATTGCTACTGAAAAAGTCTTTGTTTCGGTTAAACATTGCTGCCAAAGCAGAGCCATTATTGGTATGTAAGTTTTGTGCAGGCTTGAGAACGCCAATAATTTCTGAGTGGCGTATGATGACAATTTCCTCACCCCTTTGTAATCTATCGAGGTATTCACTAAGATTGTCCCTTAATTTTTTAGCTGTAGTAGTTGTCATGGTCTTGTCCTTTAACTTACACTTTTAGTGTACGCCAAAAGTGTAACATATGTCAATAGCCACGATTTTTAATACCTTGGAGAGAATTGTTGTAAATTTTGAGAATTGACCTGACAGGATTCGAACCGCATCGTTTTATAAAGATAGGACTAGTTGTAATCCTTCATCTAGCTGCTGAATAGTTACTCTATCAAGCTGACTGATCTGTTCCTTTAAGAAACTCTTGTCGAGAGTAACTACCTGGGATACATTAGCAACCGAATCTTTTCCTAGTCCAGTTTTTGACTTTGGGATATACAAATTGCCAGGCGCATCGGCAAGCCTCAAATTAGAAGTTATTGCTACTACTATTACTGTGTTAATGAGACTATTATTAAACTCGTCCGCTTGCACAACAATTACTGGTCGCTTATAACCTGGCTCTGAAGCGGTAGGTTCTGGTAATTCCGCCCACCATATCTGGCCACGTTTCACCACTCTTCCTTTGACAGAGAACGAGTTTGCAGATTTATAAGCAAGGGATCAACCTTTGAATCGCCATCAGAGTAGACCTCATTCAATTTTGCTGTTAAGCCTTCTTTTTGGTGTTTAGATAAGTAGCTACTTATGGCTTGAGAGTAGAGCTGGCTGCGTGATTTGCCTAATCGTCTTGCAAGCTTTTCAGCCGAAGTGTATACATTATCTGGAATAGAAACAGCAGTTTTCATACAAGGAAGTATAACAAAAGTTATACCAGGACGTCAATTACTATTTTGGTACGCGTGGCAGGATTCGAACCTACGACCTTTGGCTCCGCAAGCCAACGCTCTATCCAGCTGAGCTACACGCGCATACAGAGCGGAAGTTAAACAGAGGTAATTTTAGCATAGTATTTGATATTACTCTAGTTCATTTGGGTCGCTGCCGAGTCCAACACCGAAAGTAGTATTATGGCGCCCGGAAGGATATACTCCATATGCAGCCTTATCTAAGGAGAGATGACCGAGTGGTTGAAGGTGCTGCTCTCGAAAAGCAGTGTACAGGCAACTGTACCGTGGGTTCGAATCCCACTCTCTCCGCCAATCTAAACAAAGCACCCAACAGCGTGATAAATTCTAAAATAAAGTATCTCCTCCTGTTCTGTCAGTTTCTATTTCTGTTTATTGTCTTTCTTGCTTTATTTATCTTTCTTTCCTTTTGGCTGCACGTATCTGTTAACAGCTGGACACTAGTTGTGGCATTTTTAAGCTACGTCCTTGCTTTGACAATAACCATAATAATTAAATACCCCGCTAAATCTCATTTGCTAGTGCTGGCTCTATTTGCGGTAGCTACACCGCTCATATTTCTGGGGGGTACAAATTTGTTTGGCCGAACGTACGACACCAATTATGACGGGCTATATTATCATGAGCCGGCAATAATGGCTTTAGCGGACAATTGGAATCCTATATATCATCCGACATTCCCTTTGAGGACCCCGCAAATCGGTAGCAGGCAGCTCGCAGAAGGTAATCCAAAAGTGCTTTGGGCAATTGATGCAAGCATTTATAAAGTTGCCAATAATATCGACTCGGCTACCTTAATAAATCTTATCTTTGCTTTTATTGCTTTTGTATTTGTGAGCGCAAGTTTGTTATCACTGGGTATTAAACAAAAACTAGCTGTAAGTATTGCCTTATGCGCTGTGCTGACTCCCCTGTTTTTGGCCCAGATATTCTCCACAATGGAAGATAGTTTCGGTTATGATTGCCTCCTCATAGCCTTAGCGTCTATCATCCAAATTAATAAGAAAAAACATATCTCGCTGTACGTAGGATGCTTGTTTGGCGCTGGGCTGCTTTTGGCGGGTTCTAAGTTCAGCAATTTATATTTTGCCCTCTTTCTGGTTGGGTTAGGCATTTATTCTTTCTGGCGTCTGAAGCTGTATTACGCAAAGTATCTTTATGTCATGGTCGCCGGTCTCCTGCTGGCTGCCCTTTTATTGCTATTTAATCCGCTGGTAACTAACGTCACGCAATTCCATGCAATAACCTTTCCCTATAATGAGAGCGGCTTTACCCGTTCGTTTCGAGAAACAGGGGTGCCTGCCAATATTAGACACGATTCAAAACTCGAGTTATTTTTCTATGGCATATTTTCATCAAGCGAAATTAGTAATAGTAGCGCTCCGTATGCCTATGCCAGGCTTAAGGCGCCATTGACGTTCTCGCTACGTGAGTTGCTTATTGAATCGCAGAGCACCGCAAAGTTAGTGGGCGGATACGGCGTACTTTATAGCGGGATATTCATAATATCCATCGCCGGCTACCTATACTTAATACTTCGAAGCAAAAAACGATCCACGGCAATACGGATGTGGTGGGTGCATCTCGGAGTGGTTGCAATAATACTAGATGCTTTTGTATGGCCGATACCGAACTACGCACGATATAACAGTCAACTGTATTTACTACCAGTAGTCATTATGGTCGCATTAAGTCTGATCAAAAAGAAGAACATCTATGACAGAACGCTACTGGTGGCACTAATAGCTCTCGTACTTACCAACTTTTATTTCGACATGATACCTTCCTTTGCCATCAAAGAGAGTGCCTTTCAGCGTATAGATTCACAGCTCTCATCACTGGAGGCATCACACAAAACATATGATGTGTATTCAAGTACATTTTATCCAGCTTACACCGAGCTTACGGTGCACCATGTACACATGATTGTCGTAAACCATCCGCTGCAATGCAAACAAGCAAAGTATCTTATCTTCGCAGCAGGAACTCAGCTATGCCCCGTGAGCACACGCTCGGTTAATCAGAAGTGATATAGTGCGTGTATGGCGAAGTTTGTATTTAAAAAGCTGGTGAGAGACAAAATCGTTGCACAGCAATTAGCGGCTGGAGCCAAACCGCACTACAAAAGGCTTCAAGAGCCGGAACATATTCAAGCGCTGGTCGAGAAAATAATTGAGGAGGCTCAAGAAATTGCTGATGCTCCTACCCAGGACCGCGCAAACGAAATTGCTGATGTGCAGCAAGCCCTGGATGACCTCAAAGAACAGTGCCATCTTACGGATAAAGACGTCGAGAACGCACAATACGCAAAACGAGATAAAAACGGTGCATTTAGAGAGGGTCTATATATTGATTATGTAGAGATCAACGATAACGACCCGTGGGTGACATATTATCGTGCTCATCCCGATCGCTACCCAGAAATTAAATAAGAGCACTAACACATACAGTACCTGTGGAAAGATGTAACAAATTTCACAGAGCCGTCGGCCCCCTTTCTGTACTATAGGGAAACTATGAAAACCCCAGGAGTAGAAGCTGGCAGAACGAATCGCATGGAGTCGTTACGCGACTCTAGCTTGTTCAATGCGGTATTGCAGACTATGCGTGCAGCAGAGAGTCCACTGCCAACAGGTGACGCGAATGTAACTGCTGGAACTGAATCTCAGGAAGCACATGACCAACAACGAGAATTAAATGGCAGCCAGGTGCCATTGAGCGGGTTGGTCAGGCTTGAATATTATCCTCGTGCGGGGGAATCTGAAGGCGAAGCGTTTCCTTCAAGAGCAGCTGCTTAAAATTCAACTTGCTGCTCTCTCATAATCTTTTTATCGATGGACGTAGGTGACTGGGCGTCTAGACTACGAGGCCATAATTTTTTAGCAGTAACTGAGGAAAGCTCTATGGCGTAGAACAGTACCTGTGTCTGTAAATAGATCCAAAAAAGCAGCCCAAGGGGTATAGCGAAATAACTGTATAGCGCACTGAGATTCTTCAACTCACTAACCAATAAATACCCTCCGAGTAGTTGCAGAATAACAATACCGATTGCGGCAAATCTCGCCCCTACCCTTACATCTCTTAGCGGAATACGTTTGGGCAAGCTGAGATTGATCAGTAGGGCAAAAAGCAAATAAAGTATCAAGATATTGATTGCAAGAGAGAGAATGCGAGACCAAATACTATGCCCGGCTGAAGCTGCCAGACCGGCCAGCATGGCCGCAACAATAAAACCGAGACCGCCAATAATCAATAAGAGCAGACTCTTAAGATAAGATTTAGGGAATCCCTGGCGAATGTCTTCAGGAACATGCCAGATGTGCTGCACACTGCTCATAAAAGCGTTTGTCACACCACGGGCTCCATAGAGCGTGAAGAGTAAGCCAACAAAAAGCGCTACGCCACTTTTCCTAAGAGCATGCACGTGATGTGCTAGCCCACTGCCGAGTAAAGGGAAATAACTCGTTATGCTGTTCAGTACCGTAGTCTGCAACTGCGGGTGACCAATCAGTAGGGTATTAGTCAGCGTGGTTGCTACCATCAACAGAGGGAAGAGTGCCAAGAAGCCATAATACGTAGTAAGTGCCGCCTGGTTGCCAGCGCTGTCTTCCCCATATTTCTTTATGACAGCGTAAATAATTGCGGCATGTTTATGCTTTTGCTGATAGCGGTCTACAGTCCGAGCGAACTTTTTGATACTACCCATCGCCATTTATTCTAGTCAATTAGTGAGAAAGTTTACAGCTGGCTTTTAGGCTCACGCTTAATAATATTGACTACGGGTAAAAGGAGAACCAAGTATGTCTATAGAAGAAGCAGAAGCACTTATGTCAGATTTTGAAAAATGGGATCGCAAACAAGCAAAACAAGAGTTCTTGCATCGCATGGAGCGCAAACTTAATCGCAAGGAACAGACCCATTAGTATATGGGAATAGACTAAAATTTAATTCGTTGCATCAAGCTGTCAACTAGGTCTGGTCGGCGCTCTTCGAATGGTAGATAATCCGAAAGTTTGCTGATCACCTTGTCCTCAAGCTCGGGCGTGTAGCGAAGGCTGACGGGTAACTGAAAGCGTTTTGCGGGGACAAGTGTCACCTCGGGCAAGGCAGATGAGGGGGTAACAATAAATAGCCGAAACTCATCGTATAGGTAGAGTTTATGGCCAATACGAATACCTTGATTGCTTAGGTCGTATTCGCGCTGGCTTGGTTTTTTTTGCCCGAGAATACCGATTACGAGCCCGCTTATTACAATTACTACCGGAGTGAGCAGGCTTCTGGTCAGGAAATAGAATGCCGCAGCAATTATAACGGTTGCCAGCGCCAGCTTTAGATACCAACTGGCTGTTTTCTCATGCTCATGAAACTCTGAGGTAGACCAGGAGAGACGCTCGTTGTCTGAGGGCTGGGACGTGGAGTCGGGCTTAAAAAATGACTTTTCTCCTTCAGGAGCCGAGGCAACCGATTGAGGTGGCGGGGCTTGTGGGGCTTCTGCGGTTATGGCAGAACCGGTCTCGCTTGTCTTATCGGGCTGTTGCTGGCCCCCAGGTACTTCGTCCATGATAGCTTTATTGTACTCTATCGCCCGTGGCTCATTAAAGCTGCCCCTTAATTGAGTGGATAGACGAGGTCGAGGCATGATCGCCCGTTAGATGATAGGCACTTGCAGCTCTAAGCGGTGCACTCAAACAAAGTCAGTATGGATAAAATTTAACGCTGTGCACGCTCGGTCTCGTTAAGATTTTTAGGCTTCATGTTTTACGGTTGAGTTTATCCGGTGCTTTTCCAGCGGTCTGATTGCCCTTCTATTTATTAAGCATTTCTTTATTAAATATTCTTCTCCCGTCGGCCTAAATATATATAGCCAGTCATAAGACTGAGCCTTCACCTTTTTTACTATATAGCCACTTGCATTAGAGCGGATTTTTCTTAGCTCTACGTCACGTTCCTTACTGTAACGAACTTGCAACCTATATATCTTCAGTCCATCATCTAGTAGTATGTCGTACGCAGCGGATTCCGTGAGAGGAAGGGCAACGCCATAACCAAGTTTGGTGAAAGTTGCTATGGCCTGTGCGACGGCAATTTCGGCCTTATGCTGCGTATTTTTCATGCAAGGTAAAGTATAGAATGGTATGCTATACCATTCAAGTACATCCCCTATGCTATAATTTTCTGCATTGGAGAGATGACCGAGTGGTTGAAGGTAGCACTCTTGAAAAGTGCCGTACCGGCAACGGTACCGTGGGTTCGAATCCCACTCTCTCCGCCAGATAGACTTTGGAACTTTTTACAGAGGTCAAAGACAATGAAAGAGGTGTGAAAAGTCCTTCAGAAGTCTCAATTTTGTCTCACGGGCTCAGTTTTGATCCGACCCCACTTCGGTGTGGAACTGCGCAATTAACCCTGAAAAGCTCGTAACTTTGGAACTTTTCGTACCTGCTTGTTAAATCCCTAACTGAATAAATCTCAAACCAGCCTTAGGCGGGGGCTAAAGCTCTACAAATAACTCTTTATTTCTAAGATAGATCGTGGCTTGTATGCAGGAGACTAAGGCTCGTTTTTCTGCTGTTGTGCCTTCTGTCAAGATGTATTTAGCAAAGTTATGCAAGTTGATCTCCGACTGCTGTTCCGCGCTACCGCTGTAGCCTAGTACTGCAGAGGATAATCTTCTAAATTTATCCAATTCGTTATGTAAAGCTTCTTGGCTTTCAATTTGTTCAATTGTGAGCCCGCTCAGCAGCCCCAGTAGGGATTCAACTAGCTTTTCTTCACGGATATATGGCTCTGGACAATAAAAGTCTCTGCCTTGTGTACAGTGATAGTAAACATATCTGGCGGTGAGCCCAGTTTTCTTATGTTTTTTGTACTTATCCTGGGCAGTGATGCCAGAACCGCAACGACCACACTTAAAGAGCTTGATATAGTCGAATTGTTTGGTGCCCGGCTTGCTCTTAGGGGCTACTGTCATTTTCTGCTGAACTGCAGCGAATAGTTCTTTAGTAATAATTGGTTTATACGAGCCCTTATACCACTTACCACTACCAACTGGAAATTCAAAGATCCCGCAGTAGTAAGGGTTATTAAGCATGCGATAGACACCGCTTACTGTAAATTCCTTACCAGATTTTGTTTTAAAGCCAGCTAATCTCATAAAGTCGTATGCTTCACGGCCGCTAGCTCCATCTGCTACTTTTTCAAAGGCTTGTTTAATAATGGGTGCTCGCTTTTTATCTACAAAGACCTTCTTTTGCCCCTTACCGGAGTAATGGTCATTTAAATAACCGAGCGGGGTCATATTCGGCCTAAAGCCAAGCTCGCACTTCGTTTTCATACCTCGTTTTACATTTATGCCCCGATTATCGTTCTCAAGTTTGGCCTGGGAGCATAAGATCATCAGAAGGAACTTATCGTTTGGTGAATTAGTGAATATTTGGCCGTGAGTTCGTATCTCAACTAGTTTACCCTGGTCCATTAAATCTACTAAAACGCCTAAATCACCGGCATTTCTGCTTAACCTATCTGGAGCCCAGCTGAGAATTCCGTTGAATAACCCCGTTCGGACGTCAGAAATCATTTGCTCAAATACCGGCCTGCGACCTGATATCTTGGCCGAATGACTCTCTTTGCGGATGTCCGTTATGCTAAGGCTTTGGGCTTGAGCCTGCAGGGTCATCTCTTTAGTCTGGGAATCGATTGATAACGCTTGCCGCTCATCATCCTCGCTGGATTTACGAGCATAGAGACAATAGTCGACTTTTATAATTTTAGTATTGGCTGTATGAATTGGTTTGCCATCTTGTTCCTCTGGCAATAAGTATGGTGCGGTATTGGTCAGTTGGTCTGATGGCGGCATAGTAAGGACAAGGTACCGCAATGGGGTAGGAAGTCTAGGAGATTTTAGCTATCTGTTAGAGAATTAAGATGATTCACCAAGCTTTTTCATTTTTTCAAAAGTTTCACCAGCTTCCTGGGCTAGCTGGTCGGCAGCCTGCCTTGCTCTTTCAGCCCTTTGTTGCTGAAAATGATGCTCGCTCTCTGCTGTCATATAGCGGCCTGAACGCCAGCCATCATTTACGCCAATGTGTCTAGAAGCCTCTTCGGCCGCAGAATTAGCTTTCACTAACTCTTCCTCTTGAGCTTTAGAAGCATGGGCCATTACTTCTGCCTTAGCAGGGTCATCTACACGGCCAGCTTGCTTAGATTCACCATCTAACTTTGCTAGCTCCATCACTATACCCGCTTCACCCAGCTCAGCTTTTATGACAGCTTCAACTGCTTTATCTCCTATTTTTGTTATCAAGCCCTCGACTTCTTTTTCTACCCTTGATTGTATTTTTTCTCGAAGCGAATTCGGGCGATCTGGCTGAGCCTCTCTATGTGTACCTACATCTTCGCGTTTGCCCATATCTTCCGTTGGTTTTACTTCAGGAGCTGTGTTTTTAGTACCGAAAGCACCTTCCTGGTTAAGCCCGTTCTGGGCTTGGGTTGGTTTATACTCCCAGTTCTGCACATAATCATTTAATGTGTTTGACCTTGCTGCTTGTCTAAAACTTTCAGCGCTACCATGAGTAGCGGGAGGTGCGGGTTCGCCTCGATCGGGAAGCATACCTGCCAGCTGATCCCAGCGTGACTTCATTTCACCTAAATCCATAGGATTGTTTGGCCGAAAGGTAATGTTTGTAAGATTACTTTCAGTATTGCCCTGCTTGACTGAAATGTTTTCTACCGAAAAACCCTGTTGCCTTAATGCGGTTTCGGATTCACTTGTTAGCAGGGTGCGCAATGTTAGTTGTTGGGTTTCATAGCCATCAGCGGGGTCTCCAAACCCAGAGGAGCTCGTGTTGTAGCCTTTGTCCCGCATGTTCATTACCGCATCACGGGCCTGAGGCTCAATTTCTTCTTTGTATGCCCCCATTCGCAGTTCTTCGTTAGTTGGCGTGGGGTTGCTAGCGACTCTATCTTGAAGTTCAGAATACATACCCTGATACAAACCATCTCTTAGCTGACCAGGCGTTTCACACTGCATAGCCATCTGCTCATATCCAGGAGCGATTGAATTAAGGCTGGCTTCATTGCCCATGCTACTCCCTGGTATTTCAGCTACTCCATATTCAGGCAGATCCACGCCATGTTCTGGTAGCCCTACACCATGTTCAGGTAAATTGATACCATGCTCAGGTAGGGCGTTCATCATAGACCCAGGAGGTAATGCCTCCATTCCAGGCGGTAATCCTTGTGGTGCTGCAGCGGGTGGGGCTAGTTGTTCGCTCATTTTTAGTGCTTTTTATTTTAGCTAACTATATTCATGATAGCACATTTATGTAATTAGGTCAAGATTATGCTGGGCTATATTAGCTTCGTTTGTGGCTCTTTCATATATTCTTGGTATATGCGCCTGACCACCTGTCTATGCCGAGCTTCTGCTTCTCGCTGAGGGGCATAAACGTCTTTGCCAAAACTAAATCCTTCATGTATCAACGTCATTCCCAATGGATCGTTGCTGCTGAAAGCCCCATGTTGATATAGCCAATCCTTAAGATAAAAATCGTACATTTTATGTTTTGTGGCATACCTAAAGATTTCTGCGCCCATATTTTCGGCTGGCTCAGCATGCCTGCCTAGGTCTGGCAAAATATTGGCTATCAAGTCCCACGTCTTCTTAATTTCATCAACATTGCTTGGGTTATCAGGGTTAAAGCGTATTCCCATATCTGTTACATCTACCATATGCTCTGCTAGTCTGGCTTTAGTTTTGTCGTCAATAGGTGTAGCAATGTCCATTGCTTGACCAGCATGGTCATACCCCCAAAACCCAGAAGAACCCGTGTTGTAGCCTTTTCTCCTCAGTTCCAACACGGCATCGCGAATTTGGGGCTCTAGTTCCTCCACGTAAACACCCATACTAACTTCTTCGTCCGAGGGCTCAGGGTTTTTTGCTAGCCTATCTTTTAATTCATGGTATTGGTCAATAAATACCAGTTCTCGCATAGCAAAAACGGGGTCTTCCGAAAGAAGTAGTTCACTATCGGCAAAGGGGTCTCTAGCTCTGCTGTACTTTGTGCCTACTGGGTCAAATTGTCCATTAGGCATGTAGTAGTCAAGCAGCGTTCCTGCTTCAGCAGCCTCACGGAACTTAACAGCGTTGCCATAATTTGCGGGTGGTGCAGGCGAGCCAAGATCTGGCAAAAGGCTTGCTAATTTATCCCATCTTTGCGTAATAGAAAATAAATCGGTAGGATTTTCAGGTCGAAAAACAATACTGCCTGCCCATTCACCCTGCCATGTACCTCTATCTGGGTTGTCCGTATCATATAAATACGCCGTGCCTAGTTCAAACCCCTCCTTTTGAAGTGTTTCTACAACGTCTGGAGTAAGGGGTTTGTCTAGATCTAGCCTCTGGGTTATACGTTCTGGATCGGAAGAAAACCCTGCACGATTTACGTTATATCCTTTTTCTCTCATCTGTAAGACAGCGAATCGAGACTGTGGCTCAACCTCTTCTATATATGAACCCATATCTAATTCTTCTTGGATCGGGGTAGGATTGGAGGTAACCCTATTTTGAAGGTCGTAATAATTACTAACTTGGACTGTTTCCCATAGTTTTACTGGGCTATCAAAGTTTAACCTCTCTTGATATAGATCAGTCAGACCGATACGGCCAAGCTGGGCAAAGGATTCAGGGCTTAAACCAGGAACATGGTCAATTATGGGTTGACCTTCGGGAGTAGGAGATGGTGGTCCCTGAAGTTCAGACATATCATTATATTAACATAAGCTTGTAGATAAATCAAATTAATTTTGGTTTAATTTACGCCATCCGCTAAACCCTTTTAAAGTGTCTCATTTGTCTCATTTTAAGGTGTTGACGTTATTAAAACGGGACAGCTTTTTTAAGGCAACCCGTGTCCCATTTGTGCCATTTTTCAGATATAATGCTTTCAGAAATGGGACATGTCCAGCCAAAGTGTCCCGTTTTTTGAAAAGGCGGAGCGAATAAGCTGGCGAAAACCCTGGAAAGTTCCAGACCCGAGTGTTCCGCCAATTAACTAGATGAGCTATACTATAGTCTTGTAGTAGGCTTGTTTACGGAGAGGTACCCAAGAGGCTGAAGGGGTCGGTTTGCTAAATCGATAGGGGGGAGCAATCTCCCGCGAGGGTTCGAATCCCTCCCTCTCCGCCAGTTTTATGACCAGTCATGCAGACTACTGTATAAGCCTCGGTGGTTTAGCGGGTGGCCGCCGTTTGATATTTGATGCACCCTGATTACTATCTGAAGATTGCTGTTGGGAAGAGTTGAGCGGCCCTCTCGCGGTTTTAATTTGCCGCTTTGTCCGTATATGTGCCACGAGGAGATATATGAACAAGACAATAGCTAGAGATAGGTAGATCTCTGCAAAATGCTCATATGTGTGGTTGAGCTCAGTGCGAAATAGGTGGAAAAATGCGACAACGCTCTGCTGGAAGGGCTTGTCGCTTATGTGTTGAAGTAGTCTCTTTTGGGTTGAAAGGAGGATGTTTCCTGTCAGTGCCCCGGCAACGAAAAGTAATGCCCCGCTCATAGCTGTTGCTGCGGCGATCAGTCCTATGCCGTATCGCCGTTTTCTGGTTGCCAGCAGCAAAATAGTGACGCTCAGAGCTATACAAACAATGGAGATCCAGATTAGACGCCTCCCCCATTGATAAGCAGAAGGCAGAAAAGAGAGCTCTTTATAATACGGCTCTCCGCCCTTATTGATGCCTTTTGTGCTGACAGAGTCTGCGGTGATGATCGGGCTATCTAAATATCCGCCGACATTACCCAGTTGCTGACTGGCGTATGTTGTAGCGGTCTGAACGCTAATACCGGCCGGGAGACAGCTCAGTAGCAGCGGATTGGGGCTCTGAAGCTGCAGCATCTGGGCCAGGCTGCACGGAGGCAACCCCTTAAAATGGGTGGCTATAGCCTGTTCAGCAATCGAAGTAACAAACTGTTGCTTTTGTTTGGATAAGTCGATCATAAAAGTTGGCTTTTGGACAGCTCCGCCAAGCCAGGCGTAATTGCTAGCAATAAACTTCTGGACATCATGGTCTACTGAAGACGCAGGAAAGGCCTCAGAAGCGGCTTTTTGGATAATTGTGCTGCTTATGCCTATTCCGCCAGGAACGTTGCTGTAAATGGCTCTCTGTGCCTTTTGCGCGACTACGTCAGTTATGTGGGAATATAAGTTGCTTTGACTGAGCCAACTTTGCACCGTTTTGGGCTGTGTCAGCGGCCGAATGCTGAACCCCAATGCAACACCGAGCAAACCGAGCACGAGAACAACTGAGAAAATGATTGCCGCCAGCTTACGAGCCCCGCTCATATCCTTAATTGTACTCTGCCCTGCTCTGCTAAAAAAAGCTATACTGTGTGTATGAATGACAGCATCTTCACAAAAATCATCAAAGGGGAAATACCGGCCCATAAGGTGTATGAAGATGAAAAGACACTTGCCTTTTTAGACATTCACCCAAAGCAATCGGGACATACCTTGGTTATACCCAAAAGACAGGTGGAGTTCCTCTGGGACCTCAACGAAGCAGATTACCAGGCGGTTATGGCAACTGTCCAGAAGGTCGGACGCAGAATCCGCACAGTACTGAGCCCACCGTATGTAGGTATTTCTGTTGTTGGTATCGATGTTCCCCACGCCCATGTACATGTATATCCGTTTTCAACCTTGGCAGAGTCGCTGTATGTGCCAGACCAAAACCAGCAACCAAACCATGTCGCTTTGGCAGATATGGCCAAGAAGCTTGCGTTTTAGTTGTACAATAGCTATGCAATGATATTTCTATATTCCCTCTTTTTCGGTGCCGGTGTAGCAGCCTTTGCATACTCGCGCTTGGGTCGCCGCGTAGGATATGGGAATAACCAAAATGTAGCAATTATTGTGGCTGTTGTTTTTATACTTAGTACAATTGTGTTCTGGACCGTTTTGACTACTTTTCATCTGTAAAAGCCAGGATAATATTGCTTAGCAAGTTAATTATGATATGATTCCGCAATGGATGAGCGAGGGTTGGGGAAACGGTTGCAATCAGCCCGTTTAACGGCAGGTTTGACTCAGCAGCAGTTATGTCACAAAGCTGACTTAAGCTTCTCTACTCTAACTAAAATTGAGCGTGGCGCAATCAAAGCCCCTTCTATTTTTACTGTTCAAGCAATTGCAGCTGCACTCGGAGTCAGTTTAGATGATTTAGTAGGCAGGAGTCCGAATGCACTCGGTAGAACTAAGGGGGGCGCCAAGTTTGTATATTTTGATGTGAATGGCTGCCTTATCTATTTTTGGCAACATGCCTTCGACAAATTATCGCTCGCGACCGGAATTGACATTGAGATTATCGAATCAACTTTCTGGCGTTATAACGATGAGGTTTGCCGAGGGGAGATGAGCGTAGAGCAGTTCAATGCCATATTAGCTAAGCAGGTAGGATTAAAAGAACTAAGCTGGCAGGATTATTACCTGGATAGCGTAGAGCCAATTACCGATATGCAAGAGCTGCTTGTGTGGGCCAGTGAGCACTATAAAGTAGGGTTGCTGACCAACACTATGCCAGGCCTTATAGAGAGCATGCGCCGTAGCCGGCAGTTGCCGACTATTCACTACAGCGCTATTGTCGATTCTTCCGTGGTGGGCGCGATTAAGCCTGAAAAGAAGATTTATGAGATTGCTGAAGAAAAGGCAGGCTGTTCGCCGGAGGAGATTCTCCTGATTGATGATAACAATGCAAATCTAGCAGCGGCTAACAGGCTTGGCTGGCACGTACTATGGTTTGATGATTCTCGTCTTGGCGAGTCTCTGGCACGAGTAAAAAAAGCGCTCGAGCCAGAAGCGCTCAGCGATTAGCGAAAGCGGGCAGCTTCTTGCTGTAGACTCTCAAGAGCTTCCTCGGCTGTCTTAAGCTGTTCCCTGGTCTGCATTACCACGTGCTCCGGAGCGTTTTTCACATATGCTTCGTTGGCGAGACGTTGCTTGAGTTGTTTAATTGTAGCTGCTTCAGTAGCTTGTTTTTTTGTGAGGTTATCAAGATAGCTGTGTGCCTTATGCTTGGGAATATCAAGCCAGCAATTAAATTTACTCGTTGTAAGGTGGATATTATCTTGAGCTGAATCCGGATCTCCTATGGCTACCTTGTTAAGTCGTGCCAGGTGCTGGATAACGGCACCATTATGTGTCATGAATAGGTTGTCAGCATAAAAGAGCGACGGCCTTTGGGCATGAAGCGACTTCATTATAAAACGCGCTTCGCCCACAATTGCCTGGACTTTCTCAAATGCTGTCGCCTGTTTCTTGTCTCCGGTAACCAAAGTGACAAGCGGTTGGCTTGCCAGAGTGCCGTCTCTTGCAGGTAATGTCTGCCATATAGTTTCAGTGACAAAGGGAGCAAACGGATGAGCCAGTATTAATATAGCTTTTAGTAAATATGAAAGTAGTTGGTTATTCGGATCAGTTTTGCTGGCCTCAATGTACCAATCAGCCAGGTCGTTCCAGATGAAGTGATAAAGCTTGTCGTAGGCTTCACTAAAACGGTACTTATCGAGGTCTGAGCCGATGCCGCTTTGGATAGTGGCAAGCCGAGCAAGTATCCAGTGATCGGCAGGGCTGGCGGGCACGGGGTTTTCGTTTGACCAGCTGGAACCAACCACCGTCTCGCAATAGCGGGCTATATTCCAAATCTTATTGCAGAAGTTTCGGTTAGCCTCGACCTTTCCCCTGCCCCAGCTTTGATCATTGCCTGGGCTGACTCCCATGATGAGGGCCATTCTGAGCGCGTCGGTGCCATATGTGTCTATGACGGTTTGGGGTTCAATGATGGACTCTGGACGGCTCTTGCTCATTTTCTTGCCGTCCTCGGCCCGTACCAAGCCATGTAAGTACACATCTCTAAAGGGTATTTGGCCGGTCATATAAGTAGTAGCAAGAATCATGCGGGCAACCCAGAAAAAGAGAATGTCCCATCCGGTTTCCATGACGTTGGTAGGATGATACGCCTGAAAATCCGGACTATTTTTCAAGAGTTCTTCAAACGGCAGGTTGTAATCCAGCGCGAGCTCGGGATCTATTAAGGTACTCCAAGTCCAGAGCGCAGAACTAAACCAGGTATCAAGTGTATCTGGGTCTTGTCTCCAATTGTGCTCGCCTTCACCGCTGTCCGTTGGTGGCTGGATGCCAACATAGGTTGCCTGTTGTCCGTTTGGGTCAGTGCGATACCAAACAGGAATGCGGTGTCCCCACCAGATTTGACGACTAATACACCAATCGCGCAGATTATCTATCCAGTTAAAATAGATTTTTTCAAAGCGAGGCGGAATTATCTGGACTTCTTTGTCTCTGACCACCTGCTGCAATACCGCTTTAAGAGATTGCTTCTTTCCTTTCCAGGGAACGACAGGCTTATTGACGTCAACAAACCACTGTAAACGGATTTGTGGTTCAATTACCCCCCTGCCCCGTTCGTTAATTGCCACATGATGTACATAGTCGGTGTCTGTCTTAATGAGTAAGCCCTTATTTTTGAGCTTCTCGACGATGCGCGGGCGTGCTTCTGCAATACTCATGCCAGCGAACTCCCCTGCTACCGGCAACAGGTTCCCGTGAAGGTCAATGATCTGTTCTTTGTCTAGTCCGTGTCGTTCAGCGATCTCGAAGTCAACCAGACTATGCCAAGGGGTAATTGTCATAACTCCCGTGCCAAAACTCGGATCAACAGCCTCATCTTTGATAACGGTCGCAGTAACCGGTCCATTAATCCACTCAACCTTGAGTGTATCACCGTGTTTATACTGGGCGTAACGTTTATCGCTCGGATGCATGACCACATATTTGTCGGCAAACTTGGTCTCCGGACGTGCGGTACCGATCTCGAAGGGCCCGTAACGAAAGGTATAAAACGTCCCCTGCTCTTCCTCGTACATAACCTCATCATCAGAAACATTGGTTTCCAGTTCTGGGTCCCAATTCACAATCCGATTACCTCTATAAATGAGGCCGTCATGATACATCTTGACGAAAGTTTCGTTGACGCAGCGATTCAGCGCCTCATCCAAGGTGTAGCGCAGTCTTGTCCAGTCAGCGCTAGCGCCCATCATTCTCATCTGCCCAAGCATGGTCTGGCGGCTATTGCCGACAAACTCGCGGGTCCGGCGCAGGAACTCTTCGCGCCCAATGGCGTGTTTGGTCGTGCCTTCTTTGAGCAGTTGTTTCTCGATGATGGCATTAACAGGCAGTGCGGCGTGGTCGGTACCGGGCAGCCAGAGCACGTCTTTGCCCTGCTGTCGGGCATGCCTGGCCAGTATATCTTGAAGGGTGATAAACAGTGCATGCCCAATGCTTAACGTCCCCGTTTCGTTAGGGGGTGGCATACTGATTGCATAATGTTCTCTTGAGCTTGTTGGGTCAGCGGTGAATACACCACTTTGCTCCCAGAGCATATAGATATCTGTCTCATATTGCTTTGCGTCATACTGTTTTGGTAGCTTCACAACGACTATAATATCAGCTCAAGAGTACCTCTTGAAAAAAACCGAGAGGTTTACAGTGAAAGATGGGGTGCCACAACCAAACTAAAGGGGTCTGACAGGGGTTGCTGATCAGCGATCTGAAAGTATCCGAGGCTTGCTACCATGGCAGCATTGTCGGTACAGAGTACCGGATCAGTGAAGGCAATAGGAAGATCAAAAGTACTTATAAGCTGTCGCCTCAGTTCATTATTGGCTGCAACGCCACCAGCGAGTACCACGCTTTTTGGATGATAGGCATCAAATGCTTTCTTCGCTTTACTAACAATTATTTCAGCTGCTGTATGCTCAAAGCTAGCCGCAATGTTGCGTTTCTGAGCTTCAGAGAGGCGCTCAGCTAGCTTTATAGAAGGAAAGTCGTATTCTTCGCCAACTTGGGCCTGCGCAAGTCTTAAAACAGCCGTTTTGAGGCCCGAAAAACTAAAGTCATAGGGACTAACCTGTGGCTTTGGGAGCGAAAAGGCCCGGGGATTGCCGTGTTTGGCTGCTTCTGAAACAGATGGGCCGCCGGGGTAGGGGAGGCCGAGCATCTTAGCAACCTTGTCAAATGCTTCGCCAACCGCATCGTCGAGAGTTTGCCCAAGTACTTGGTGGGTGCCGTGACTGTGAAATAGTACAAGTTCGGTGTGTCCACCAGAGACAATTACTGCAAGTAGTGGAAATGTTGGTGGTTTAGTGCTTACGGTGACCCCAGGGAAGAGAGATTTGCTTATAAAGTTTGCATAGACGTGTGCCTCTACATGGTTAACACCTATTAACGATTTGTTGTGAATGATGGCGAGTGTGCGGGCAGTCATGACGCCAATGAGAAGGCTTCCTTCCAGACCGGGCCCCATTGTCACGGCTATTGCATCAATCTGCTCCCAAGTATAGTGGGCATTGTCGAGTGCTTGCTGGATAACGGGCAATATGACCTCTATATGACTACGGGCGGCAATCTCTGGCACAACACCCCCGTGTCTTGCGTGCAGAGCAAGGCTTGAAGCTACAACTGAACTATGTAGTGTCGTGCCATTTTCTACTACTGCAGCAGCGGTTTCGTCGCAACTGCTTTCTATGCCCAGTAGTATCATGACCATAGCATAACATTAAGCAGTACATATTATTTGCAGAAACAACAAAATGAAAGTAAAACAGTTGACAATATATATTTCTTTTGCTATAGTATGTGTTGTAATCAACAATAATTAAATAACAAAAAATATATCGAAAATTATGGAACAGCAGCCTTCACACATTGATGTCCAAGAAGCATTTAACCCGGAATTGCGACAAGCACAGCAAGAATGGGATGCGTACTTAAATAGTCGCCCCTATGTGGATGGGGATGGCAAGGCCCATGATCCGTCAAACGGTCAATATATTAATCCTGATAGCTTTTTTGACGCTCATAGACAGGAGATAGAAAACACTTCTCCTGCAGACGATTACGAAAAAATGACTGTTACCACACTTGCCCGTAAACTTGGGGAAGCTGAATACAATCAAGATAAAACGTCGCAACAGAATATCTCAGATGTGATATTAGAAAAATTATCTCAACAAGAGGAGTTGCTCAGCAGGCGAAATAAAGGGCATGACGTCAAGAAAGAAAGTGAAAAACTTTGGGACATGGTCATGTCCATTAAGGATAAGGAAAAGGCTCGGCTTCAGGAAGATAGTGCGAAGGAAAAAGATGAGCCAAAGCAGAATACACAAGCAGAGCATGAGAAAATTCAGGCACGAAAAGTAAACATAGCACTTGGTTCAAAGGTTCGTGTACTTCGCTCTTCTGGAGAGATGGAAGACGATTGGGAAGTAGCTTTCATGGAAGACGCTGATAATAGTGACGGAAGTGAATTTGCTATCGTTACAAAAACGTTAGAAGACGGAAGATATTTATCTAAGTATGTATCGATTGATAAGTTGAAGTCATGGCAGCCACCTGCTGATGAAGGCACCGAAGAAGAGGCAGCTAAAGAACCGGCAAAACCTGAAGATGAGGGCTCCAAACAAGAAGTTAGTGATGATGAAGAGGACCAAGAGGTTGCGACTCAAGAGCTTGGGAAAGACGACGGTTCCGAAGAACTCTCAGACACATCGGAAGAAGGAAGACGCGCACGGGTAAAACGCTTAATGGGCAAGGCCGCAAAGGCCATAAGAAGCGTGCCTTTGCTTGTGGCAGTGAAGACTCAAACTAGCCTGGAACGTGCCAGAAATTATTACAGCGATGAAGAGCGGGGCAAAAAACGTAAGATCATGAGTGGAGTAATCGGTGCAGTTGCGCTGGCCGGTATAGGCGCAGGCATATATCTTGATCTAAAGAGCGGAGGCGGTATTACGCATCAAACCCAACCGCACGGCCGTCATGGTGAGGGCTTCCCCGGACATAAGTTACACAAGGCTATATTGAAAGAAGGACAGAACCCATGGCCATTATCTAAGCAGGAGCTGATTCGCAGGGGAAATGCAGCACCTACGAACGCTCAGATTGAAGCCTATGACAAGCGCATGGCTCGACTTAATGCGAACGTGTATAGCTATTACGGAGATAGTGCCGAACACATTCCCGCCGGCACCGAGCTAAAATTGCCCCAATAGTAAAAAGTACGTACCACTAGGCTCTATTTTAATTCACTCGAAAGCATGCAGAGACACTGAGACGAGTTTCCGTTTGGCAAATGCCTAAACGGTTTTATACTTAGACCAATGAGCTTCCGGAAAGTGGTGAAAGCCTTTATCCCCAAACGCCTATTTTGGGTTATAGAGCCCTATGGACATCTTCTTGAGGCAGTTATTCTCCACAGCCTCAACGGTTTCCCGGCGCGTAACCTCAAGGTAATTGGCGTAACGGGGACAAATGGTAAAACTACCACTTCATTTCTTGTTCATAGCATGCTCAGGGAGGCCGGGTATAAGGTAGGGCTTATGAGCACCATTGGCTACGGAGTTAATGGTAGTATTCAGCCACAGATACACCATATGACCAACGTCAGTGTGCCTGAAATGATTGACCGGATTAAGCAGATGCGCACAGAGGGTGTGGAATGGCTTGTGCTTGAGACCACAAGTCATGCATTGGCCCAGAACCGTGTATGGGGGATTCCGTATTCCATTGCAGTTATGACCAATGTGACCCATGAGCACCTGGACTATCACCGGACGTTTGCGAGATATGTAGCGGCGAAGCGTAAATTATTCAAGCTCACCAACCGCAATAAAAGAGGACTAAGGACCGGCATCATAAATGCCGAGGATCCGAATGCAGCAGGGTTTGCGAGCGATATTGCCCACCCGCTTCTTTACGGGGTAAATTCAGGAGAGCTCAAAGCGGCACACATTCGCATGCGACCGAGCGGCGCACACTACCGGGTGCAATATAAGGGGGTTGAGTATGAGATTAATTGCCAGCTACCCGGAGAATTTAATGTGTATAACTCTCTTGCGGCGGTCGGTGTAGGAATTTCGCTCGGTCTGACAAAAGAGCAGATAGAGCAGGGGATTGCCGCTCTAAAAAGCGTAGAAGGCAGAATGACTCGTATTGAAGAAGGTCAGGATTTTGACGTCATAGTAGACTTTGCCCATACTCCCGATAGTTTTGAGAAATTACTCGGAGATTTCCGCCCAATTGTAAAAGGCAAGCTGATTGTGCTGTTTGGTAACCCTGGCAGGAGGGACGAGTCTAAAGGTGCTGTTCAGGGGGAAATCGCGGGGAAGTACTGCGACGAGATAGTGGTGACAGAAGAAGACGATCGGGACGTAGACGGGCAGATCTTGATGGAGCCGGTAGCTTTGGGTGCAGAGAGGTCCGGTAAAACGAGAGATAAGGACCTGTTTCTGGTTCACGACCGCCCTGAGGCCATAGAGTTTGCTCTA
>DAHUZY010000059.1 GCA_027314885.1 Candidatus Saccharimonadota bacterium | reverse complement strand
TGACCTCACTAGCTATATGCTTGCCCTGCTTTACTAAAGACAATTCCTGCTCAAAACCAGCAATGTCTTTAAAGCGTCGATAGACACTTGCAAAGCGCACATATGCCACTTCGTTGAGTCGGGCTAGCTGATCCATAACGAGTTCGCCAATGCGCTTGGAATGTACCTCTTGTTCCCCACAAGCATAAAGTTCTTGCTCTATGGCGTCAACAAGCTTCTCAAGCTCTAGGCTTGTCACCGCTGTCTTCTCGCAAGCTCTATATAAGCCTCCGAGCAACTTGGTGCGACTAAACAGTTCACGCGTGCCATCGTTTTTAATAACGATTAGCTGGGGTCTTTCAACCCGCTCATAGGTGGTAAACCGCTGTCCGCATCGGTTACACATGCGGCGACGACGGATAGCTTGGCCCTCCGCAACATCCCGCGACTCAATCACCTTGATGTCATCGCTTTGGCATTGGGTGCATTTCATGCCGCCTCCTGTTCTTTGATGTAAGCTTTCCATAAAAAGCGGCCTGCCATTTACGGTCCATCTTACCATTAAATGTGCTCAGCCTTTTATTATGTGTTTTGTGTGCATTTTCCACATATAGTGCTGTGTCTTCTTAATATAGCCCTACGTGTAGTGTTTTGCAAGCTTCTTTTCGCTGTATTATTTAGTACAGGTTACCGCTAAAGTAGGCGTCACCCCCTACTTCTCATCACCCGGTTCTTCGTTAGTTTCGTCCTTGTGACGGCGCCCTAAACGGCGCAAGAATGAGGGCTTCTCGAGCTCTTCTTCAAGACTGCTGGTAACTACCGCATTTCTTGAGTCAGACTCGTCCTGGTCTTCATGTGCCTCAGCACCAGCACCAGCCTCCGCTCCCTCTCCATCCTTTTCTTCATCAATTGACCAAATATTTGTCAGTGGACTTTCTTCATCACTGGTGAAATCGGATGGTACTGGTTCGGTATCACTCAGATCCATATTAATTTCTGAAAGCGCCTTTTCCTCTTGCTTAGTTATCTTCGGAGTGGTTAGTTCTGGGCGAGCATTGGCTGCAGTTCTCGGTTTTAATGTGCGCTCTGCATAATACGAGGCATCAAATCCAGTCGCTACTACTGTAATAATCACCTCGCCGTCTAGATCAGGGTTAATGGTAGCGCCGAAAATTATGTTCGCCTCTGGGTCAGCGGCATTAGTGATAGTCTCTGCCGCAGCGTTAATCTCGTGCATAGACAGATCGCCACCACCAATGACGTTAAATAGTATTCCCCGTGCTCCATCAATAGAAACTTCAAGCAGTGGCGATTCAATGGCCTGCTTCGCTGCTTCTGTCGCTCTATTGTCGCCACTAGCCCGACCAATCCCCATAAGTGCCGATCCGGCTTTGGTCATTACAGTTTTAACATCAGCGAAATCTAGGTTGATCATGCCGTGTACAGTAATGAGGTCAGAAATACCCTGCACACCTTGCCTGAGTACATCATCGGCAACCTTAAAGGCATCCATGAGCGGTGTATCTCGATCAATAGTCTCTAGTAACCGGTCATTCGGAATAACTATAAGGGTGTCAACGGTCTTGCGAAGTTTATCTATTGCCGTTTCGGCATTCCTGCGGCGCTTTTCTCCTTCAAAAGCAAACGGCTTAGTGGCAAAGCCTACCACCAAAGCTCCAAGTTCTTCTGCTACTTCAGCCACGACATGTCCGGCGCCACTACCTGTACCCCCGCCGGCACCAATTGTGACGAATACCATGTCGGCGCCTTCTATTGCTTTCCGTATATCATCGCGCGATTCCGTCGCCGCCTGCTCACCCATGCCCGGATCTGCACCAGCACCGAGTCCACGGGTAACATCCTTACCAATGTGCAGCTTGACGCTTGCTTTTGAGTGATGTAGTGCCTGCGCATCGGTATTAATGGCTACAAACTGAACATTTTCAATGCCAGCCTCTACCATCCGGTTAATGGCTGCTCCGCCTGCTCCGCCAACCCCAACAACTTTAATTTGCGCGAATGTCTCTATAGCTGGTTCAACAACCTGTGCCATGACGTTAGATCCTTCCAGGTGCTACATTTAAGTTATGCTGCCAGTATACGCGAGCATACGGGCAAGTTCAACAAATTTATACGGCATATTTAGGCGTTTCTCAGCCATCATTGAGGTGTTTCGTATTTTTATACAGCACCTGACTGAGGCCACTCTGCCCTTATACATGAGTACATAATTTTTACTCACTGCAGACGTATGATTTGAAGTTAAAATTTCAACGCTTCAACTTTGCAAGGACGTTTCCAAACAATGTTTTGGCAGTCTGAGTAGATTTATTTGCAGAGTTAGGCGGCAGTGAAGGAAGCAATAACATGTCCAATAACATAAGCCCGACGACTGTGATATAGCCGGGGTCGGAAACCGTATCCACCAAACCGCTTATGTTGTTTAATTTACCAACTCTGGCTGCTAGTTCCAGTTTCTGGCGAGCAAATTCATCGATTCCCGGCAGCTTTGCAGAGCCTCCCGTGATGACTATACCGCCCGGCAGCTTGCGCGAACGCTTAATTTTCTGCAGTTCTTTATCAACATAGTCCAAGAGCTCATCAACACGCGCTTCAACTATCATGCTGACTTCTTCAAAAGCAAAATCATGCGTCTTACCATTCACCTTAACGGTCACTGTCGTCTTGTTGATATCGGGCTTTAGGTTCGCGTGCTGCAATTTGACGGCTTCAGCAATATCCAGGTCAGTCTTGAGGCCAATTGCCAGGTCATTCGTAATATGCTGTCCACCGATCGGTAACACGGCCACATACTGCACCTCTCCGTCTTCAAACACAATCATATTAGTTGTGCCAGCGCCAATATCAATTAATGCCGTGCCGGCTTCTCGCTGCTGACGGGTCAGTACGGCTTCGGCAGCCGCCAAGCCTGACACGGTATGGTGAGTCGCTTGAATATCCGCTTTCTCAAGTGCCATGTCGAGGTTGCGGAGATTCGGTGATGCCGCTGTGACAATATGTGCGTCTACCTCAAGGCGTACGCCATGCATGCCAACTGGGTCTTTAATATTGCGCTGTCCGTCTAAACTATAATTCTTTGCAAAAAACTGAATAATCTCACGGTTCGGGGGCAAACTCATAATAGTAGCGGCCTCTTCCACTCGTAAACGATCTTCAGGGGTAATTTCCCTATTGGCAGCACTAATAGCTATCACGCCTTCGGAGTTCAACCCGCTTACATGCGAACCGTTGACATTAACAGTGGCTTGCTTGATCGACATCCCGGAAATGCGCTCCGCTTCAGTAACTGCATGAGCTATTGCCTGAGCAACATCGTCTACGTGAACCACTGCTCCGCGGCGCATTCCCTGATTGGGCGCCTGACCATGACCAACAATGGAAGGGGTTTTATCTTGAGGGTCAAGGGTACCAACAACACAGCGGATGGTATTGGTGCCGATATCTAATCCAACGAATTGTTCAGGGTTCATATGGGCCTCAGTATAGCGCTATTGTTTCCCATAAGGCAACTCTTACTCTCTTCCAATACAAAATGAGCCTGAAGTGGTGTTCGGTTTCCAACGCAAAATGAGCCTGAACTCAGTATGTGTG
>DAHUZY010000058.1 GCA_027314885.1 Candidatus Saccharimonadota bacterium | reverse complement strand
CGGAGCGACTGAAACGCATATATAGCCGCAGCGAAGTGGTTATATTAAACCGTGAGGAGGCGGTTTTTGTGACTCAAGGTAATTATGATGATCTGCATGGTCTGCTGGATCGGCTTCATGGCCTCGGTGCTCGCATTGCCGTTATTACTGATGGCCCCAACGGAGCCTATGCGAGTGATGGCAGTCAGCGCCTGAAGATGCCGCTCTATCCTGATCCGGCACCACCGAATGACCGCACCGGTGCAGGTGATGCCTTTGCCTCAACTTTTGTCGCTGCACTTATTAAAGGTAATACACTTGAGGGAGCACTCCAGTGGGCTCCGATTAATTCCATGAGTGTGGTGCAGAAGGTGGGTGCCCAAGCGGGACTCCTGAAAGAATCTGAGATAGAAGCGTTGCTTAAGAAGTCTCCTGACTGGTACCAGGCAACTCCGCTTTAAGTGCACGCTTTTTAGGTTTGCCTGTGTGGTAAGCTAAAGGTAGAGAAAGTGTTTATGCTCAAAACATAGTATAAAAAAGGGGGAAGGAAAAGACTAATGACTCGCTTCTTGTCGATGGCCCTTGGCGCAGAAGAACCTCAGTTTTACCGCAATATTATGAAGCTTGAGGCGGTTGGAGGTCACCCCAGTGCGGATATTCGACTGACCACGAAAGTCAACAGACAGATGAAGCATAAGCTGAGTGAACTCGGTTTGGACCCTAATGACACCACGGCTTCAGAGCTCTATCACGCACTGCAGCAGCGGGTTGCAGCTGACGACGCACATTTAGTGAAGTGTCTGAGGATGAAAGCGGCCCAGACTGTCTCTGCTGAGGCTGATATTGTTGACGGTATTATCGCGGCTATTAATGAGCTACCGGTTTCTAAAAATTGCTATGTTATGAAGACAAGCAGTCTCAAGGTGCTCATGAAGGCCCATCCTCCGAAACGGGCAATGAAACGTCTCGGTTATCGCTCGCTGGCATCGTTTTTGAAGCATGAGCCGGCTCCGCTTGCTCTCGCAGCTGCTTGGTTGACAGAGAGTGAAACCTGGCGGCAACACTGGCTCAGCGGTTATAAGCAGCTTACTCCGCACGATTTTGAGAGCCGGACCATCACCCTAGTCAAACCCGCGACTGCACGCTGGCAGCAACTCGGCGAAGAGGTAGTGCATGATATGCATCATACGTTTCTGAGTCTCAAAGAGGTGGGAGTGATTGTGTTTTTACCCTGGTCGGCAGATGCTGTCCCGGCCGGATCAGCCGCAGTTACGCTCGGGCAGGCACTTCATGAACTGAATGAAATGAGGGCCGCTTCAACATACCTAAAACTTTGCCAGGTACGCCCGCAATTCGGGCAGACCGTAGCACAGGTGGCAGGCGATGAAGCAAGAATGGGGACCACCCTGCTTAATATGTCACTGCCCTGGAATTTGGTGCATCGCTACTATAGTCGGTTCAAACGTCAGTTTACCGAAGCGGCCTTTGAGCCGTATGTGCAGCTGGAAGACATACACTGGCAGCCGCTGGAGCAAGCTCTGGCGCAGATTGACCCAGCGCTTACTTTTTGGCGTGGTACGGAAAAGCTCGGTTTGCTTGACGAGGAACAACGGCCGGTATCGATGAATTTTCTTGATGCCGCACTGAATTACTGTAATAGTTTGCCTCTCGCGCGCCGTATAGTGCACTACTTTCAACATTCATTATGGCAAGAGTTACTAATGAGTTATCTGCAGCCTGAGCCAGTCGAACAGGCAGTAGCGGCCGAAATGCAACCCGAACTTATTAATCAGGAGTAGATAGAATATGCCGACGCACACCAATCAACGCAGATTACGTTATTCCATATGTGTCTCTGGTGCGGCTTCAGGTAGTACGGTTCAGGCTGATGCCGACAAGGCTCGTGAACTCGGTAAGGCGATTGCAAGGAGTGGCCACATTATAACGACCGGGGCAACGATAGGCCTTCCATACTATGCAGCCCAAGCTGCCAGTGAAGCTGGCGGTATGAGTGTTGGCTTCTCGCCGGCGGTTAGCTTGCGGGAGCATCTCAGAAAGTATCGCCTTCCGTCTAACTGTTTTGACTTCATAAACTTTACCGGACTGCATTATGTCGGTCGCGATCTTTATCTTGTGCAGTCTAGTGATGCGGTGATTACCATTGGCGGCCGTTTTGGCAGCTTGCATGAGTTTACTTCAGCCCTGGAGGCACATAAGCCAAGCGGAGTTTTAACTGCAAGCGGCGGCACTGCTGACCGCATACCACGGCTGATGGATGCGCTGGAACCGCCAGATGATCACTTGGTTATTTTTGATGACAGTCCAGATAGGTTAGTAAAACGAATCGTGGAGATACTAGATGAAAAATTTGAAGACATTCATGATCTGCTGGTACGTCATGACCAGCACTGGTATTTGAAGCCGGATGATCTGCCCAAGTTTCGTGCAGGCTAGAATATTTAATCTTGCTGCATACACGTACGCGCCCAAGTTACTTGCTTTTATGAGCTCATAGTTGTATGGTCGTTCAATGAGTAAATGTACACGAATCGATGTATATTATCCGCCTGAATCACGAATAGAGGCTAATCTGGTAGGTGTAATTGGTATAACCAGAGAAGGTGACATGACTGTTGTTCATAAAGATTTTTTAGGTGAACCCTTCGGAAGAGATATGTAATAAGGAGTAGTTTATGTCTAGTTTTGAATTCACTTGCCCTCGTACCCAAACACAATGTCAATATAAAGATCACTGCAGCATCCTTAAGGCTGTGCAGGAAAGGGAGCACGATGGCGTGTCGACAGCACTCGGGCAAAACGCGCTGAGTTTCATACAAGAGACTCGAGAAGAAATCCACCCTGAGCTATTAGAGGCATACAACAGCTCGCATTGTTTAGAGGAACGCGTACATGCTATCAATGATGCTGTTAAAAGGCTTCGATTTGCAGAAGGCTTTAATTTAGGTGCCGTTGAAAAGATAGACGACCAGGCAGGTGCTTTAGCGGGAAGCATGCTCAGGGATTGTGAAGCTCTCTGATTAGGAGCATAACCCATAGCGAGACTCTCGCTACTCCATGTCATGTGTTCGTGAACTCAAGGCTCGTATATCAACCCTAAACCAATCTTTCTTACTTGGTACAATAGGAAGGTGAGCAGTTTTAGGATAAAGAGTGACTTTGTGCCGACTGGTGATCAGCCGGCTGCAATCGAGTCGCTCACTACCGGTTTGCGTGAAGGACAGAAGTACCAGACTTTGCTTGGTGTTACTGGCTCTGGAAAAACGTTTACGGCAGCACATGTTGTAGCAAACTTGAACCGGCCAACGCTCGTCCTGAGCCACAACAAGACTCTGGCTGCCCAGCTCTACGGTGAGTTTAAGCGCTTCTTCCCTGATAATGCCGTTCACTACTTCGTGAGCTATTTCGACTATTATCAGCCGGAAGCGTATATCCCCCGAAGTGATACATATATTGAGAAAGACAGCCAGATTAATGAGGAAATAGATAGATTACGCCACGCAGCAACTGACGCGCTGCTTTCGCGCCGCGACGTTATTATTGTGGCCAGTGTCAGCTGTATTTACGGTATCGGTTCAGTTGAAGATTATCGTGATTTGTCAATTCGGGTGAAGAGTG
>DAHUZY010000057.1 GCA_027314885.1 Candidatus Saccharimonadota bacterium | reverse complement strand
ATCTAATGCGCTCTCTTTACAACTGCAGCCATAACAGATATAGTTCTTAGAATATGCCAAAGAGAACACACCAGCCCAAGAAGCGTTCCCGAGCCCGAGAGCATGGATTTCTGAAGCGCATGAGCACCAAAGCTGGCCGCACAGTCTTGCACAAGCGCAGAATCAAGGGTCGAGCGAAACTATCGGCCTAAAGAGGCGATATGCTAGCCCGTCCGCATCGTTTTCACGGCCACGGCAGCCTGCGGCGTTCTTATGCCCATGGCCAAACAGCCCGTGGCAGTCTCATGAGTCTTCGCTTTGCAGCCCGCCCTAAGTCCAAGCCATACCGGGCGGCAGTAGTTGTCAGCCGCAAGGTCCATAAATCTGCGGTGGTTCGCAATAGAATTCGACGGCGAGTCTATGAAGCGGTTCGCCGGTCAGATGGTGTGCCGCCAAATAGTGACCTTATATTCACCGTCTATAGCGACCAAATGGCCGACATAAATACTGAGCGTCTCCAGGATATGATCGAGGAACTGCTCAATAAAGCACGCTCACAACTCGCTTCGCGCTCATAAACACCGGTCATCCATGGTATAGTAGAACACTGAAGCTATGTTTACGACACTTATTGTGCAACCAATCTTTAATTTGCTTGTTTTCATTTATGCTCTGATTCCTGGGCATAACTTTGGCCTGGCACTTATTATCTTTACCGTTGTCATCCGCATAATCCTGTGGCCATTGCTCAAGAAGCAATTACACCAAGCAAAAATGATGCGCAAGCTACAACCCGAGATTAAGCGCATAAAGAAAGAGACTAAAGGCAATAAGGCTAAAGAATCACAACTCCTCATGGAGCTCTATAAAGAGCGGGGTATTAATCCGTTTGCCACATTTCCGACCCTCATTCTGCAGTTAATCGTGCTCATCGGTCTCTATAGCGGCTTAAACAAAGTAATCCACGACCCCCACGCAATTGTAACCTTTGCATATCCTGCTTTGCAGCACCTCCCCTGGATGAAGGAGCTTTCTCATAATATCAACCTCTTCGACAACACTCTATTCGGATTTATTGATCTCAGCCGAGCAGCCCTCAGTAAAGGGAGTCACGGTATTTACTGGCCCGCCATGCTGCTTGTCATAGCGAGCGCAGTCACGCAGTACTTCCAGAGTAAGCAGCTCATGCCGTCTAGTAGCGAGCAGCGATCACTCAGAAGCATTCTGAAAGATGCCGGTTCCGGCAAGCAAGCCGATCAATCTGAAGTCAATGCCGCGGTTGGGCGCAGTACTCGTTTCTTCCTGCCTATTATGATCTTCCTTTTTACTGTTAGTCTTGCGTCTGCCTTGAGCCTGTACTGGTTTGTGGGTGGTCTCGTGGCCTACATTCAGCAGAGCATTGTGCTGAAGGAAGACGAAGGCGAAATGGAGGTTATTGCAGACAAACCAACCAAAGATGTCGCTGCTATACCCGAAGCAGAACTCGTTGAGTCTTCCCCCAAAATCTCTAAAAAGCCAAAAGCCTCCCAAAAGAAAACGGTGCAGAAAAAGAAACGGAGGAAGAAATGAATCAATCACTTGAGGAAGCTATTGTCTATGCCAAGAAATACCTGGAGGATCTATTGTCCTTTTTTGGACTCAACACAGATGTCTACGCCACCAGCGACGACGACGTAATACAGCTGAACGTACCCAGTACCCACATGAACGGCTTTTTAATCGGGCAACGGGGAGAGAACATGCGCTCCCTTCAGTACCTGACCTCAACTGCGCTCAAAAATAATGACTACGCGCATACCCGTGTCAACGTCGACATTGCCGAGTATAAGAAACAAAGGGCAGACCGGTTGAGGGATAAGGCCGAGGGCTGGGTTAAACAAGTTAAAGAGAGCGGTGAACCAATGGAGCTACAGCCCATGAATCCCGCGGATAGACGCATAGTCCACCAGCTCGCTGCCGAGTATGGTCTGACAAGCGAGTCTGCTGGTGAAGGAAGAGACCGCCACATTGTACTTAAGAAAGAAGAATCGTAAGCAAAACTCCAACTAGTGACGCGGTAATTATTGGAGCAACTATCTAGTTGATAAGCTACGTTTCCTTAAGGGCCTGCTTATATACCGCCAGTGTTTGCTCAGCCGTACTTCGCCAAGAATATGTAGTTACTTGCGTCCGGCCTTTTTTAATTAAATCGGCACGGAGCTTTTTATTGCCCAAGACCTTGTTAATCGCATTTGCCATAGAGCGGGTGCTCAGGGGGTCAAAATACTCTGCAGCGTCTCCGTATATCTCAGGCAGGCATGTTGCTTTGCTGGATATCACGGGGGCGCCATGCAGCATGGCTTCCAGGCCCGGGAGGCCAAAGCCTTCACTGAGAGAAGGAAAGAGATATGCCTCGCAATGCTCGTATAACCACTTAAGTTGCCCCTCGCTTACAAAATCCGTGAAGACGATATTCGGGGTGGTCTGCTGCCTAACTTTTTTCTCAAGCCGTTCATAGTTTGAATCCATTTTGCCGGCGAGCACGAGTACTAAATCAGGCTGCTCAGAACGAACGAGCTTAAAAGCAGCAATGAGGCGTTCTAAATTCTTGTGAGGTGTGGGACGACCAATGTACATAATAAACTTCTGTTTGATCAGATCCGGCAGCGGTTCAGGCTTTTCGTTAATTGGATCAGCAGCTTCGTGGGTTACAACAACCTTTTCTGGATCGATATGGCTGAACTGGACAACGTCATCTTTGACAAATTGTGATCCGGTTATAACAAACACTGACTTTTTTGCAACGCGTTTCATAACATGTGCATACACCAGTTGCTTGAGTTTAAAAACAAGTATATTTTTATCCGGGTTACTAAAACGAAGAGTTGTCAGGTCATGAATTGTGGTCACCGTTTTCCCTTTATATTGCACAGGCTGTTGGGGAAAAGGGAAGTGCACAAGGTTTGCCCTAAGGCTTTCAACCTGCCGTTTTAAGCCGAGCTGTTCACCAAACGTAAATTCTTTATACGGACAGACAACCTTCTTAAAAAGCGGATTTGTCGGCGTCCAGCCGCTCATGTCTTCTGGTTTGAGCAGCACCGAGTACTCGTGGGTACGATCTATCTCTTGCAAGTAATGAAGCAGTCGCTCTACGTACCGCCCGCTCGTCGTTCTTAACTCCCTGGCATCAATAACAATGCGCTTCATGATTTTGTGGTCGTCTTTCTAATGCGCAACGCTCTAAGTGCCCGCGCGTTTGGTGGCAACTCATGAACAATAAGGTTCCATATATACTCATTACTCACTGTCTTGGAGCGTTGAATGGCCCGCCGCTTCCCGAGTCCTGTAAAAAGGAGCCATGTTCCAACAGCATCTCCTTTGAGGGCGGCCCACAGGTTGCCTCGACTGACGGCTCGACAGAAAAAAAGGATATGAGCGAGAGTGAAGCGCCAACCAACAGAAAATATATATCGGCGAGGCACATTCTTCAGGAGCAGCAATGGCAAATTTTTCATCGTCTGGTATGTGGTAAAGCCCCGGTGTTTACTGCTGGTACCACCTATCTGGTGATAGGCACGCGCTGCTGGCACGTAGCTTACCTTCCAGCCAGCCAATTGAGCCCGAAAGCTCAGATCAACATCTTCATAATAGGCAAAGAAATCTTCATCAAACAGGCCAATCTTCTCAAGCATTGACACCCTATATAAACTAGCTCCGCCACTTGCCGCAAAGACATTAGTCT
>DAHUZY010000056.1:3573-3810 GCA_027314885.1 Candidatus Saccharimonadota bacterium | reverse complement strand
AGACGAACAAATTCGCTTTAAGGATAATTTTTCTTATAAACTAATTCGATATTCAGACAGCGTTCATGGTACTCCTCACATAGTAGGCTAGTGAAGTGAAAGCGATCGCCGCTTAAATAGAGCATTATCATAGCGCCATCTGCAGAGATAGAAAGGACAGATCATGTTAGCAGTATTGCTCGCAATAGTAGGGCTTGTTGCTGGATTTGGCGCCAATGCCATGATAACCCGTCAAAG
>DAHUZY010000056.1:0-3563 GCA_027314885.1 Candidatus Saccharimonadota bacterium | reverse complement strand
AGGATGGGCTCAGCCGAAGAGAAAGCACAAAAAGAATTGGAACGAGCCAAGAAGGAAGCTACCAAGCTTGTCAGCCAGGCCCAGGAAGAAGCCGCAAAAGCGGTGGAAGAAACCAGAAAAGAAGAACAAAGTCGTCGCCGTGAGCTCAAGGATCTTGAAGAGCGCATGGTTAACCGCGAGGAAGCTCTAGATAAAAAACTAGATGACCTCGACAAGCGCAATCAGTTACTCCGAAAAAGCGAAGACGAAATTGAGCAGCTGAAAGATGAAATTAAACAAATTCGCTCAAAGCAGCAAGACAAGCTTGAAAAGATAGCCAAACTTACTAAGACTGAAGCTGCAGAAAAGCTTATGCAGATGACCGAACGCGATATCAAGCACGACCTTGTCGGATTGGTGAATAAGCTGCAAAACGATGCTAAAGAAAATGCCGAAGAGCTCTCTGCGCTCGTCATTACTACGGCTATGGAACGGATGGCGAGTGAAGTAACTGCCGAGCGGACAATTACCAGTGTCAAGCTGGAGAGTGATGAGATGAAAGGTCGCATTATTGGCAAGGAAGGTCGAAACATCCAGGCATTGCAGCGAGCCACAGGGGTTGACATCCTCGTGGACGATACACCCGGCTATGCTGTATTAAGTAGCTTTGACCCCGTGCGCCGTGAAGTTGCTCGCCAGACTATGGAGATGCTCATGAAGGACGGGCGTATTCATCCTGGGCGCATTGAGGAAGTAGTAGAGAAGGCACAAAAGAATGTCGAGAAAGACGTTCTCCGTGCCGGTGAAGACGCAGCTAGAGAGGTCGGTGTAATCGGAGTTCCTAAGGAGATTCTGCACCTGCTTGGCGAACTGAAATATCGTACCAGTTATGGCCAGAACGTTCTCAAACATTCAACCGAGATGGCTCATATAGCCGGTATGATCGCGGAGGAAGTCGGTGCGGATATCAAGATAACAAAATATGCTGCCTTGGTACACGATATCGGCAAAGCTCTGACGCACAAGATGGAGGGTAAGCACCACCACATCAGCGGTGAGATTCTGAGAAAGTACGGTGCACCTGAAGAAATAGCTTTGGCGGCTGAACAGCATCATGATGACGTAGAGGCCACAAGTGTTGAAGCCCTCATTGTGCGCACAGTTGATGCCATCAGTGCTGCTCGTCCGGGCGCACGCAATATAAGCGCCGAGAACTTTGGCGAACGAATGCGCGAGCTTGAAAACGTCTCGAATGGGTTTAGTGGAGTTGAGAAGTCGTATGCCATTAGTGCCGGTCGCGAAGTGCGTGTTTTTGTTAAGCCGCAGCAGATTGATGACCTGAGTGCCATTAAGCTGGCTCGGGATATTGCCACTAAGATTGAGTCCACTATGCAGTATCCGGGTACAATTAAAGTGAATGTGATCCGTGAGACCCGCGCGGTCGAGTTCGCCAAGTAAAGTAAATAACTTTGAAGAGCTCCACATAATGAACATACTCTATATCGGTGACATTATGGGGGAGCTTGGCGTAGAAACGGTGGAGCATTTTTTGCCGACACTGCGCAATACCGAAGAGGTTGACCTGGTAATTGCCCAAGCAGAGAATGTGACTGAGGGACGTGGTCTTATTCCAAAGGATTTTGCCCGCCTCCGCGCAGCCGGCATAGATTTCTGTACCGGTGGTAACTGGAGTTTACAGCACGCTTCACTGACACCGCTATTAAGTGATCCCGTGCAACCAGTCATCCGACCTGCAAATTATCCAGCCGGTACGCCGGGCTTGGGATATAAGTACATCAAGACTAGAGCAGGCAAGGTGCTCGTCATTAGTCTACTGGGGCAGATTGTCGGCAAGGATGCGGATAAACAGATGGATAACCCCCTTCATTGCGTGGATAAGATTCTCGCTCAGCAAACTGAAGAAGCGTCTGCTATAGTTGTGAATTTCCATGGTGATTACAGCAGCGAAAAGGTTGTTATTGGACATTATCTTGATGGTCGGGTCAGTGCGGTTATTGGTGATCATTGGCATGTTCCGACAGCTGATGCTCGGGTGCTGCCTGGAGGCACAGCGCATATTACTGATGTCGGTATGTGTGGCGCACTGGATGCATCTCTTGGCGTCAGTTTTGAGAGTATCATTCCTCGCTGGCGTGATGGCCAAAGAACCAGGAACGTGCTTGAAAAGAATGGCCGGTGTCAATTTAATGCGGTTGCAGTCGCTGTAAATAGTGCAGGCTTGGCGACTTCAATAAAGCCCCTTCGCCGAATACTCGCCCCATAGTTAGGCGTAGCTGATTTTTTTCGGTATAATCTACCCTTACAGTCACATCCGGGGTGTGGCGCAGTTGGCTAGCGCGCCGCGTTTGGGACGCGGAGGTCGGAGGTTCAAGTCCTCTCACCCCGACCAAGTGATATTTTGCTCATATCAAGCAGTAAATCATACGGCTTATTCAGGTTCACAACAGATACAACATCGTCATTGGCTCTTAGGTTCAACACTACTTCATTTAGGACAGCGTCTAGTTCCAGTAAAATACTTGTGTTTGAGATAAATATACTGGATAATTTAGGTAACATTCAACAAGGATAACTAAAGTGGGCAAATTAAGAAACAATCAAAAAGGCTTCGGTGCAGTTGAGGGCATACTAATTTTAGTAATCGTAGCTTTAATTGGTGTCGTGGGTTTTATGGCCTATAAAAACCACCATAAGACTGTATCTAGTTCCACTACCTTGACTAGCAAGTCAAGTTCGACTAAATCAGTCTCCAGTAATAACCAAAACCAGCCCGCAAATCCCTATGCTGATTGGAAGCAATACTGTGATACAGAAGGCAAGGTTTGTTTCAAATATCCTGCAAGCTGGACACAAAACCAGAATACATTTGCATTATCAAGCACTGTAAATAATGTTAGTAGCACTGTTCAAAGTCCAGACCAAGCAGTAAATATAAGTTACGACTACCCCTATGTTAAAGATGCAGGCAATACTAACTTTTTAACTATGAGCATTGACAGCGTACCTAACTATCCAAATCTTAAAATTGTAGGCGGTATATATACTGATACGAATAATCTTGCCCAATACTCGATTGTCGAGGCATCGCAGGTTACACAAGCAGGATTAACGGTAGGTCAAACCTCACAATTTACAAATACACCTCGGTTCGGACTAACTAGCGACACCACAAATGAACCATATCAGTTTGTAGCGATTGATGGACAACAGGGCAATGGTGCAAACACTCTCACTGCCGCTAAAAACTGGTTTTCATCTACTGAAGCCAAGCAGGGGCTTTTGATACTGCAATCATTTAGCACACAATAAAACTATCAGTAATTAGGTTCGTCAATTTCTTGGTTTAGTAGACTACATCTTTGTAATGCTATCGTCAGAGCCTAAATCTTTGATATGCTCAAGACCATCAGGAGAAATGATAAATTGGTTGTCTTGGTTTGAGGTATCGCTTGGTGAAGCCTGCGGCGGCAACTTAACAGGTGCAGGAGTCTTTTCCAATTCTAAAATGAGGGGGAACTTGTAGTATTTATGGCCGCAGCGTTAATTTGTTAAATTTGTACCCC
>DAHUZY010000055.1 GCA_027314885.1 Candidatus Saccharimonadota bacterium | reverse complement strand
TGAGCGTCAATAGCTCTACGCATGGCAGTCTCTTCTATTTTTGTATTATTTCCTGACACTGTTTCGTCCGAAGCCTTACCCACGATACGCTTAACAATAAAGCGTTTACCTAAATCAGGTAGACTTTTTGGCCCAAGTATCAGTTCTTGTGCGGTTACTGTCCGAACATCTACCCCTTCTCTTAATTCTTTGCTTGCAGCTGCGCCAACGGCATTACTAGCTCCAAGTGAAGCTCCGCTGAAATGACCACTCGTAATCTGTGTTTCACTGTTGAGGCCATGTAGTCTATCTTGAGCTTCTGCTATAGCTTCTTTAGCTAATCTACCGGCTGGAGAAAAATCACCTGACTTAAACTCACTCCGCTCCCTTGGACTATAAGCATGCGTAGGAACTGGGCCATAGATGGTTAAAACGGGTATGTTTTTTCCTAGTGCACCTAATAACTCGAACATAGCTGCTGACTTGGTTGTCTGGTTCCAGCTATTTGGGGCAAAAATCTCTTTGCTAATAATGCCATCCTGGGTATCGGCAGTTAGATACTCGCCTAGTTTATAAGCACTACTTTTCGGCTCTCTATCAGAAAAGGGGGCAAAGATTACAAGTATTTCATCTGGTTTACTGTCAGGACTATGTATTAATGAGCAAGCTACTTCGGACCCTTCGCTAGACTTAAATTGGAACATTGAAGCTTCAAGACCTTGTAAATACTTCTCTGGGTCATCCAAAAAAGCTCTGTCTGCTTCGGCAAATGCTTGGTCAATGCCTGGTAAAGTGGCTTCAATTTCTGGGGTAAGTGTTACAGCTTTAGTCTCAGTATCTGTGATAATTTGTTGAGGGAATTTGGCCGCTCCCATGATTATTAGTATAGTAGCATATTATAGACAGCAAGTCAAGGTTACGACAATTTAACAGTTTACCTATTTCGGCGTACTGCCGATAACCCAACACAGACTCGAACAGTATAATTATTTGATTTTCGACAGATACAAAATCCAATTGGTACCCTATACTTGATGTATTCAGAACAAAGTATTACGAGGTAATTGTTAATATAGGCAAGGGAGTAGAGGTTGCAAGGCAGTATTTGGGTGTTTCTTCTTACCTTCTCGCGTCAGGAGCCGCTGCTTGATATAAACTCTTCAGGTGTAGTTGCAGGTAGCATACTTTGACGAAAGTCGTTCACGTTACGAGTAATTATTATCGAAGCTCCGCAGTCTAGTGCGGCTTGCTCGACAACTGCATCTTCGTAGTCTGTAATATTACTTTTCAGAGCATTCTTTAAAATACCATCATTCGTGGCAACAACTGAAAATGTTTGTAGCAGCCAATTAACATTGCGTATTATCTCTTTCTTAGGCACTTTGGCATTCTCAAGTAAGTAGGCAAACGTAGTTACTACATGCGCACTAACAAACAAGGTGTAATCGAATGGTGACTGTATTTCTAAGACTGCCTGTGAAGCTTTATAGCCAGGACGTTCTAATAAGACATCTAAGATGATGTTCAAGTCAACGAGAATATTTTTGTGCATATGCAGTTCGTATCGCTTGTTTTGAATCATCAATTTGATAGCGCTTCAAGGCACCAACCATACTAGCGATGCTTGGACCAGTAGCCTTAATGTAATAGGCTTTACGTAGCCGTAAATACTCAGAAAACATACCCGAAATAGAACTTTTACTAATCTCAGCTTGTTTATGAGCAAATTGCGCTAAATCTTCATCTACGCTAAGAGTAAGTTTCGTTTTCATACGTATATTATAGCAAATCATACGTAAGTAAGTCAATACATACCCATTCGTCCCTATTCTTAAAACCCTTAATCACACCCTAGAAGATTCGAACAGAGTAACTGATAAACTTTCGATATATATAAACTTCAATTGGTACCCGCGGAGGGATTCGAACCCCCGACTTTCTGTTCCGAAGACAGACGCTCTAATCCACTGAGCTACGCGGGCTAGACAAGATTTCACCACTAAGGCACTAGATGTAATCTCATATTGACGTATACTGATCTTATCAAAGAAGAGAGGAACGTCCTAGTGACAATACGCAACCTTGATGAAGCCAACGCTGCAATACAGCCATATGTGCCCCTCGTTGCTCAGCTAACCGGAAAGGATACTACCTTGACGCGTATCAGGCCACTCATGAAGCTCCTTGCACATCCTGAAGAAAAACTGCGAGTGATCCATGTTGCTGGCACTAGCGGCAAGACATCCACGGCCTACTATATGGCTGCATTACTTCAGGCAACCGGCAAGAATATCGGGCTTACAGTGTCTCCGCACATTAGTTCAGTCACCGAAAGAGTGCAGATTAATGGTGAACCTCTTGATGAACATAGCTTTTGTAACGAGCTGGGTGAGTTCTTGGAAATTGTCCAGGCGGCGCCAGAACGTCCATCATATTTTGAACTGCTCTATGCATTCTCACTCTGGGTGTTTATGCGCCAACAAGTTGATTATGCAGTGGTAGAGACCGGCATGGGCGGCCTCTACGATGCAACTAATGTTGTAACTCGTCATGATAAGGTCTGCATTATTACTGACATCGGCCTTGATCATACTCATATTCTTGGCACCACTCTTCCCGCCATAGCAAGCCAAAAAATCGGCATTGCCCATGATAAAAATGAAGTATTTACGTTCAGGCAAGACATGAGAGTGATGGAAGTATTTTTAAAATACACCGCCATTAAGCACGCGAAGTTGAACATTGTTGACCAGGCCGAGTTGCACGATTGCAGTGGGCTGGCATTTGAAGGCCTGCCGCCATACCAGGAACACAATTGGCTACTTGCGTACGGCGTATACGAATTCCTTAGAAAGCGGGATAATCTCAAAAACTTAACACAGCAAGAATTAGCCCAAACGTTGCGCATCAGAATACCAGGGCGCATGGAAGTACGACATAACAGAGAATGCACCATTATTATGGACGGGGCCCATAACGTTCAGAAAATGACTGCCTTTATCAAGAGCTTTCAGGCGCTCTACGGTAGAGTAAGGCCGACAGTTCTAGTTGCACTCAAACACGACAAGCAATATAAGGAGGTTGCTGATCTTCTCTCTGACTTTTCGTCTGAGGTTATTGTGACAAGCTTTCAGGGTTCACAGGACTTGCCGTTTCACTCTATGAACCCAATTATGCTCGCCGAAGCATTTCATGCCGTCCCCGTGCGCGTAATAGAGAGCCCGCATAAGGCGCTAAGTGCACTACGAAAAACAGACTCACCGCTCAAGGTCATTACTGGATCATTTTACTTGTTAAGTATTCTAAGAAAGGAGCTCTTATGATTCGCCTCATTGCCGCAGTTGACCGTCGTCGAGGTCTCGCAAAGCATGGTTATGAGCCGTGGTATATACCAAACGACGGGGAGTATTTTAACGAGCAGACAAAATTATACGGCGGTCGAGTCCTTGTGGGTGGTGTGACATTTCGTAATGACCTAAACAGCAAGCCGCTGGCTGAGCGCACTACTTATGTGGTGACACGAGAGATGCAGCCAAATAGCGGGGTAGAAATTGTCCATAATACGACTGATTGGCTGAAACAACAAAACGGGCAAGACGTATGGGTTATAGGGGGTGAGACTATCTTCTCACAAGTAATTGCGGCCGGATTAGCCGATGAACTTTATTTAACACACATCGATGCTGACTTCAACTGTGACCAGTTTTTTCCGGATTATGAAAAAGCATTTTCGCCTATCTCGCATGGTGATGAACAGGAGCAAAACGGTTTCCATTATCGCTTTGCTCGTTACTGTGCCAAACGGGGCTAGTGCTTTGTGAGAAAATTTATAGTTGCCTTTCAGCCGGAGACGGTATGCTTTATTGGCATTCGTAATCAAAACGGAGGGAACGATGCAGATAAAATGTCATACACCGACAAAATCATATTTTGACTTCACTCGCCCATACTGCACAGGCCTGAGCGTCCACTGTTAGCGAAGTCGCCAGGATAGTATTTCTTGATAACCAATCAAGCAGTAGGATATACTTTGAGTCGATACTTCTAATAAGGGGTAAAAGTTATGGCCCGTATCCTCCTGGTTGAAGACGA
>DAHUZY010000054.1 GCA_027314885.1 Candidatus Saccharimonadota bacterium | reverse complement strand
CGCTTAACTTGTTCAATTGTTTTTGTTTTAGATGACTAAAACCAGTTTACCATGCCACGCTTAGTCAGTAGTTACGTACGTTCATTTGGACAATTGTAGTTTTATGTGTTATTATTTATGTGTGTCTACTTTAAGAGGAAACATTTCTCAAATTGCAGAGACTGGCCATTCAGAAGTATCGGAAGCGCTCTTTGGTTGTAATCCAGAACCATTACATATAGTTTGGGCAAACGAGACTTCGGTTATGTCCGGGCCATTAACGAGGCTCAAGAACATGGCGCCTCATCTTATTGCAAATGGCCATATACTCGATGTTGTCATGCCTCAATATAACGAAGAAGTTGTGGGGGATTTGTCAGGAGCAAGAATTATTGAAACCGGTGCTGTACCTGTCAAGAATTTCCTACTCAGCGTAATATATACTGCCAAACGAGCAAAAAAAACGCTAGGGGAAGAGGAGATCGATGTCGTTCATGCTGCGACACCTATGCGAGGCCCCTTTGGACTCGCTTTCTTAGGGGGCAGTGTCATTGACGCAGCAAACAAGCTTAACCTGCCTGTTGTCGCAGGAGCTCAGACATTCAATAAAGATGTCGCCCGAAATATTACGCCTCACTTCCTAAGACACATAGGCAAGCCAATTACAGATCGATTCGTCGAAAGACAAGAAAGACGTATGCATGGAAGAGCTGATGTTAATTATTCTGTCTCTATGGCCATGGATGCCTATCTGATGGAGCGAGATGTGCCAGCACATAAAATTGTGAGGCTTAAAAATGGCATCCACCCCATGTTTGACCCAGAGAGACGAGACTCCCCCGAAGCAACCAGGCAACGGAGGGACTTGGGTGTAAAAGATGACGAGTTATTAGTGTTGGTCGTTGGACGTCTTGCAGAAGAAAAATCGCTGCATAGATTACAAGACATAGCGGATATTACCGGGACTAGAACTGTAGTAGTGGGTGACGGCACTGAACGCAAGAAACTTGAGAAGTTATTACCAGACGCTATATTTACTGGTGCAGTAGCGCATGGAGAGACGCTTGCCAACATGTACGCGTGTGCGGACATCAAGGCGCTTACCAGTGCAACGGAAAGCTATTCTCAGGTCTTATTTGAAGCAATGGCATCCGGCCTACCGGTAGTAGCTCCGAACGAACGTGCCTTTAGAGAGTATATAGAGAATGGAGCCAGTGGCTATACATATGAGACGCGCGACGAATTTCGTAACGCTATTATGAAACTTGCAGCTAGCCCTGAGCTCAGATCTCGCATGGGAGAACGAGGCCGAGCCTTGACGGAAGGACAGACCTGGGAAGAGGAAACCAGAAAACTTGAGACGATTTATAGGCTCGCTATCTATTTAAACAAACAACCTCTCGCCAAGAGGCAGATGAATCGAGAATTACTCACCTCTTCGCTTGGGCTTGAACAAGCTCGCCCTCAGGTCGCATTATAGTGTAGCGCCATAAAAAGCGCCTTTTTTACATCAATGGTCGCTCCGTTTGTGGGTCGAAAATAACTCATTATATCGATTTCGCTAAATAACAAAGTTGAAAGGCCCGTGAGGGCTATGATTAGCAGGGGATAGCTAGAGCCGCAGTAGCCTAATACGTTATAGATGGATACATATACTGGTGCCGCTCAATGGGCTAGTTTATAATCTGGGGTATGCGGACAGAAACAGCTAAAGTAGCCGTGTCGAAAACCAACGGGAAACTCAACATTTGCGTCTTTTGCTCAGCCAATAACTTAGATGGTAAATACATAAAACCTGCACAAGCCTTTGGCAAGCTCATTGCCGAACATGGCTATAACCTGGTCTGGGGTGGATCGGATAAAGGCCTTATGCAAATAGTAGCAACTGGCGCGCAGCAGGGAGGCGCAAAGATTATCGGGGTCTCTGTTGAGTACTTACGTTCCATGGCTCGCGAGAATGCTGATGAAATGATTATTGCCAAAGATATGGGAGAACGAAAAGCGACGATGCTCAGTCGGTCTGATGTAATCGTCATAATGGTTGGCGGAATCGGGACAATGGATGAAGCCACGGAAACCCTGGAGCATAAGAGACATATGCATCACAATAAGCCAATACTCATACTTAATACCGAGGGATTCTATGACGGATTCAAGCAACAGTTAGAGAAGATGGAAAATGAAGGCTTTTTATCAAGTTCACTTGATGAGTTTGTATATTTTGTTGATACGCCCCAAGCTGCAATCAGCTACATTGATCACTATAGAGACAAGATGAGCAGCGGGCAAACAAATAGCACCACTGAAGACCCAAGCAAATTGCAATAAGTCATCATAATTTGCAAAGTAAATATTAATGTTACTATATATTTCATGACAGGAGAAAGAAGTCAATACGATATAGCTCTACATAATTGGCAAGCTTGAGCCGACGAAGACAACATGAGTGTCCCCGCCAATAAAGGCTCTGCCTCTCGTTTATGTACGTATCTGGATGCGCCCGGCTCCCAGTATGGCGCAGCAGAGAATTTAGCTTTATTTCAACAGGAAACATTTACACTGGCAGATAGAGTTCGGCAACAAGAAAAAAGTCCTTTTGTTGCCGCGGACATTAACATGAACTCCCTAGAACAATCTTGCCACTGACTTCCAAAGCACATGCTGCACTTGGGGGCACAAAGCATGCAATTCTCTCCTAGGCCAAACAAACAACCGGTGCTTTTGCCACAGAAGCACCTGAAACAGTTTCTCACTGAAACTTCAAAAGGGTTACATATATGTGCAATTGAGAAAAGACTAGGTGTTTCTCTTAAGTCGTTTCGTTTCCAGACTCCATAAAAAATAATGCCAGAGCCATAAAAAAGAGTCCAATGTCCCTAAATGTAATAAGCAGCTGACTAAAATTAGAGCCAATAATAGCTGCGAATGTGAGCGCACAGACAAGCCCGCAGTATTTCAATAGCTTACCAACGATAAGCCATATTACGAGCACAAGTTCATACAGAGCAAAAATCTTGAGTAATATGAATGCGGAAAAATGTGCTGTGAGTAAGTGAGGTAAAAAGCCTGACCAATCAAGCGGGTGCAGCAGTGAATTGACTGCAGCATACATGAGCACCACGACCAAACCAAGACGCAGCATCCACTCTGCAAATAGTGCATTATTATTACGTTGGTGTAGTCTCACTTAAGCTATCCCCCTTTTAAGCTCACAATAAGCACTAGCGTCATTGTAGCATTAATGACTTCTGCTATTATATGTGACCGCTTTATTGAATATGAAAGACCGTACATAGCGGAATTGTTTAGTGGTGATAGTATGGATAGAGAACCTATAAGTAAATTGTAAACGAGGAATCTACGCATGAATAAAGCCACAGGCGCAATAGTAGCTATTATAGTAATCGTGATCGTTGCAGTTGGGGGTTACGCGATATTTCATAAGTCAAGCAAAACAACACCGTCAAGCAGAGAAATATTTTGGGCCCGCAGCCATTCGTATAGCAATTCATATGGAAGCTCATACGGAAGCACGAGCACCCCGAGTGCCAGTACATCAACGACAAGCAGCACAAAGCCAGTAAACAATGCAATACTCATCACTAAAAGCAGTTCCAGCGCTGGCCAGTACCTCGCCAGCCCGAGCGGAATGACACTCTACACGTATAGTAGCGACAGCAAAAATACAAGCAACTGTACAAGTTCATGCCTGAGTCTGTGGCCAGCCTACGTAGATAATGGTCCAACTACCGGTTTGCCCAGTAACGTCGGCACTATCAAGCGAGCAGATAACGGACAAACGCAATACACATATAAGGGTATGCCTCTTTACTTCTACACTGGCGACAAGGCAGCCGGGCAGGTGAATGGCAACGGAGTAGCCGGCTTTAGTGTTGCCAAACCATAACTTTGACTATACTTTTCCGATAGATGTTATTAACCGGCAATAATGAAATTATTGTTGACGAACAAAAGCAGTAGGAGTATATTAGTTAGGTAGCTAACTAATATGGTCAGACCAAAAGCTGAGACAGTATACCTCATTAGACGACTGAGTTCTCTTATGAATCAGCGTATTGACGAAGTGCTCAAGGCCTACGGCATGGC
>DAHUZY010000053.1 GCA_027314885.1 Candidatus Saccharimonadota bacterium | reverse complement strand
GAACTTGGCTACCACTACTAGTATCGCTAACGCTTAAACCGGTCCTTTTGGTAACACTTACTTAGTATCTAACGCGGTATGTGTCTTACCTTCTCGGTGAGATTTTATACTTTACAAAGTATAGTAACGAAGCGGGAGTTGTGATACAGTAGAATCATGACGAATACTACATCACAAGAGAAGATCACTATTTACGGAGCCGAGTGGTGCGGTTTTTGCCACATGGTCATGCGTTACCTCGACGATAAGGGAATTACATATCACTACATAGATATAGACAAAGAGCCGGAAGCTGGCCTGGAGGCGGTTGAGAAATCAGGCCAGCGCGGTATTCCCGTCTGTGATATCAATGGCACCATTGTCATTGGTTTTGACCGGCCTAAAATTGATGCCGCCTTAAAGGCGCATCAGCTCGTCAAAGCCTGAGCTCATAAAAAAATCAGCTGACGTCCCTTTTAGGGCCTGACTGCCCTATAATGGGGCCATGACGTTTGAGGATTATAAGCACAAAGACTCTGTTGTCATTGTTTATAGCGGCGAGGGAAAAGGCAAAACAAGTGCAGCCCTCGGCCTCATGGTGCGGGCACTCGGCAACCGCTGGCGAGTCGCCTTTATCCAGTTTATTAAATACTGGGGCGTCAGTGAGCATGTCTTCATCCGCGACATCCAACCGCTCTATCATGACCAGCTTTATTTCTATAAAGGCGGCAAGGGCTTCTATAAGGCCGGGGATCTCAGTGAGCAGCACATTACTGAAGCCCAGCATAAAGAGGCTGCTCGTGACACCTACAAAAAAGCGCTCACCTGCGTCAGCAGCGGGGAGTATGACCTCGTTATATGTGATGAGATTAATAACGCCATCCATGACGGGCTCTTGAGTAAGCAGCAGCTCTCCCGTCTCATGGCCGCCAGAGCAACGCGCACAAGTCTCTGCCTAACAGGGCGTAACTTTCCGCAAGAGCTGCTCAATCACGTAGATATTGCTTCAGATATGACAAAAATCAAGCATCATTTTGATGACATGTTCGTAGCTAACAAAGGAATAGATTACTAGTCTGCTGGTATCTTTTGTGATTCTTGCTGTAGTCCAAGATTAATCTGCGCAACGTCAAACGTAAAGAATGTATGGCTAAGCTAATATTATTTCTTTTTTCGAGTTCTTTAATACGCTCAGATAAATTAGCAAAATTAGTGTCATAATCTTGGACTGTTTTGTTATGGATATCATAGAGATTTTTTATGTTACCCCATACAACAATAATAGCCACAATTACTACTATAAAAACAATAGCTATTAACATAACACCGGCATACACCTGTTTACTTGCTGTAAAGGTATACTCGCCTTCTGGGTTAGTATGTCTGATATTAATTGGTTTTGCATCTTAGAACGGATGCCACGTACAAAAGCTGGTGACGACATATTTTTCCTCTTTATTTTTATTATAGATTACAAAGAAAAGCATGTCGTCTTTTTAGGTTTAGACCAACGAAGTGTGGGGTGGTTCAGATAGCTGAGTGATGCACAAAGCATCGACTGCTCAGCCGTAAGCAGCTACAATAGTGGTAATGCGACCACGACTTTATCTCCTTATCGGTGCCCCCGGGGCCGGGAAAACCACCACAGCTCAGATCATTGCAAAGCGTAGTGGTGCAGTGCATATCTGGGCTGACGTAGAGCGCCATAAATTATTTCCTCACCCCTCACATACAGAGGAAGAAAGCAATATGTTGTACGAAAAACTGAACAAAGATACAGAACAGTTACTAGCTGCCGGGGCCAGTGTAGTCTTTGACACTAACTTCAACTTTTACCGTGACCGTCAGCTATTGACGCGCATCGCCAGACAACACCAGGCTGATACAGTCGTCATTTGGCTGACGACGCCAGAAGATATAGCCCGGAGCAGAGCAGTCGGTACCCATCATACCCGTAATGGTTATTCCATGCACATGACAGATGCTCAGTTTGAAGCCATCGTTGCCAAGCTTGAGCCCCCAAGGTCAGATGAAAACATCATTAAACTTGACGGCACCAATCTTGACGAAGCAAACGTTGTCGCACAGCTACATCTGTAACCGACTCTTAAACAATATTAGTGGTCGGATCAATCCGCGGCGTCGTTGCCACAAGGAGACGGCTCACTGAGAATACACCTGTCTCCGGATCGTAGCCGCGATAGATCGCTCGGGCAGGCAAATAGAACGCCCAGCAAAGCACAATAATGGGGTACATATGGAAACGACTGTGCAAGCGATGCAAGGCATAGGTACGTGGGCCCATTAGACTGTAGCGCAGGTAATTCCTAAGCCCTGTATCAAAACGGCGGCAGGAGGCCCCAGCAGCAAGTCTCGACTCATAACCTATCTTGTGTCCGTGCGCCTGCAAATGAATGGCGAGGTCAAGATCTTCGTGCATATCCGGCTTTCGACAGACGTGATCGCGTATCTGACGCCACGCGGAGCGCCGCATAGCCATATTCGCACCCCACAAGAAGAGATTGTCACCGAGCTTCGAAGCCAATCGTCCTCGTAAGTAGAAATCTACACTGTTAATAACCCGGGGGGATGCAAAGTCATAGTACTGTGCAGATCCGGAGAATGCGTTCACATCCGGATGAATTGCAAAGAGCTGCTCGACTTGTTCAACCCAAGCAGGGGGTAAAATACTGTCAGCATCAATCCGGCCAATGATAGCGCCCCGAGCAGCATTAAACCCCCTGTCGCGAGCATGTACGACACCCTGGCGGGGTTCGTGCAGAACCCGAACAAATGGGTAGCGCTCGGCGACAAGAACGCTATCGTCGGTCGAATTATTATTGACTACGAGCACTTCTAGCGGTGCGGTATGCTGGCTTGCAATGCTATTGAGACAAGCGCTTAGATGCTCAGACTCGTTGTATACTGGGATGACAATGCTTACTTTCATAAAAAGGGCGTAATCTTATTATATGGCAAAACGGTGCATACTATATAGCAAGCGCCTGGTAAAGACCTTAAAACGTTGGCTACTCACCTATTGGCGCAAGAACTGGTGGAATAAATTGCTCACCATACTTGCAGCTCTTTTAATATTATCGGTTGGTAGTATGTACGGTATCGCCCAGTGGTACATACAAAGCCAAGCCAATAAACCGCTTCACCTCGGTGTCAGCTTCATACCGGACTATGCGGAGAGTTTAGGCCTTAATCCAAAGCAGACCATGGATGCGCTCATTCATATAGGGGTGCGGCAATTTCGTTTAGTAAGCTACTGGAGTGACGGCGAGCCAATCAAAGGGCAGTATAATTTCTCCCAGCTTGATTGGGAATTCAAGAAGGCCGAGGCAGTCCATGCAAAAATCATTTTAGCACTGGGCTTACGTCAGCCCCGCTGGCCTGAGTGCCATATACCTACCTGGGCAGAGAATGAGCCCGTCGGCGTCTGGGAACCACAGCTTATGAACTATATGAAAGCAGTCGTGAACCGGTATAAGAATTCACCGAGTCTGGCAGCTTACCAGGTAGAAAATGAATACTTTTTGCATGGCTTTGGCAACTGCACCAACTATAGCCGCAACCGGTTAGTCAAGGAGTATAATCTGGTCAAGCAGCTTGATCACCCATATCACCCGATAATTGTTAGCCGCAGCAATAATGCTATTGGCATACCAATCGGACAGCCCCAACCTGATCTATTTGGCATTTCAGTATATCGCTGGGTTTGGGACGCCAACGTCACTCATCGTTATCTTAAATACCCATGGCCAGCCTGGTACTATGGCTTTTTGGCAGGGCTGCAGGAGATTGTCGATCACAAGAACATGGTAATAGATGAGCTTCAAGCCGAAGCCTGGCCGGCAAACGGGAAAACAATACCTCAAGTCTCTAAGGCAGAGCTCAATAAGACAATGAGCGCCAAAAAACTGCAGAGTCAGTTTAACTATGGCATCGCCACCGGCATGCGCTCCATAGACATGTGGGGGGCAGAGTATTGGTACTACCGGTTAGTCAAACTGCATGATCCCAGCCTTTGGAATGTAGCGAAGCGTGAATTTGCCCGCTACCGGTAGCATCTCGAACTCACTTCAGTCATACTGAAACATATGGCCAAACGACCTTCTTCACCATCCAGTATCAGAAACCGCCGTGCCAGCTATGATTATGCTCTCGGGGAGAGTCTCATCGTGGGCTTACAGCTGACCGGTGCTGAGACAAAGAGCTTGCGTCAGGGACACGGACACTTACGAGGCGCCTACGTTACCGTCAGGAATAACGAGCTCTGGCTAATTAACGCCACCATTACCGGCAGCAGTGGAGCGGCCATTGCTGAGAGCGATCAAACGCGGGCCCGCAAGCTACTTGCAAGGAAAAGAGAGATCATTAAGCTCGTCGCTGCCAAACAGCAGGGCAATACGATTGTCCCGTTGGAGGTACTCACCAAGGGGCATTACGTGAAGCTCAAAATAGCTAGCGGACGAGGCAAACGCCAATACGACAAGCGCCAAGCCTTACGGGCGCGAGATGATGCTCGCCGCAGCGCCCAGGCATTCAAATAACAGAAGGCTGTGTCTTTGCAATAAATAGACCCCCAGAGTCTCACTCCCTGGGGGT
>DAHUZY010000052.1 GCA_027314885.1 Candidatus Saccharimonadota bacterium | reverse complement strand
ACATTTTCAGGAGGAATGCGGCGGCGCCTAGAAATTGCTCGAGACTTACTTCATGAACCAAGAATCTTGTTTTTAGACGAACCAACTCTTGGTCTCGATACTCAAACTCGCAATCTCATGTGGGATTATGTTCAGAAACTGAGTCACGAAAAGGGTATGACCATTTTCTTTACCACTCACTATCTGGAGGAGGCCGAGGCGGTCGCAGAACGTATCGCCATCATAGATAAAGGTTCCATAATTGCTATGGGCACCACACCTGAATTATGTAAGCAGACGAAGACCAGGACGTTGGAGGAGGCCTACCTTAAATTAACAGGCAGAACTTTGCGTGATGAAAATGATATGGGTAATAACGACGGCATGAATGCCCGATTGGCTCGTCGTAATAGACAACTAAGGTAAGGAGAAATATGGATACCGCAGATATATTAACCATACTATGGCTCAGGCAAATGCGGCGCTACGTAAGAAGCGGCTCCCGTCTATTGGGTAGTCTCGGTCAGCCTATCTTGCTGCTCCTCGCACTCGGTTACGGTATCGGTGCTATATATCGGCGGGCAGGCGAAGGCAACTATTTGACATTCCTAGTCCCCGGTATCATTACACAGACAGTACTTTTGTCTGCCATATTTTGGGGCATCATCATTCTCCAAGATAAGCGTTTTGGTTTTCTATCAGAGCTACTCGTTGCCCCAGTTAAAAGACTCAAAATACTGCTCGGTAGCGCTATAGGTGGCGCCACGATATCTATTATTCAAGGCTCTATTGTCTTCATAATATCTCTTCTGTTTGGCTTTCGGCCTGACAACTGGCTATTGGTACCGGTGGCATTCTTGATACTGGTCTTTATGACGATCGCACTCACCTGTTTTGGAGCCGGCATCGCCTCAATGGTTGACGATTTCCAGGGTTTCCAAGGCATTAACAACCTGCTTGTGATGCCACTATTTTTTCTCTCTAGTGCGCTTTATCCGCTTAATAGTGTGCCGACTTTCTTAAGGGTTATTAGCACCATAAACCCCGTTTCCTATATGGTTGATGCTCTCAGATATACACTTTCCGGAGAAACACATTTTGGTATGACAAAAGATCTAATCGTTATGGCCGTTACCTTTGTAATTGCGCTTTGGTTTGCAGTAAACCGTTTTAACCGTATTCAACTATAAGCACACCCTATTCGTTCGCCGTCTTGAATAGCTGTCGATGCTGACAATATATAAAAGCTCCGAAGCCTATAAACAGCATTAACCAATAACTAACCAACCTATAGAGAAGGGTAATAGCCAGAGCAGAGTCTGTTGACACGTTGTAGGCCAGGAGGCCGGCGACCATACCGGCTTCAAAGCCGCCGAGACCGCCTGGAGTTGGAGTAATAGTGCCGGCGCCGACGCCAATTGTGAAAACCAAAATAGTTGAAATAACTGATAGATGCATATGCAGTGCGCTTATACAGAAGTGAAAGCATAGAATATTGGCACTGGTAAGCAGCATAGATGAGACGAGCGCCATTATTAATTTTTGCGGGCTTCTGGCATATTTCTTCACCTGCTCAATAATCTGGTTAAGTAGTTTTATTGCACGTCGCCGAGCAAAGAGGAATATAAGGACGGCTGCCAACACAATAGCAGAGACAATTATCCATATAGTCGTAAGATTTCTTCGCTCCGAGTTAAATACCAACTGCCTGCTATAGGCAGAGGATAAAATGAGAACAACAATAATGATGAGACTGTTCCCGATAATACCGAGAAGGTTATTCGTCGCAACAACAGTAGCAGCTTGGCTTTTAGAATGCCGACGATGACGCAGGTAAGCAAAATTAGCACCGAGCGCTCCCACCCCTGCCGGCAATAAACGATTAAAGAGCATGGCAGCAAATTGTACAGGCAGAACTTCGAAATACCTAAGTCGTAGAAACGCCAGCAGTTTATAGGTAAGCGCTGCAAAAAAGTATGTTAAAAGAGTTGCAATGACAGCAAATAGCAGCCAGAGTAGGCGTGTTTTGCCAAGTATATGCCAACTTTTATGGAAAAGAGAAAGTTGTGGCAGCATTACATACAACGCCAGTAGAAACACCCCAGCTATTATAAGATTTCGGCGGTTTATGCTGAAGTGGTGGGGAGTGTTCGGCATATGTGTATATATTATAAACGTTAGTGTTGAAAATCTTACGCAGCGGCATTGATGTACGTGCTTAAATGGCTCATGATTAGCTAATGAGAAAAGGTCATAGCAAGTGACAGACGGTCGCCGTCAGCCAATTCATTACACCGTAACATCTATAAAACAGTGCAGCGTTTGGGCAGTGATATATATTGCACTTATATTTATCTTGCCGCCTAATTACGTCTCAATGCATCATTACAGAATCAGTGCAGCAGAGTATAGAATCGGGGTAACTGCACTTGCTCTGTCGCTTATCGCAGTCTGGTTCATCGCCTTTTGGGCTTCAAATCGCCTCAGGGAGTATAGCCACACTATAGCCGAGACCAATGAGGGCAAGGGATTTAGGCGGTTGTCTCTTGGTAGCGTATGGCTGGCTTGGAGTCTGCCAGTAATAGCAACTGCTGCGCTCATTCTTAATGCCATATCGGACAGATATCCATCGTTTCACGCTACTGACGTCATTAGCATTACATATGTAACCCTCGTGCTAACATTGATTACTTTTGTTCTGATGGGCGCAGCGGCTCGGGAGATGGCAAAGGCATACAAATTGACATTCAGCCCGAAACATATGGGTCTCATTATGCTAGTATTTCTTACCACCGGCATAAGCTTTTGCTATATTGTTTTTTCACATATATCACCCCAGGGTCTTACCAGCACACGCAATCTGTATTTTATGCCAGTTTGGATACTTATCATTAGCGTAATAATACCGTTTTTGTATGCATGGTTTATAGGTTTACTAGCAGCCTATCAGATATTCTTAACGGGATTAAAGGCCAAGGGGCTCCTCTACCGTCAGGCTTTATTTCTCATGACTGCAGGAATTCTCATCGTAATCCTCTGTTTTATTGCCTTGCAATACATCGCCAGCGTTGTTCCTCATAGCAACGAGGTAATCCTCGACTACAAATTAATACTTACCCTTATCTTCCGCCTGCTGATTGGTGTTGGATTTATTATGCTGGCTCTCGGCGCTCGTAAGCTGAAGCGAATCGAGGAAGTGTAATGGCGAGGACCCGAATAAATGCACCAAACCTGTACGATGAAGTTATCGCTATCACCAGCCGTTATCTCGGACCGGCAGCCCAGAGATTCATTGACCGCCAAATAGAGAGTCACCTTAATAAAACACCAGGTAAGTTATCTTCAGATGAGCTAGTGACATTGCTCGATTGGATTAAGGCCGCCATTTCTCTACTAACTGAGGATAGAGGTGTTGTCGACGATTACACCTCTATGCTGCTGCAGTTAGCTGAGCCGTCTCACAAAGGAGCCTCAACGTGACAAAAAACAATCTAAATCCTCTTGTGCCCAAAAGGCAACCCGACCGGCAAGCCGAGGTAGACACACTTTTTGCAAGCATGGGTGAGGGTGTCATCACTACTGACGCATTCGGCAAGATTAGTCGAGTAAATCCAGTAGCGCAACGCATACTAGGCTACACGGAAGAGGAGCTGCTCGGTGAATGGTTTCCTAAGAAGATTGTTGCGTTTTCTATGAGCGGAGAAAGAATGAGTGTTATGAGCAGACCCATCACCAGGATATTTATTTCCGGCAAGCCGGTGAGCGAAAAGCTATATTACCTCAACAAAAGCGGTGAGCGAATACCGATATCGATAACCGCTTCACCGATTTTAGTGAAGAATAAGCCGGTAGGAGCGATCGGTGTTTTTAGAGACATTACGCTTGAGCAAGAAGTTGACCGCATGAAGAGTGAATTTATATCACTCGCTTCTCATCAACTGCGCACCCCGCTCTCTGCCATAAAGACATACACCCACATGCTGGCCGAGGGGTATATGGGAGCACTCAATCGTGACCAGAAAGCATCCCTTCAAACAATTATTAGCGCCTCCAATCGTATGAACGAGCTAATTAGCACACTGTTAAATGTCACCCGGATTGAAAGCGGCAGCATATCCGTTGTTCTCAAAACAGTCAATCTTGACAGCGTAATTCGTGAAGTACTGCCTGAGCTTCTGCTCATGGCCGAAGTTAAGCAGATATCCGTAAGTCTGGAAACTAAAGAGTCACTGAGAAACCGGATCAGAACTGACCCCTTGATTGTTAAAGAAATAATCACTAACTTAGTTGGCAACGCAATCAAATACACACCCAAAAAAGGTGAGGTAAGAATCGCCATTCAGCCTCGAAGTCAGGATATCTTAATAGAAATTCATGACAGCGGCTGGGGTATACCGGCAGCTTCACAAGACCAGATTTTTAGTAAGTTTTTCCGTGGGCAAAATATAGTCAAACGTGAAACTACCGGCACCGGACTCGGGCTTTATCTAGTTAAAAGTCTCATCGATATACTCGGTGGGAGAATTTGGTTCACAAGCGAAGAGACAGTTGGTACCAGCTTTTTTTTCACACTACCTCGGAATAAGCGCCTCAAGACAGCGACAAAATTCGTAGATAGGATTAAGCAGTAAGTGAAAAATGCAATAGCCTTAAGAAAGGAG
>DAHUZY010000051.1 GCA_027314885.1 Candidatus Saccharimonadota bacterium | reverse complement strand
GACTGTCTTGAGGTATTCCAATGGATTGCCAGTATCATAATACTCGCCGTTTTGGATCTCGCACCCATAGATATGATGGCCATCTTTGATCATGCGCTGCATGGCCTCCTGGATCATAAACTCACCACTTTCATCATACGTCTTCATTTGCTCCTGCAAATAGCGAATGATGTCGTTTTCAAAGACGTAACCGCTGACCGAGGCAAGATCTGACGGTGATTTATCCCGACTGCCTGGCTTCTCTATAATCGTGGTAATGTCTACCAAACCAGAACCAAGATCCTTGCCAGATATGTATCCGTAACGGCCATAGTCCTCATCCCCGTCCCGGCGAATTGCCGTCAGGACCGAACCGCCGCGTTCGGCATGAATGCTCAGGAGCTGCTCAAAACGACTGGGCTTTGCCTCGACAAAGTCATCTGCAAAGGTGTAAATAAATGGTTCGTCGCCAATAAGATGTGCCGCGTTAAGCAGTGGAGTGCCGGTTCCATATGGTCCCTTTTGACGGATATAAGCAAAATTTGCCAATTCCGAAATAGTACTGGTCATATCTAAAAGCTTCTGTTTGCCACCCTGCTCCAGGTTCGCTTTGAGGTCGCTGCTCATACGATCAAAGTGATCCTCTATCGTACGCTTATGATACCCAGTGACTATCACTATATCCGTAATGCCTGCTCGGCTGAGCTCTTCTACAATCTGTTGGATGATAGGTTTGTCTACCAATGGCAGCATTTCCTTCGGCATCGCCTTGGTCTGAGGAAGAAAACGGGTTCCGAAACCGGCTGCAGCAATGACAGCTTTGGTAACTTTCTGTTGAGCCATTACCCTCGATTGTACCACGTCAGGGCACAGTGTCTAACGTTTACAACATCATAATATGGGAGTATAATCAAATAATATGTTGCTCTCTGAGGAGATTACTCCCTTTCCAGAAGAACAGGAGCTTATTGATGCCCTCACCCGCAAGTATGAGGGCAGGTACGACCAAACACTGCTCTACTATAATTGGCAGCACCCTCACGATGAGGTGCTTCCTGAATCATTGCGTTTAGAAGAAATGTGTACCGGCTCACCCTCGCCGAGCAAGACCAGACTCCAAGATATAGCCTTTAGCCTTATCCACGATGTTGATGAACATGTGCCTCTGCAGCCTGGTGACGGTTTTGCCGGCAAAGAACAGCGAGCCAGTCAAATTGCTTCCGAAGACCTCCCGGATTTTGGTTATGAGCCCTCAGACATTCGGATAATTCGCGAGATGATAGAAAAGACTGCCCCTGGCACCAGGTGTGAAACAACTCAAGAGCGCAAAGCCCGCCGTGCCGATATCAGCAATCTGCGCAACAAACGACGGGCTTTATTTTTGGCTAAGACCGTGGCTATTTTTAATGACGTCGTAGCACTCAGTCACCGAGCCGGCAACGAGACGCCCGCTTGGAGGGAATTCGTCATAAAACAACATGTAACCCTGACAGAGCTATTAAAGGATGACTTGACTCTAGGGCCCGAATTCTCAGCTCCCAGACACGGGTCTTTCAATAGAATGGCCATGAGAAACGTTCATTGGCTATCTAAGAGTGTAGTACTTGAGCCTCAACGTTTTATCAATAGGTACGAACGCTATTTGACTAGACGTCCGGCCCTTGTCCCAGATTTTGAGGCGATCAAGCCTCTCATTTTAGGAGAGTAATCTACTAAAAATTAACTCATGCAGTCTTAACGTGCCCTAGTTCTTGTTGGCCGTCCGCACTAAAAGCAGGTATTCATGAGTCTCAGGAATGACGTCTCATTGAGGAATGAGGTGAATATTACCTTTTTTAAGATAACTAATTGAAAACAAACTCTATAATATTAATATGATTGGGCAACGAGTAATGCTCTGTCACCAACTCCCTACAGGCCGAGCTGCTGCTTTATAAGGTCCTGGGCCAACTGTGGATTAGCCTTTCCTTTGGAGGCTTTCATAACCTGACCGACGAGAAAACCGATGGCTTTCATCTCGCCGTTTTTGATGTCCTCAGCGGCTTTGGCGTTATCCTTAATGACCTGCTCTACAATTTTGGCAATTTCACTTTCATCGGAGACCTGGATGAGGCCTTTTTCTTCAGCCCTCTTCTTTAGCGCAGCTCTTTTATGCTCTAGTGATTTCCCTGAATTCTGCCAGTCTCCATCAAACAGTATAGAATCTATCAGGTCCTTTGCTCTTGAACTGCTCAAATCGCCACTCTCTACCATTTCAGAAATGATTCGCCATTCGTCAGCATCCATCTTGTATTCACTGCCTAGGTCATAGCCGTTCGCAATGTGTTTCATTAAGTGAGTGGTTAGCCAGTTAGCAATATTTTTTAAATGCTTCTGTTCTGTGTCTTCCTCGATCAAATCGTGCAATATATGAAGTACTTCTGGATTATCCAGCAGCGTTTCAGCTTGCGCTCTTTTTAAGCCAAGGCTACTTAGGCGCTTGCGCCACTCCTGAGGCAGCACAGGCATGCTGTCCTTTATCTTTTTAATATACACATCGCTGAGCTCAATTGGTGGCAGATCCGGATCAGGCATATAGCGGTAATCGTCGGCATTCTCCTTGGTCCGCTGGAGAGTGGTCTTCTGCTTAGACTCATCCCAGCCGCGAGTCTCTTGGACTACTTTCATGCCTCTCTCAAGTAATTCAATCTGACGTTCCACCTCATATTCCACAGCTCTCTCAACGCTGCGGAAACTGTTGAGATTCTTTGTCTCGCTGCGGACACCAAGCGAACTATCTTGGCTCACGCTCACGTTGACATCAAAGCGCATGTTGCCGTAGTACAGATTGGCATCCGAGACACCAGCATATTTCATAAGCAGATAGAGTTCTTGAGCATAGGCTTTAGCTTCTTGACTGCTGTGCATATCCGGTTCGCTGACAATCTCAAGCAGCGGCGTACCAGCCCGGTTAAGATCAACCAGGCTGTAATTGGCGCCGGCTGGATGAGTGGTCTTACCTGCATCGGCTTCCAAGTGCGCCCGGGTAATCCCGATAGTCTTCGTTGCGCCATCTAGAATAATGTCGACCGAGCCGCCAATAATGATGGGCTCATCATACTGAGTGATCTGATACCCCATGGGAAGATCTGGATAAAAATAATGTTTGCGGTCAAACTTGCTAAACAGTTGCGGCGTGCTCTTAAGTGCAAAGGCAGCCCGAGAAGCGAGGGCGACAGCTGCTTCATTTAAGACCGGCAACGCTCCTGGCAGTCCAAAGCAAATATGGCTCACGAGTGTATTTGGCGGTGCCTCTCTGGCATCATTATCTACACCGGAAAAAAGTTTGGTCTTGGTCTTAAGCTGCACGTGACACTCAATACCGATAGTCACCTGGTACTTGCTCCTCGTAGCTGCATCAATCATGATTTAAGGCCCCCAGGTCGCGCAATGCTTGCCGGAATCCCGCCAAAGCCCGCAGCATGTCTTTTTTCTTCAGCGTACGGACATCAATACCCTCCAGCTTCTGGCAGTATTTATGGCTAAACCAGACTACTTCGTTTTCACTTAAGTCGTGCTGCGCGGTAACTAAACGCTCCCCCATCGTCTTCCCCTTGTAGTGCCGCTTCTTAAGTGCCCTGTCTAAAAGCTCGTCTGCTTCTTGAAGTGCCTTTGGCCAAGTCTTGCGGCTGCTGCAGTATTGCTGTAGATCCTTCCAGCGTTTCGTATAGTACTTCTTGTTCAGCCGTCTCTTCAGTATTTTCATAGTAGCGCCTCCACCGAGCGGGATGCTGCCAGAAGTTGCTGATCGGCTCCTTGCGGCGCCATCAGTTGTACGCCAACTGGTAAACCATTCACATCACCGGCCGGCAGGCTAATTGCAGGATTGCCGACTACATTGGCAGCGACCGTCATGATATCGCTCAGGTACATACTGAGCGGATCAGAGGTATGCTCGCCGATCTTAAAGGCGACCGTAGGCGTTACCGGACCAATAAGAAGATCGACCTCTTTAAAGACATCCTCGAACTCTTTGATAAGCTTGCTGCGTATGGTCTGCGCGCGCTTATAGTAGGCGTCATAGTAGCCGCTGCTCAGTACATACGTTCCTATCATGATGCGACGCTTTGCTTCTTTGCCAAAACCATGGCCGCGAGACAACATATAGCTTTGTTCCAAGGTTGTCGCTGCAGGATCGCTGTAGCCAAAGCGCTGCCCGTCATATCGGCTCAGATTAGAACTCACTTCAGCTGGACAAATTATGTAGTACACCGCGAGTGCCATATCAATTGTAGGAACACTGACCTCGCGTATCTCTGCTCCAGCCGCCTTGATCTTATCGGTTGCTGCTTCAATTACCTGGCGCACCTCATCACTGAGGCCATCTCCCATATACTCTGTAATGAGTCCGACTTTCTTCCCCTTCAGATCGGACTTCAAATCAAGGTATGACGACTGGCGTTCAATAGTCGTGCTGTCCAAAGGATCTGTACCGGCCATAATGTCCAGTACATAGGCTGCATCTTCAACGCTCCGAGTAAGCGGACCTACTACGTCCGTGCTACTCGCCATAGCCACAACACCGCTCCGCGATATCAGCCCATACGTCGGCTTATACCCTACACACCCGGAGAAACTGGCTGGCTGACGAATAGACCCACCGGTATCCGTACCGAGCGCAAAGGGGACCATATCTAATACCACTGCAGCGGCAGATCCACCT
>DAHUZY010000050.1 GCA_027314885.1 Candidatus Saccharimonadota bacterium | reverse complement strand
TCTCGTAATTGTATTGCTTATAAGTTGGAGTGGGGTAAGGGTAATTCAAACTAACTATAGCCTGCAGAAGCAGATCGGCAACCTAAAACAGCAGAATCAGCTACAAAAACTCAAGAATGAAGATCTTGCGTTACAGAATAAATATTACCAGAGCAACCAGTATATAGATATATCCGCGCGACAGAACTTCAGTCTCGCTGCACCGGGAGAGAAAGAAGTTCTTGTGCCCAGGCAGGTAGCATTGGCGTACACCGTTAATCTTCCTTCATTTACTGCCACCTCACCACTTCCAAATAAGTCAACGCAGCCGGCTTACCAAAGGAACTTTGAGTCTTGGGTAAATTTTTTTCTCCATCGACCACGCAGTAATTAGCCCCTTTACATATCTACCTCTGTTTGCTACACTAAAATCTCAATTCGACGCGGGGTGGAGCAGCGGCAGCTCGCGTGGCTCATAACCACGAGGTCGCAGGTTCGAGTCCTGCCCCCGCAACCAGATCATGCACCCAAAATACGAGACCGTGTTCCATGACCGGTCTCTATTTATTTACCCCTGTTAAACCTGTTCTATTGGCGTACTTATATAATTACTTGAAAGTTGAGTGAGCTAGGCTCGAACCATCCAAGGCCTCTATAAGGCTCAATTAACTTCTTAAAAACGTTCCGTAACTGACCGATTACTACCATGAGGGCTGGACACTTCAAAAACTGACCGGGCTCCATGACTGTTTCCGAGCTCTCACTACTTATTTTCGTTCGTGACTTGAGTTTCCGGCTGGGATCGGGTGGTCTGATTATGTGACTTTCAAAGTCGTCGAGTAGCTCAAGGGCCAAAACCATATCGTTACCACGTATACCCACCCCGCTCGGGAAGGGCGTTAAGTTGGCCGGAAATAATACGATGGGTGGTGACCATTTGTTCTGCAAGTTGAGGTCTTCCAGACTGAATTCGTGCTTTGGTATTTCATCGGGCGAAAGATTTAGGTTTGCAAGTCCAGCCACTATTTGCCACTCTGCTTCGTGAGCTACAAGCTCTTTACCTGAGAACATCTGCGCCCACGGTCCCTCCATGATGACCGACATCTTCTCCTCTACCTCTACGCCGGTGTACTGCTTGTTTGTTTCCATGCTGCTTTCATCGGCGCCAAAGATGAACTCTCTGGAGGCTCGCGCTACCTGTTCGTTCATGCCTTTAAACATTCCGGCGGATGGACGCAGATGTTCAATATTGGCGTACCATGTACTGCCGTTGTATCGTGCAATGCGCCGAACCTTTTGTGGGAAAATCCCTAGTACTGTTTGCGGGTCAAGAGGGATAGCCCACCCAACGGCTCCATTATTTGAATCCTGAGTCAGCACAAGCCCTAGGTCGTTGGAGATCATGGGGGTTGTGGGATCGGAATTATGTAACACTACCCAGCGTGCAGCTATAACCGGAGAGAGTTGCCGCTGTAAGCGCATGATGCGGCTGCCATTTGTGTTGTCCGGGTTCACCATTCCAGACTTCATGAATTCCTTCATCATCGGCATATTTTCGTAGCGTTCATTGAACTCTTTGCCACGCACGAACAAACCGGTAATGAACGGCACCGCTATGTGCACCCAGTCATCGAGCGTAACGTCTTTGCTGTTTGCGATGTCGTCGAGTACGCGGTTTAGCGGACCTTCGTAATCCCACTTATCAACGGTTCTGCCATCATGCAAGTTATAGAGGCCCTTCTTGTAGCCGATCGCACTAGCGGCGGTATTAAGGGTCTTACGGGCCTTCACATTGTAAGTCCATAGCTTCCGGTCGCGATATGCGCCGGTGGCGTCACTTGAGAAGCGTCCGATAAACCCCGCTGGGAGATAGTGGTCTTTTGCCATACTTACAGTATAGCCAAACAGCAAAATCAGATTACTTCGCAGCAAACTTGAGCGTACCGTCTTTGATGATCAAATCGTTCTTTATGCCTTTTGCAAGCTTGACATCAACAAACATGTAACTATAATAGTAGTTACTATGAATAAATACTCCACCACTGTCATTAGGACCGGTAACTCATACGCACTACGTGTACCTAAGCAGTATATTAATGACGCTAATCTTAAACTTGGGCAAAAGGCGACTATTCAGCTGCCTATCCCCGAAGTTAAACAAGATCGAGCCAGGATCCAAGCACTATTTAAGCAACTTCAGGAACTTGGAGCCTACAAGGATATTAAAGATCCGGTTGCTTGGCAAAGAGAGATACGCAAAGATCGTCAACTACCAGGTAGAAGTTAGCTCGATGCTTATCCTTGATACCAACGTCTTCATCTATATTGCAAACGGCACATTGTCGACTGATATAGTTGTGAAAACAGACATAGGACATGCCAGTGTTACTAAGATTGAAGCACTGGGCTTCTCCAAGATACCCGCAAATGAGCTCCTCCTACTCACGAGCCTGTTCGAAGAATCATATAATTTGCCGCTAACTGACACTATAGTTAATCGAGCTGTACGGCTGAGGCAGGCAAAGCGTATGAGTCTGGGCGATGCAATAATTGCAGCCACAGCTTTAGAACATGACCTGGAACTCTGGACGGTGAATATAGAGGACTTCAAAAACATCGAAGATTTAAGGGTGACTAGTCCCCTATAGCCATCCTTTCTTTAGTCTATGTATAACTTTGTTCTAGTTTGCTTCGGTATCTTAATCCAACCCATTGCCACCTCCATACAACTCTTTCCATCTGTTTAACTCCGCAAGGAGTTGGTTCCATTCGAATGTACATGGGCAACCAAGCTTATCCAACCTCTGTTATTTCGGCAGAGGTTTATTATTTTTCAAAATCGTTTAAAGGGTTAATAGGTTCGAGTTATTTTTGGTTGCTACGTTTCACCACAGGCACCACAAATAAACACATTATAATCGTTAGCAATAATCTAATAAGCCCTGCCTTATATACGCTGAATCGTTGGCTAGTATAACCACAGAGTAAGGCAAGAGGAATGATGAAGAGTCTACCAATTGTACTTGTTGCAGATGCCGCCCCGGCTCTTATAGAAGGACTCTGTTTGTCACTTGGTTGCATAAACAAAATGTTAAGTTTACTGATCCTCAAGTTGAGGGAATAAATACTTTACATAGGTAGTATGCATTATTTTAACGCCTTCGAATTCCTTCAGTGATAACAAATCCGCATCAGCCGTGATTATAAGATCCGCCTTAGCTTCCAATGCGCATTCCAAAATCTTATTATCATCCGGGTCACGTTCAGTAAGTAAGTCAACTTTTTCCTGTGGTCGTATAACCGTGACAGCTTCTTCAAGACGATTTAGCCAACGCACAACGTCGGCTCGTGCAAACCCAAGCTTAGGGCTTTCCAATTTGTCTTGCAACTCCTGTAGTATTTCTGGCGAAGTGTAGTACTTAGCTAAATACTGGGCCGCTGAATCCTCAACAATTTTATATATGATGCTTTGCGGATTCAGTGCGGCTGCAATATATACGTTAGTGTCGAGCACTACTCTGACGGGTTTCATCCCAGGTATTTTTCGATATCGTCAACGTTAGTAAGGTTGAGGGCGTCAAGCTTTTTACGGATTTGGGCTGACATATCCTTCCAGGTTCGCTCCCAGGCAGCTTGCTCAAGCAGGCGCCGCACCACTACGCTTTTAGAAACGCCGTCCTCTTTAGAGAATCTTTCGATCTCTTTCTTTAGTTTTTCGTCTAGGGAAATACTCAATGTTGCCATGCCAAAAGTATAACAAAGATATTAACAAAAACCAATAAGATTATTATTAAAATATGATTTTGACAGGGGTAGTGACTATGCTAGGATAAAGCGAGTCGCGGAAGCGACGATAGTATATTGGTGGTTCGGTTCGAGTTCTACCCTCGCAACCATAAGCACTATGACCTCTGTTATTTTGGCAGAGGTTCTTGTTTGCCTAAAATTGCCATCGAAGTTAATTGGTTCGAATCCTGTTTGGTATTTTGTTATGATTCACCAATGAGCGCAAACATATTCTGTGACGTTGTTATATTGCCAAACCCCACCCTCAAAGACGCAGCTATTGCTAAGAGTCGAGAATTATCTGAACAAGGCAGTTATTTTACGCTAGGAGGGGAAACATGCGTACCTCACGTTTCTCTTTACATGTTGCAACTAGCGGTCCCTGACTTAGCTAAAGCAAAACGTGTATTATCAAAGATCGCCAGCGAAACTGTACCTCTTCACCTTGAAGCATATCGTCCATACCGAAGTTCAGGCTATGTTGATGTGGAGTACCAGCGCTTCAATAAGTTTGACTCACTACAAATGGATGTCGTGGACGCTTTAAACTCTTTGCGAAACGGCATGTACGTAGACGAAATCAAACGCATGGAAACTGCTGAAGGCTTAAAACTAGAAAACCTCCAGCAGTATGGTTATCAAAATATAGGTGAGCTATTTCGCCCACATATGACATTCACAAGGCTTACACCCGGAGTAGCTTTTAAAATAGATGATGTAACTAGGTTTAGCGGCATGTTTCCTGGGTTAGGTATTTTTGAACTGGGAGATAACGGTACTTGTGCCAGGTCTATTGAAATATTCGAGTTCGCTTCATAAGTTCTAGTCTCGCTAGGCGGAGTAAGTTAAAGAGCCCTTCACAGCGTTGAGGCTTTTCCATCGACTCAGCTCGCCAAGGAGGTGGTTCCAATTCGAATATACCCGCGTTAGATACTAAGTAAGTGTTACCAAAAGGACCGGTTTAAGCGTTAGCGATACTAGTAGTGGTAGCCAAGTTC
>DAHUZY010000004.1 GCA_027314885.1 Candidatus Saccharimonadota bacterium | reverse complement strand
TTCTTTCTGCGTACAGGGTTATGCAGCATTATGCATAGCTTCATGAGCCCGGACTTTGTCGGCAATCTCCTTCAGTACTTTTGGATGCTCGTCAAGATATGACTTTGCAGCTTCACGTCCTTGTCCTATTTTTTCTCCTTGATAGGCGTACCAGGCTCCTGACTTTTCGACAATACCGGCAGAGACAGCCAGGTCAAGCACGTCGCCGCTCTTACTGATACCCTCGTTGTACATGATGTCAAACTCAGCTTGCCGGAACGGTGGAGCGATTTTGTTCTTCACCACCTTTACTCTCGTACGGTTACCGATAATACTTTCTCCAGCCTTAATTTGGCCAATGCGGCGAATATCCATTCGTACCGAGGAGTAAAATTTTAGTGCATTGCCACCCGTAGTAGTCTCAGGGTTGCCAAACATAACCCCAATCTTCATCCGTATCTGGTTAATAAAGACGACTGTGGCCTTACTGCGGCTAATGACTGATGTAAGTTTACGTAGCGCTTGACTCATCAGTCGAGCCTGCAAGCCGGGCAGCGCATCACCCATGTCACCTTCAATTTCGGCCCTTGGCACCAGCGCGGCAACCGAGTCAATCACAATCAGATCGACCGCATTAGAGCGCACCAGAGTTTCTACAATCTCTAGTGCCTGTTCGCCGTTATCCGGCTGGCTCAAAAGCAGATTAGCAACGTCGACACCGATACGCTTGGCATAAGCTGGGTCCAGGGCATGCTCAGCATCAATGAATGCAGCCGTACCGCCCGCTCGCTGTACTTCGGCTATCGCATGCAGGGTGAGTGTTGTTTTGCCAGAGGATTCAGGCCCATAGACTTCGACGACTCGGCCTTTTGGTATACCGCCCCCGAGCGCCAGATCAAGACTGAGGGCACCGGTAGGAATTGTCTCGACAACGGTAGTGTGCGCCTCTCCAAGCTTCATAATAGAACCCTTGCCAAACTGTTTCTCGATCGTCTCGAGCGCTAAACCAAGCGCTTTCAATTTGCCCGTAGTATCGCTGTCTTTTGCTACTGCTTGTTTTGGCTCGTTTGTTTTTTGTACCATAGTAACCTCTCCTCCTTTATCCGCCCATCGCTTGGTACTAGTGTACCATTATATGTACCGCCTGTTTGCAGTGAGCACCTTATATTAAGACAGATTTTATAGTTATTTAACTTCCTGAAGAGAAACCTGCTCATCAGCATATATGTGCTTACGTTTTCACTGAGTGACTGATAGAATAACATATAAGGATACAGTGTGAACAGTAATGTCGCTACAAGCAAGGGTGGGAACTATGCGCATTTCGGATGCCTTCGTTGAGAGTCTGCTCAAAGATACGCTCGGTTATAGCGAAGAGGATATTTCGGTCTTACGGCGGGCATCACTGGAGACCAAGAAGCCGCTGCAGGATCTGGTCGTACAACATGATCTAATGAGTGAGGCCGACCTTGCTCGAGCCTATGCTGAAGCGGTGGACCTTCCTTTTGTCGATCTACCGCCTGAAGGTGTGTCGGCACGTTTTCTCGCTCGCCTGCCCCAGTCGGTCGCACGTCGGCATAGTGCAGTCGTATTCTCAGTCGATGAAGACGGTACTGCGCTTGTTGCAATAGCCGACCCTTCAGATGCAACTGCTGTTGATTATCTTAATAAGCACCTTGGTGACATCAAACTCCATGTTACCAGCCCGAGCAGACTTAAAGCCGCACTTAACCAATACGCTCCAGGGCCGGTGATGTCTCACTCGTCCATGGCCTACTTTGCCCACGAGACTTCAGACCTAGTTGATCATCCGTCAATAACCGAAAGCCTTAACCATATCATTCAAGGAGCGCTGTTAGCCGGCAGTAGTTACATTCACATAGAGCCTCAGGATGACCATGTGTTGATACGCTGGCGCATTGACGGACGCCTACGCGAAGGCTACAAGTTGCCGCATAGTTCTTTAACCCCCTTGCTTGCCTACATTAAGAGTCTGGCTGACATACAGCTACACGAGCACAGTACTCACCAAAACGGGAATTGGAGGCTAACGAGTAGTGAACAAAGCTACGAGATCCGGGTCTCAATTGTGCCAACCATCAACGGTGAGAAGGCTTTACTGCACATAGTGCCAATGAACGCACCTACTCTCGGTTTGCCTGCACTGGGTTTATGGGGGAATAGTTTGCGCCAGCTTCGGCAAGCCACTACCCACAGCCGAGGTGTTGTTTTCGTTGCCGGTCCGCGACGCTCAGGCAAGGCCACTACCCTGCTTGAGCTTATTCATGTATTGAAAACTAGTGACACTTCAGTGCTCACTATTGAAGAACGGCCAAAGTATCGAGTTGACGGTATTCAGCAGCTACATTTAGAGTTTGCGACCCTTGACGCCATCGACACCATGCTCAAAAGTGTGCAGAACCAGGATCCCGATATCATTATGGTAAACATTGCGCAGGATGTTCTTGCCGGTTCTTCGGCGATACAAACGGCTGCAAGCGGACATGTGGTACTTTCCAGCCTGCATGCAGGGAGCGCTGCAGGTGCTTTGCGGCACTTGCTTGACATCGGCATTGAGCCGTTTATGCTGCTCAGCACGGTGCGGGCAGTTGTGGGGCAAAGACTGATCCGAGTGCTATGCTCAAATTGCCGGGAAAGTTTTGCACTCGGGCGCACTCAAATGAGCCAACTCAATAAGCTTCTTGATAGTTATGATATCAGCTGGCGGCAGCTACATGAACTGGAAAAAAGCGCCGTTATGGCAGGCATTGGTTCCGACCCTAAGGGAGGGGGCATACAAGACCTCAGCACCACCAACCGAACCATTAAGTATCTCTGGCGCGCACATCAGGGTGGTTGCGAAATGTGCAATTACACAGGCTACCGGGGCCAGACAGGTATTTTTGAAGTGCTTGTTCCTCAGGTTATCGAGAAATCAATCAATCGAAAACAGTCGACAGACGAGCTTGGCCGAGCGGCTATAAAGGCAGGCATGATGAGCTTACGACTGGACGGACTCATTAAGGCATTGCGCGGACAAATATCGTTCGCAGAAGTGCTGAAAGTTCTAGGCAGTCAATAATGGTGGATAAAGACAATTGATTATCTAAAACACTTATGCCTATAATCAAACCTAGGCATATTGGTCAAGACACACATGAAATCACTCAATACACTACATAAAAGACTTTCTCAGGATGAACAAGGTTTCACGATATTTGAGCTTATTATCGTAATTGCCGTACTGGTGGTGCTGATTATCCTGGTGGTCATGACGTACGGGGGGATTCAGCAAAAGAACCGTAACTTAACCAGGCAAAATAACCTAGAAACCATCCACCAGCAACTTGAAGAGTACTATAACAATCCTAAGAACGGCCACTATCCGAGTCGAACCGATATGAATAATCCTTCCTGGCTCGCTAAAAATATGCCACATCTTAATCCTCAGCTGCTGATCGATCCCTCTAGCCGCACGCAAAGCGAAAAACTGGTTGCCACTCCGCAGGCCGACGCATATGCATACGAACCTACCCAGATTAATGGCATAAGCAGTTGCGAAAGCAATGATACTACCTGCGCCGAGTACACCTTAGTCACAACGTACGAGGGTACCGTGAACGGCAAAAAGCAGTTAATTATCCACAGCACCAATTAAAGCAGTGCCGCCTGGCTGTCTTGGCTAGATGTTCTACCTAGGTGCCTATACGCCTTTGGCGTCAGTTTGCGGCCTTTGGGTGTCCGCTCTAGTAAGCCGATCTGCATAAGATACGGCTCGTAAAATTCTTCAATCGTTCCCCGCTCTTCTGCCGTGAGAGCAGCCAGAGTATCAAGGCCAACCGGACCACCGTCATAGTTGTCCATGATCGCAAGCAGTAGACTGCGGTCGGCGCTATCCAAACCAAGTTCATCGATGTCGAGCAGCTTCAGTGCTTGACGGCTAGTTGTCTCGTTAATCATGCCGTCGCCGTTGACATCAGCATAGTCACGCACTCTCTTTAGAAGTCTATTCGCGATACGGGGCGTAAGACGGGCCCGCTTCGCTAACGTCTGGGCTGCCACATTGTCTATGGCGACGTTTAAAATGTGGGCGGCGCGCATAAGTATCTGCTCAATTTCTTCAGGTGTATAGAAATCCAGCCGGTGAATCATGCCGAATCTATCACGCAGCGGGGCAGCCAAGGAACCGGTTCGTGTGGTTGCGCCAATAATAGTGAACTTCGGTAAATCTAGTCGGAGCGAACGGGCTGAGGGGCCTTTCCCAATCATAATATCCAATTGAAAATCTTCCATGGCTGAATAGAGTACTTCTTCAACGTTACGATTCAAGCGGTGGATTTCATCTATGAATAAGATGTCACCGTTTTCCAAATTAGTTAGTAAGCTCGCCAGGTCACCGGCCCGTTCAATAGCCGGACCGGAAGTAATGCGAATCTGGGCTCCCATTTCGTGCGCAATAACGCTTGCCATAGTAGTTTTCCCAAGTCCGGGCGGGCCATGCAGCAGGACATGATCTAGTGGTTCCCCTCGCTTTTTGGCGGCAGTAATAGCCAGCTGGATATTTTGCTTCAGGCGTTCCTGGCCAATGTAATTTTTGAAGTCCCTGGGTCTGAGAGTTGCTTCCAGTTCAACTTCCTGGGGCTCCTCATCACTGGCATTCGCATTTACAATTCGATCAATCATGTGTTCTTAGTATACTCCGCGCCCTGCTTAGGGAACATGTACCGGACTCCAGCAGGTCCTCAGATCTTTGTCTTGACGAGCTAGAGCTGCTCGGTCGGCTTCATCTAAAACAAAACTAAAGACCTCGATATTTTCCTTAATTCGGCTCGGAGTAACTGACTTTGGCAAGATAACTGTTTGTTGTTCGACCAGCCAGCGCAGCAGAATTTGTGCATAGGTTTTATGGTGCTTATCGGCTATTTTCTGTACAACCGGATCGTCCATGACTCGTGCATGAGCAAGTGGTGAATACGCCTCAATAGCGATATGCCGCTTGCGACAGTATGTTAGAAGTTCCGGTTGCTGCAGAAATACATGCAATTCGACTTGGTTAATTGCCGGCTCTTGTTGGCTGTATCCTTGCATCTCTTCCAGATGCCGGATTGTGTAGTTACTTACTCCAATATTACGGGCTCGCTTAGCAGCATGAAGCTCTTCGAGCACACGCCAAGCCTGCTTACGCAATACGGGTACGGGAAAGTGCAACAACAGCAGGTCAACGTAGTCAGTTTGCAGCTTCTGTAAAGACTCTTCAAAACTCTTTTTCAGCGAGCTGGGCCGAAAGTGCCGAACACTGATCTTAGTAGTGAGGAATAATTCCTGGCGTTTTAAGCCACTCGTGCGCCAGGCTTTGCCAAGCAGCTGTTCATTATGATATTCTTGGGCGCTGTCAAAGTGCCGATACCCCGCATTGAGCGCCGCTGAAAATGCTTGCTGAAATATATCACTATCACGTATCTGCCAGAGTCCGAGACCAATTTGTGGTATGCTTGTGCCGTCTTTTAGTTTAATGGTCGGCATGTTCACGACGGCATCCTTTTTAAGGCTTGTGTGACTCTTTTTTCGGTCGGCAAAGTCTTATCTACAGGCTGCAAGGCTTTGGCTGCATCGGCAACGTTGTAGCCAAGTGATACCAGTGCTGCAACCGCATCGTCAGACAGAAGTCGCGATTCGGCACTTAGAAGAGTAGAAGATCCTAGGTCTGCAGCATGCAAACCGACTTTATCTTTTAATTCCACCACTACCCTTTCGGCCAGACGTTTACCGACGCCGTTTGCCTGGGTTATGAAGGCAACATCGGCGTCGGCTATAGCGTGGCGGAGCGCCTGGGCAGAAGCGATGCTTAAAATAGCCAGCGCCATTTTCGGGCCGACCCCATTGACAGCCAATAGCTGCTCAAAGAGTGCCTTCGTGTCCTTTTCCAAGAAGCCAAAGAGATCGTGAGCCTGCTCACGGATATATTCATAGATGTACACTTTTACCTTGTCTTTGACTATTAAGTGGCTATAGTCATCAGCAGTAACGAATAGGCCGTAACCGACTCCGCTTGCTTCCAGGATAACCATATCTGCAGTCTTTTCGCTGACGACGCCGGTAAGTGTTGCAATCATGATCCCATTATGTCATATGCCGCGAGGATGACTGAATAGGGTTTTGGGTCATCATGAGGTGCGTAATGGCCGCTGCAAAGGCATCTGCACAATCATCAGGTGAGGGGGCTGTCTTCAGCTTAAGGATCACTCGCACCATTTCTTGAATCTGCTTCTTTTCTGCCCGGCCATATCCTGTCAAGGCTTGCTTAATTTGTAGCGGGGTATATTCATGAATCTCCAATTGTGCTTGACGGCCAGCCAGTAAGACGACTCCCCTGGCCTGCGCAACAGTCATGGCTGTAGTGACATTCTGCGCAAAGAACAGTTTCTCTACCGCCATATATTCAGGCTGGCTCGCTGCGATAATGTCAGTTAGTTCTTCATAAATAGTCTGCAGCCGTTTCGCATCGTCTTCTTTTGCGGGAGTACGGATGACGCCGCCATCTACTAGCTTCGGCTTGCCCGAGGTTGCCTCAATGATACCAAAACCCAATATGCCAGTTCCCGGGTCAATCCCAATAATTCTCATAGTGCTAGCTTACCACTGTAGATCCTACAGCCCTAGAGCTGTGAGGCTATGTCTTCGGGGATATCAAAGTTGACATGGGTAGTACTGACATCATCGAGCGCCTCCAGCGCATCCATCAAGCGGACGGTTTTAGAGGCTGTGTCGCGATTGGTAATAGTGACCGTGTTGTTTGGTACGTAAGTCAGTTCCGCCTCGCTGATTGACTGACCACCGCTTATTAGACTATCCCGGACTCTGGCGAGGGCTTTGGGATCGGTGTAGATCAGCGTCTCACCACCCTCTTCCTGTACATCCTGAGCGCCGGCATCGAGAGCCTGCAATAATATTTCATCACCACCGGCCGGTACACGAATGAGACCTTTGCGATCAAACTGAAAAGCTACTGCTCCTTTCTCAGCAATCGCTCCCCCGTGCTTGGTGAAGGCAAGCTTCACATCCGGATAGGTACGATTAATATTGTCTGTTGTGCACTCTACTAAAATAGCCACGCCGCCTGGGCCATAACCCTCGTAGAGCACTTCTTGGAGTTGATCGGAGCTTTTATCTTTAGTTCGGTCAATCGAACGCTGAATATTGGCAGTTGGCATATTGGCAGCCTTGGCTTTATCTATGGCTAGGCGTAGAGAAAAATTAGTATCAGGGTCAGCTCCACTGCGAGCGGCGATCGCTATCGCGTTACCGAGTTTCGTAAAGACTGCACCGCGAGCAGCATCTTTTGCACCCTTCTGGCGTTTAATTGTTGACCACTTACTATGACCACTCATTGTTGAGCTTCTCTCTTTAGTTACTTTATATATATTATATCAAGTTATATTTGGTGATGTTTAAGGTGATACTTAGGAGTGATGGGGGGGCGGGGCTATGCGGTAAAGCGGCTGATTCCATTGCCGTGACGCCAATCGCACAAGCAGCGGCCAGCAAACTGATTACATCGAGGAACAGCATACTGCCTAAGTAGGCAACTACGACCACCCAAGCAACAATGCCAATGGATACGACTCCCGCCAATCCCCTTAATAACCAGTGCCGTGGCGGCTCAGTTACGCTCTGAGCAAGAAGAATGACCGCCAACACACCTCGTATAACCTGATAGAGGCCGCTGTTGGTAGCCAGCCAGAAAACAGGATTCTGTGGCACCAGCGCAGTACCTGCCATAAGAATCAACAGACTGAGCGCAGACAATACAAGCAATACCCTACTCATCGGGTCCTCCTCTTGGTTAGTATTTGCCTTTATTAATAGTCTAAGCGCGGACCCTCCGTTCGTATGTAAAAATTGTTACTACAATATTTTTGCTCGTTAGCAAGATTATTGGCTTGTGGTTTTTTAGAGCAAGAACTTATGTATGCTCAGGTTTGGTACTTTACCGGTTTTTCGACCATTAATGAGATAGTGTAGCCAGCGGATAATGCCGCCGTGCGTCACCACTAAAACCGCCGCGTAATTAGCGGTCTTAAGCTCGCCCATAAAAGAGTTAACCCGCGCGCGTACTTCCTCGGCCGACTCTCCGCCATATTTCCTTAAGTCATATTCATACGTATCAAGCAGTTCGGAAGAGGTTTTACCGAAAATTGGAACCATTGAATCGTACGGCTTGTTAGAAAAAGATCCCATATTCACTTCTATAATGCGCCGGTCCACATTTATGTCGACATTGTGCTCCTCGGCAATGGGCAATGCTGTCCCCATGGCACGCCTAAGCGGTGATGAATAGATAGTGTCGAACTTATGCGGACGGAGTTTTTCTACCAGCAGCGGGATTTCTTGGCGTCCGCCCGCGGAGATCTCGTCATCATATTGCCCGTTGATTATTTGCCGTTCATTTGAGCTGGTGCGGGCATGCCGAATCGCGTATAGCTGCATGAGGACAGTATAGCTGGTAATATTATTTTATGTCGGTGCAGCTGTTTCAGGTCGGGATTAAAGCCCTTATTCGTAATGCAGCTGGCAGGATATTAATGGTTCATATCCCTGAGTTCAGTGGTAACGCTGCTCACTGGGATCTACCCGGCGGGCGGGTAGATAGGGGTGAAGTATTTTCTGAGACCTTGCAACGGGAACTAAACGAAGAACTTGGCGTTACCTATGAAGGTACGCCCAAGCAGCTGGTGACGCTGCTCACTAAAATTACTATTTCTGTAGGCGGTACACGTGTGCCGCTTATCTTCGTAATTTATGAAGTCGACCTACCGGAAACGACTAAGATTACACTGGACCCAGAAAGTAACGAGGATGCCTATACTTGGTTCACTCCTCGTGAAGCAGCCAAGGAGATGGAATTTAAGTTTACCACTGAGTTCTGTGAATTAATACGTCGTCTTCCAAATACTAAATAAGCAGCAGCCACCGCGTAGTCAGGCGAGGTCTTGATGACAATACGGTCGATAATGATTATGAATATCCACAGAGGCACTTAAAGTGTAGCTTATTTAATGTCCCTATTTATATACTATGACTTATACTAACTAGGAAAGATTATGGCAAATAGTGACGATCCACTATCAAATACCAGGCTGAACTGGCTGCGTGCTGCAGTGCTTGGAGCGAACGACGGCATTGTGTCTGTTGCGAGTATTGCTCTCGGCGTTGCTGGTGCTACCTCTCACCGTGGAACAATTATTACTGCTGGCATAGCTGGCCTGGCAGCTGGTGCATTGAGCATGGCAGTTGGTGAGTATGTTTCTGTCAGCAGCCAACGTGATTCCGAGAGATCCTACATCAACCAGGAGAAGATCCGTCTAAAGGAAGACCCTGAGCATGAACTAGCAGGCCTCGCCAGAGCGTATGAGTCGAAAGGACTGAGTGCTCAGACTGCTCAACTTGTCGCGAAAGAGCTTTCCAAAGATGATGCCCTTAAAGCACACCTTGAGGCAGAGCTTAATTTGGACGAAGAAGACCTAAATAATCCATGGCACGCCGCCATTGCTTCGTTATTGTCCTTTACTGTCGGAGGCGTAATCCCACTGCTCGCTATTCTTATAGTACGCCAAAATTTACGAGTTACTATAACGTTTATCGCCGTGCTCGCAGCTCTCAGCATAACCGGCTACTTGAGTGCAGTTGTTGGTGACGCTTCCCGGCGCCGAGCAGTTATCCGGGTGGTAATTGGTGGTGCGCTTGCAATGGCTGCCACTTTCGCAATCGGCCACTTGTTCAAAACAACTGTTGGCTAGAAGGGCACTTTAATTTAACGGGGATTTGCTTAAGGCTCAAATGTGTACTCTGAGTAGTAATGCCCCTGTAGTGATTTTTCCAAAGTTATTCGTACGTGGGGAATCATATTAGTTGGCAGTCCATCGATGTGAAACCACTTTAAATTATCACATTTTTCAGGCTCTTTATTGGTAATTACCCCCCTCCAACTTTCACACTCAAAAAACAAATCTATTCTTTCTTGCTCTGGAGAACCGTTGAGACGATGCGTCACGTGCACAAGCCGTAAGTCATCTTCTTTTATATCAATGCCTGCTTCTTCTTTGGCTTCTCTGCACATTGCTGCCATGGCAAGCTCACCACCATCAATATGGCCTGCGGGCACGCCGTACAGCCCATCTTGGTAGCCGGTGTTAGCACGTTTTAGAAGTAGGATTTGATTATCCCGTCTGAGAAATAGATAAACAGCGGGGGTTAACTTAAAACGAGTCTTCATATATCTGATGATAGCAAAAGTCTTAGTGTTACTTAATCATGAGGGCTGCTGGCAGCAAGTACGAGGGCTCCGGTTACACCACTTAAGGCACCAAGTGACGGGGAAACAATATACTGTTCAATGTCTTCATTAACTATGGGCAAATTAATATAGCCGTTGAGGGTATCTATAAGGTGATCACGCACCCTTTCAATCAATCCTTTGTGTTTCATCACGCCGCCACCAATAATGATTTTCTCCGGCATAACAGTAAGGATAATATTACTTATTCCATACGCTAAATATTTTGCTTCTACCTCCCACACATTTTCGTCTTGGATATATTCTGCCGCTTGCCCAGCTCGTGCCTTCAAAGCAGTTCCGCTTGCGAGACCCTCGAGGCAATTATTGTGATACCGACAAGAGCTTTGGACATCATCCCCATTTAAACGAGGGATTAAGGTATGTCCTATTTCTGGGTGCGACAGACCTTTGAAAATTTCGCCCCTCGCAATAAAACCGCCGCCAATCCCCGTTCCTACAGTAAGAAAAATCATGTTATCTACCCCCATGCCGGCTCCGTATAGGTGTTCGCCTAGCGCTGCGGCATTCACGTCTGTATCAATAGCGATATTGGTGTTCAAGGTTCCCTTTAGTTCATCGAGTAGGCTGACATTTTGCCAACCAGGTTTTGGTGTAGTCGTAATAGAGCCGTAAGTTGGAGAGTGCTCATTTAAATCAAGCGGACCAAAAGATGCAATACCTAAGCTGCCGACACGCGAGCCACTTCTAAAAAAAGCGATCACCTCTTGAAGCGTCTCTCTTGGAGTGGTGGTATCAATAGTCACTTGACTGAGAATATCTATCGGGGACTTTGCAATTGCGCAGACAAATTTAGTTCCACCTGCTTCAATTCCTCCATATAATTTGTTTTCCATTGTTTCTATATTTTAGGCTAAGCTTGATGAAACAAAAAGAACACTTCAAAACCCAATCCTTAAAAAGTATGACCTACGTTAAGGGCCTGAATGGGCGGCACGCCATTAAGAAGAGTGTGTTGCGGTGTTCTGAAGCCCCCAGGCTTATTGGGGTGCTTTTGGTATGAACATTATATTTGTCAACCAAATAAGTACCGTGGGATGCGAGCGACATGCGTGCTTCATCAAATATTGCTGACGTGTGGGCAGAATCAAATCCTAAGATTTTTGCACAAACCAGAAATTCCAATTTGTTATCTAAGCTTATCTTTTTGAAGTGCTTCTCTATAATGCGCTCGAGATAACCTATCATCTCATCATAGACAGCTCGATTGCTTTCTACGTTGCGATAATAAAACAGCGATTCGCCAATGATGCAGTGAGTATATAAGTACATGAGTAACTTTAGCTCTATTGGGTCATTCTGGTTATAGCCTTCTTGGCCAATTTTAAAGATCCGCGTTGCAATAGATTCTGTATGTTCCTGTTTAATGACTATTTGATACAAATATAAAAAGTTAACTGCATGAGTAGAAAAGATTCGTATGGCTTGTGAATCGTCAAGGAGCATTATTCTATAAAACTCTACCGTTTTTTTATCAAAGCACTCATAGAAATGTTGTTTAGCGTCTATAGAATAAACTGTCTTGAGTATCATGATCCTAAATAATGCAGCAAGACATGTTCTCTGCAGAGGGTATTTTTTAAAATATGGGCTGCGCCGCTGAGCAAGATCGTTCTTTGCAGATTTTGTTTCTTTTCTATCTTCAATGACTTGATGAATCGCTGCCAATACATTTCCGTTGCTCGTGATTTGAGGGCGTAAATTATCGAGCAGTCGCTTGGCTTCAGCTTCTTGGCTCCATAAATACAGCCGGTTCGCAAAATGAAATTGTTGTTCTATGGATAATTCTGGATAGTGGTTTAAGAAATACCTGTAAATGCGATCGCTAAAATCTTCCATGGTAAAAATGATTATACAGTGGCAGGGATCACAAAGTGACTGAAGAAGTATATATCTTTATCAGAAGACTCACTACTCATATGTTTGTGGCTATATAGTTAGAAGTTGATTGCCAATGAAGTATGATTCTGGTTTACTTTTAGGGTTTTCTTCTAGTACAAGCTCAACGACCTCTTAATATTATCTTTGAGTTCTTCAGGTGTTGCTGCTTGGGTGTGTGCACCAGGTAAATCAGGAATATAAGCCACATAAAACCCTGTGGTTGCGTCTTGTTCAATAATTGCAGTATAGTCCTCAATATACAAGGATATACTTGCAAACTATAATTGTCTATTTTATTATAATTAAATAAAGACTTATGCGTAGGAGTAAGATGAAGTACTTGAATAAGCATTTAAAGAGAGCCAGTCTTTGGCTAACAACTGTCCTTTTGGCATCTATTTTAATAGCACCTACAGTATTTGCAGCAGCACCTGGATCAATCGGTAGCTGGACTACTAGCCCAAGCACTTTACCTCAAGGGGTCCAAGGGGCAGCGGCCGTTACCTATAACGGCTACGTTTATGAAATTGGCGGTTATGGCAGCGTCGGTAATTATCTCAACAGCACTTACTATGCCAAGGTTAACAGCAATGGATCAATCGGTAGCTGGACTACTAGCCCAAGCACTTTACCGCTAAATCTATCAGGAATCACCGCAGTTACCTATAACGGCTACGTTTATGTAATGGGTGGGTATAACAGTATCAACTTTACCCAAGCAACATTTTATGCCAAGCTAAACAGCGATGGGTCAATCGGTAACTGGACATATGGCACGGTACTTCCATCAATACTTGATGACGCAACATCAGTCGTAGATAACGGTTATATATATGTAATTGGTGGGTATAGTGGAACTGAAAACAATACTGTCTACTATGCCAAGGTTAACAGCAATGGATCAATCGGTAGCTGGACTACTAGCCCAAGCACTTTACCTCAAGGTTTGGATACTGCTGCTTCTGTAACAGCTAATGGCTATGTCTATGTTTTTGGCGGCGAAACTACTGGCAGCATACTTAATACCATTTATTTCGCTAAGTTAAACAGTGATGGTTCGGTCGGTAGCTGGTTAACAGATTCCAATACCCTTCCTCAAGAGTTATGGGGTGAAGACGCTGTTACAGTTAACGGCAATGTCTATATTTTGGGTGGTTACAATGGCACTAATGGCGATCAAAGCAATGTCTACTATGCAGCTCTTAACAGCGACGGCACGGTTGGCAGCTGGACTACTAGTCCTAACAGCTTACCTCAAGCTCTAGATTCAGCTACAGCTGTAACCTATAACAATTATGTTTATGTCTTAGGCGGCCAGCGCCAGCATAATTCAAGCATATTAAATGGCGTCTACTATGCTTACGTAACACCATATCCGGTAGTTACAAACAGCAACAGCACTTCCATAGCCATAAATAATACTACCAGCTCACCGAATGCACCTAATACAGGCTTTGGTAGGCCATCTACTTTTAGCCCATTCGTTTACATAATAGCGACCGTAGGAGTAGTATCAACTGGTGTAGGCATAGTCTTAATATACAAACACCAGCCTATACTTAACTAGCTATTAATTAACGGGGTATAGACTGGTTCTTGGATTTCTGTTCATGACTAAGAAGTTATTGTGGTCGTATATGACCTTAAATTGGAGGTGCAGCGCACAGATAATTTACACTCCCTGGTTGATGAAATGGAGCGTTGGAGGGGTATTATAGGTACGGATTTCGAACTTTATCACTAAGTTTCAAAATCCTGTTCGTATAATTTAATACGTTCATGGGCTATCTTGCGCAATTCATCAACATCGCCTTTTGTTTCACCAGAATTAACCTTGGCCATCATCATAGCCGCCCAGTTAACATCAAAAACTTCCGAAGCTAACCTAAAGTTGGTCACTCTATCTCTAAATTCACCTACAGGGATATTTAGCATATTGGCTACATGTTTTATGAGCACTTCTCTATAGGGTTTCATGAAGTCAGTTAAATGCGTAGTATAGGCGACAAAAAACTCTGGACCTGATGTATGAAATTTGGCCGAAGCCCAGTCTACCAACATAAAATCACCGTTTGACTTGATTAATATATTAGGGTTACTGGGGTCACCGTGCCCGAAAGTAGGCGTATGTTCTTTAGCTTCGTTAATCAACCTGACTGAACGCTCGACTCTTGGTTTTAACCAGTCAATAATATCTTTGTCAGGACATGAATGTTCTACAATTTCTAGCCACTCAGTACCGTAAAGTTTAGCTCCCTCTTTAGAGGTCTCTATAGGATTTTGAGTTACACCATACTCTTTGGCTAATTGTTTGTACTTTTCCAAAGCAATAACTGATGTGTCTAACAAGCTATCTATAACCTGGATGGCTAATTTTTCTGTATCTAAATTATTTAGGTTGGCTTTATTAGAAACCGTTCCGTCAAAATAACTTATGGCTAAAGCCGTGTGATTGTCATTTAACCATAGCGCTTTTGGAGAATATCTATATTTATGTTCTTTGAGAAGAGTCAGAACCACATAAGCCAGTCCATAATCTTGATTGCTTACACCACCTTCTCTTTCGACAAGTAATACGAAAGGCGCACTATCTTTTGGGCTTACTTTATATGCCTGAGAACTAAAACCACCTTGCAGTAAGGATATTAAGTTCGGCTCAAGATTTGGACTAATATTTCTTGCAAGAGCTATAATTTCATCACTTATCATAGCGTCATTTTAACAAGCAGCTTGCTAAATAGTAAGTTTGGAGGTCCACCAAAGAAATAAGTTATATATTTTCACCCAGGAACTTCTTAGGTGGAGAGTGCTTCTGGATAATTTATATAGGCAGAAACAGCTCAGCAAGAAAAGGATGGATGCATCATATTCCTAGTGAGGGTTATACGCTGTTTAAGAGGTAACAATTCATTTAGTTTTTAAAAACTCGTCAGTAGTAAGGTTTATATCCTTACAAATTTGCCTTAGTAGAATAGGCGATAAATCCCTGGACTTATGCATGGGCACAGTAGTGGCCCTACCATCAGAATGACGAAATTGTTGATGTGAGCCTTTCTGTCTAACCAACTTAAAGCCAAGATTGTTGAGAATTTTTACCACTTCTTTTGGCTTTAAAACAGGTAAATCGCTACCCATAATCTTTACCTAAATAGTCACTAGTTGTGTGCCTATAAAGTATGATTCTGGTCTACCTTTAGGATTTTCTTCAAGCACTAACTCGACAACCTCTTTTAAATTATCTTTTAATTCTTCTAATGTTTCTGCTTGAGTATGAGCTCCAGGTAAATCGGGAATATAGGCCACATAATATCCTGTGGTTGCGTCCTGTTCAATAATAGCGGTATATGATGTATTGCTTCTCATGAGTATATTATATAACAATAATACAAAGTCTGTGTATGTATTGTAACTCCTATGAGATAGGCAACAATGAACTTCTTAGATGGAGAGTGCTTCTGGATAATCTATATGCCAAGAACAACTTAGCAGGAAAAGGTTGAAAGCAATATATTCCTAGTGGGAGTTATAAGTTATGGATGTACTTTTAAGCCACTGCTATTATTATATGTATGACTAATCAAAATGACCTGACAATCACGTTTGAAGTAAAGCAATCTCCAGTTGAGGTTTTTAATGCAGTTATCAATGTTCGTGACTGGTGGTCGGGTAATATTGAAGGCGCTACAGATAAATTAGGTTCAGAATGGACTTATCGTTACCAGGATATTCACTATTCTAAGCAAAAGATTACCAAGCTAGTACCTAATAAAAACGTTACATGGCATGTTATAGGTAGCCATATCAGTTTTGTGAAAGATAAAGAAGAATGGACAGGCACAGATATTGTTTTTGACATTACTAAGAGTGGCGATAAAACTCTATTAACGTTTACTCATAAAGGATTGGTGCCATCAATAGCCTGCTATGATAAATGCGCTCCTGCCTGGGATTACTATATTAACGACAGCCTATTTAAGTTAATAACCACTGGCAAGGGTGCCCCAAATATTGTTGAGAAATGACAAAATCATTTAGCCATACTTGTCGTTATTAAATTAAGTTTAATGAAAGACTAGTTGTCTTTACTAGTCTTGTTGGAAATTAAAGCGAAAGATTAAATAGATTTAGATTTAAGTGTAAGCGAACTAAAGTAGTTAGTCTTTTAAGCTTCTCTTCCTTAAATATAGCCCTGAACCTAAGGCTATAAACGAACCTAAAGCTAAGCTATAGATAATAGTCTTAGTAGTGGCGGGTATAGGTTGGCCATAGCCAGTGTTAGGAGCAGAGGGAGTAGAAGTGTTAGGTGCAGAAGCAGGAGAAGAGCTGCTACTTGAACTGACTGGAGCCAATGAAGTGTTATTGGCAGTATAAATATCGCCGCCATTTACACCTGCTGCCAAATACTGGCCAGATGAGCTGGAGGTGATTGATTGCCAAAATAAATTATGCTCAGCCCCTGATGCAGTAACATCAGTCCAGCTGGCTCCATAGTTAGAGGAGGTATATATATCTCCGCCAAGTACAGCTGCTGCCAAATACTGGCCAGATGAGCTGGAGGTGATTGAATACCAATTGAGGTTATGTCCGACTCCTGATGCGGTAACATCAGTCCAGCTTGCCCCATAGTTAGAGGAAGTATATATATCGCCATTACCTTGCACAACTGCCGCTAGGTATTGGCCGGTAGAATCCGAAGTTATTGAATACCAATTTAGGTTATGTCCGACTCCTGATGCGGTAACATCAGTCCAGCTGGCTCCATAGTTAGATGAGGTATAGATATCGCCACTACCTTGCACAACTGCCGCTAGGTATTGGCCAGTTGAACTAGAAGCTATGGAAAGCCAAGCTAGGTTATGTTCAGCCCCTGATGGCGTAACATCAGTCCAGCTGGCTCCATAGTTAGATGAGGTATAGATATCACCATTACTCACTACCGCCGCTAAATATTGCCCGGTGGAGTTTGAGGTAATGGAAACCCAATTTAAGTTATGTTCAGCCCCTGATGCAGTAACATCAGTCCAGCTGGCTCCATAGTTAGATGAGGTATAGATATCACCACCTATAGCTACTGCCGCTAGGTATTGGCCGGTGGAGTTTGAAGTAATGGAAAACCAGACTAGATTATGTCCGACTCCCGATGCAGTAACATCAGTCCAGCTGGCTCCATAGTTAGATGAGGTATAGATATCACCCGGGTGTGCTACTGCCGCCAGGTATTGGCCAGATGAGCTGGAGGTTATTGATTGCCAAGCTAGGTTATGTTCAGCCCCTGATGCAGTAACATCAGTCCAAGTATACCCAGCAGCAAACACAGATGGAGCATTTATGAAACTAATGAATAAGGTTGCTACTAGTAAATATGACAGTTTTTTCATTTATTGCTTTTTATCTTATCTATACTTAACTTTAAACCCCACTTTAGTTAATGTAAATATATAAAATTTTTATGAAATGTGATGAGGCTGCATTGAATATATTTGGAGGGCCATCGTGAACGCTGTAGCAACCGAATTAATTAAATCACGTCCCATTATTTCAGACTTATAATTGAGATCTCTAATTCTAGCTTCGCTTGAATATAGTACAATGGTATAGGAAATTTATTTAGGTGACTTCGGTCACCGAACAGATCGGGTATTTGCCCGTATCTCCAAGTAAGACTTTTCAAGCCTTATTCGTAAATTTCCAGACCGGTATTGTATTTAGCCGGTCTGGGTTGACGTGTAAGGCTTTTTGCATGTTGACCCTTCTTAGTAAAACTAACGAAAGGAGCAAAACATGCAAGCATATTTCAATAACAGCCACTGGTTCTGGTGGCCGATTGGGTGGTTCATATTTATTCTAGTTATTTTCTTAGTCTTTGGGCGCTTTTGGTTGTGGGGAGGCCGCTGGCGACATGGATATTGGCACCATCGTACTAACGAAGACGCACTTGAAATACTCAAAGCTCGTTACGCCAAGGGCGAGATAACCAAGGAACAATTTAACAAAGTGAAACAAGATTTAAAGGAAGATTAGACATGAAAGATGGAAAGTATCGTATTGTAGAGAGAGCAGTCACCTGGTTGCTCATTATGCTAATAGCAGAGTTTGTACTTGGTACGCTGCTTACGACAGTAATTGGTTATAATCCGCACAAGCATAGCGCTGTGCAGACAACAATACTTGTTGCGCATATAGCACTGGGCGTTGGCTTAATGTTTGGTTCGTTTGCCCATATTCTCACTTCACGCAGCTCGCATCTTTTGGGCGTAAAACCAGTGATTGGCTTTTTGTCTATAGCAGGTGCATTTTCTTCAGGTGTAGTTGCTGCGAAAAATGGAAATAATGCTGCGGTATTGTTGATGGCGTTGTTCTTTGGTGTAGGAATAGTAACTTATGGTTTGAGCTTTGTAGCTGTAAAAGTTGCAAAGACACATAAAATCTAAGAAGTTACTGTAGTTATATATTACCAAAATGGAGGTCCACCAAAGAAATAAGTTATATATTTTGGTTGAAGAACTTCTTAGATGGAGGGTACTTCTAGATAATCTATATAGACAAGAGCAACTTAGTAAGAAAAGGTTGAATGCAATATATTCCTAGTAGGGGTTATATCGTTTAGCATGTTACTGTATATCTATGCCAATCAATAAATATATTTCAAATGCAAGTAACGAGTTTGGGACAGAGATTATTAGAAAAATAGAAGAAGGCTTTAGCGAAGGCTTAAAAATTATTCGCAACAAGCTAAATGCTGACAAAATTGACGTTATCTTCGTCAATGCTCCAATGAACGTTATACCAGAGATTGGTATTGGGGGCTATTCGCCTGGTCCTTACAATATCTACGTCAGCCTAGACCCTAAGTTCACAACTTTTACAGTTGAAGATATGGTATCAACTATTCTTCATGAAACGCATCACTGCATGAGATGGCGTAATCCAGGATATGGTTTATCACTTGGTGAAGCAATGATTTCTGAGGGGTTAGCTACGTTGTTTGAAGAAGAATATAGCGGTAAAACTCCTATATATGCCCAGGTCAAAATCAAGCAAGAAGAAATAGACAAAGCTAAGAAGAACTTAGATAATAGGGATTACAATCATAGTGATTGGTTTTTTGGTGGTAAAGATACTCAGAGATGGTTTGCTTACACTTATGGATATAAAATGAGCAAAGCGTATTCAAAAAAAGTAAACAAAACTGCCGCCGAGCTTGTTAATACTTCCGCTAAGTTATTTTTTGATTCTAAAATCTAATTACAGCCTGTAGGATTTATAACTTTTTAACAGATACAAGCATTCAGTAAGCTAAAATATTCATCTAGAAAGTTTTCTTGGAGGGCCCAGTGGGATTCGAACCCACGACACCCTGCTTAAAAGGCAGGTGCTCTAACCGGCTGAGCTATGGGCCCATATATAACCTTACCGGTAGTAAATAACTTCTTACATTATCCGTTTTTCTGATTAAAAGTCAATTGAGTGTGGGCTCAACTTAAGTGTTTGCCATGCTTGCCGCCACCTCCCTTGGTGCGTTGCATATATACACCAATGAGACAAATAAGTGCACTCAAGCTGACAATAGCCGCCTGATGATTAGCAAGCTGGGTCCAGAGGGAATTGTTCACTATATTCTGTGCCGTACTCATAGGCAGAAGTGGTACCGCCAAGAGCGCCCCAACTAAACCTACGCCCACTGACATAATGATGTCGAGCACCTTGTGAGAACCCTTCTTTGCTGTATGTACAAGAAGCAACATACTGATGACTACCGGCAATAGTAAAAGTAATAATTTCCAATTATTGTTTGGGTGTAAGTCCGTTACGACCGGTGAAGTGCTTAAGAAGCTCTTTAATGGATTAGCGCTACTTGCCACAAATTGTGTCAGTACATTACCAAGGCACAGACTTAGAAATACAATTGTGGCGTTAATTTTGAAGAAGATAAGAAGCGCAATCGGTATCAGAACTATACCAAGCAAAAATATAACTGAGGACATGCTTTCATAATACCATGAGCATAATAATCGTATCTGTTTTATGCACCGACTTTGTCTTTATCCCGTCGGGTTACCGCAGCGTGCTCGACATACTTTATAACCTCTTCTGCAACGTTACTGCCGGTTACTTGTTCAACGGAAAAACCTGGACTTGCGTTAACTTCCAGCACCAGTGGCCCTCGGTTGCTGCGCATCATGTCAACACCACAGATGCTTAGACCCATTGCTTTAGAAGCCCGTTCAGCCGTACGGCGTTCTTTTGGCGTAAGCTCTACGCTTATACCCTCGCCTCCTTGGTGCAAATTAGAGCGAAAGTCATCATCAAGACTTTGACGTATCATGCTGGCGACAACCTTGCCATCTACGACAAAGGCCCGGATATCTACGCCTGCGCTTTCTTTAATAAACTCTTGTACTAAGAAATTCACCCCCTCTACGTAGAATGCCTGCATAACCGCAAGAGCTGCTTTGGGGGTCTCCGCTAACACCACCCCGTTGCCGTGCGTACCACGCACCACTTTAATAATAACCGGTACGCCACCGACTTGCTCGAGCACTCCTTTAAAGTCAGCCGTTTCACGAGCAAAAACTGTCTTCGGTATACCGACACCCGCTTTCGCGAGTAGCTGTATTGATCGAAGTTTATCTCTAGACCGCACAATAGATATAGATGTGGTGGCAGTAAATACATTTTGAGTCTCAAATTGACGAACAATTGATGACCCATATCTGGTAAGATTTGTAGCAATGCGCGGAATAACCGCATCAACACCCCGAACCTCCTTACCTTTATAGTGCACTTGGGTATTGCCGTTCTCAAGCGTCACAAAACACTTAGCGTAGTTAACAACCCGCACTGTATGCCCACGTTTAAGCGCCTCTTCTTTTAAGCGCCTCGTGGAGTAGTTTTTAGCTCCTTTGGATAAAATTACAATACGCACATCTACACCTTACTTTCTTGTGGCGTTACCAGTGGTTGCCGATACAATGTTCGTAGTTGCCGGCGATCAACACCTGTACGCGAAACATCGACCAAGAAGCGGTTACCGAGTAGTTCTCTGCCGATTAGGACTGGCATTAAATTATTTGCTCTGTTCGCGAGCGTAAATGAAGCATAGCAAAGCTTAGAACCAATCTTCACTTTTAATCTCACCTTATACCGTATCTCGGTTGTGCCAAATGAATTCCTGACAGCGACCAGCTTGTAATCAGAAAATTCCATTGGACAAACAGTCCGGGCGCTGGGGTGACCGAGCAGTTCAGCATAAAGCAGCTTGAGTCCTTCACGCTCAATTTCTTGGGCATGAACATAATGGATCGCTGAATGATAGGCGCCCGTATCTATCTTGGCTGGTATACGAGCAGCGATACCTATAAAGTTTAGGAATTCACTGCGTCCAATAACAATGGGTTGATGTGTCATAGAAATATAGAGTTGAGTTAGTATTGAAACACTTTTTCAAGATTTTAGCAATCCCTTTTGCCACAGCATCATTCAGTGTTTGGCATGATGCACACGAATGTATACCAAATAGATCAGTACGCCGACCACCAATAAGATGGTAATGAGGAGTGGTATAAAGCCGGACTCGTTTAAGCGACGATGGCGCATTGCTTTATTATTATTAATCCATTATTAATATACCGCAAGTAGTTTATGCTTAACCTTGATAAAGTCACAAATAAAATCTTAGGCAATTATCCCTTGACAGTAGGTAATCAGGGGTGTATACTGTAAGTATGAGAACAATGAGGTATACAATTAAAGACTTTCAAACTGACTTCCCAGATGAGCAGGCGTGTTTAATCTGGCTTAAAGAATATCTATATCCTGACGGCATTACCTGTAAAGTCTGTAAAAAGATTACGCCTCACCACTTAATGAAAACTCGTAAGTCATTTAGCTGTGAAGTATGTGGTCATCATGTACACCCTACAGCAGACACTATCTTTCATAAGTCATCTACTCCTCTTACTCTATGGTTCTATGCAATTTATCTAATGGCTAGCACTAGAGCTGGTATATCAGCTAAACAGCTTGAGAGAGAGCTTGGCGTAACCTACAAGACGGCTTGGCGTATGTTTCATCAAATACGCTCTATGATGAGCGATGATGAGGATAGTAATTTAACTGGCGAGGTTGAATTAGATGAAATGTATCTAGGAGCTAACCCTCAACGTCGCAGTACTGCTAAGCCTCATAACAAACAAGTTGTATTCGGTATGGTTGAGCGTGAAGGTAGAGCTAAAGTACGTCATGTTAAAAGTAGTGGCGTTAGAGTTCTTGTACCTGAGATTGAGAAAAGCGTTGATAATAGTGCTATTGTCTACACAGATGAGCATGGCTCTTACAAATTACTTAACAGGCGGGGCTATGAGCATAACACGGTTAATCATGGTGAACGACAGTATGTTGTAGGCAGAGTTCATACACAAAACGTTGAGAACTTATGGTCAAACATGAAGCGAGGGATTAAGGGGGTTTACCGCCATGTAGACCCTCAATACTTGCAGGCTTATGCGGATGAATATGCATTTAGGTACAGCCACCGCAATGACTATCAACCTATGTTCTGGGCATTGCTTGGAAAAGTAGCAAAAGCATAAGAGATATACAAAAATATAAGCCACCAGATGGGATAGTGTGTTGCATGGTATGGCAGGAGTGTGTACAATAACTGTTAGCGAGCATACGCTCGTAGCATACTTTCCGGAGTATGCTCGCTCATTCACCTGATTGCGGTAACCAATAAGTCGGCCAGTACAGCCGACTTTTTTGGTTATTCTGGGGAAACTTTCAGAGAATTAAAAACGAGGGCTCTTACAAACAGTAAGTTTACCCTCGCTGAATTTCACGTGCCTAGCTATTAAAGAATTCATTCACCTAATTGCGGTAAGGCTGCTAGTCGATATCGTCGTAAAACTCCGTCAGTCTCTTGTAACGTCTTACCAAAGACCGATTAAGACATATTATAAACCCCCAACAGTTAAGCAGTCAAACCGCTCAAGCGAAATTACCCTTGACAAGCCATGTGGAATTTACAACTACTTCTTTTTGGACTTCCGAGCCACCTTTTTCAGCACCTTGAAGAACTCTTCTTTGGTGATTTCATTGGTGGGCTTGGCTTTCTTGTTCATGTTTCTATTATAACAAGTGCCATATAAGTTCTATTAATTTTCCTAGGCCAAAAACTACAGCTACAAAAAATGCACCAGTTAAAAACGAGATTGCACTGCCGTATTCACTAAGAAAGTCGTCGAGCGTACCTAGGGGAAAATCGAGTAGCTTCCTGCCTTTATCAGTTAACCTTAAACCTTGACCGTTGTTCGTATCAAAGTAGCCTCTGTTGCACGCATCGCCACTTATTTCATTGACCGTATGAACATCAAGCCCGGATTTTTTAACATACATATCAACCGCTCTATGAGGTTTGAACCCCGGCATCATAATTGTGTCTTCCGACACACGCGGGAACTTGTCTGAATTGTTCCTAAGGTAGTTCTGTATATAATTGTTCACAAACCTTACGTAACGGTACTTACGTATGAACTCTCTCATACGCCGAATTATACCACGCTTACCTACACTCATGGTATAAGTGCCAAATCTTATACTTGTTTTGATGACTATTTTATGCTATAATTTGCATTATGAATCGACACGAAAGTCGGCACCTGCCTACTCGCGAGCTCGTGATGATTATAGGCCTGGGTAGCCTTGCATTAAGCAAACGAAGGCTGCAACGAGAGAATGCGCGACTTAGGCATGAGGTTACGCACGATGACCTTACTGGGCTATTAACCAAGCGGGCGTTTCTTGCAAAGGTTAATCGAAGACTTGAGAATGCTCAGCCTCATCAAGTGCATGCCCTGCTTTTAGGGGATGTAGACAGTTTTAAGGCAATCAACGATAAACATCCGGGCGGGCATGCTGAAGGGGATCAGGTATTAGCAACTATCGGAGCGACACTAAAACAGCACACCCGCCATCAAGATCAAGCTGACGATTTGCTAGCTTGGGGTAGAGGAGATGATGTCCATTCAAGTCGTCTTGGCGGTGATGAGTTCGCAGTCTTTGCTGAACTTACCACTCGAGATCCGTCAGTAGCTTCTTTGTCACCAGAACAGCGTTTGGGCACATTTGTAGCGCGCCTTAGTAGTGATCTTTCGCTCCCTTTTGAGGGCAGGCAAGACTTGAAGGAGCTTGGTTTTGGAATATCTATCAGTGGTACGCTATACCAGCCTGGTGACACAGCCAATTCAATGCTCGAACGTGCTGAGCAGGAGCTAAGGCCAGTTAAAGTAGCTCATCACAGAGTTCAGGGCACGTATCGTTCTTAGAAAAGAGAGCGCTTCTTCTGTCCAGCTTTAAAATTGCGCAGTAATTCCTGCTGTTGCCGGCTAAGCTTGGTTGGTGTATCAACAATAATAGTCACGATATGGGCTCCTCGACCACCACTTTTTAGATGCGGTACGCCATGGTGAGATAGCTTAAAGTCCGAGCCAGATTGGGTGCCAGAAGGCACTTTCATGCGGACCGGGCCATCAACAGTGTCTACCTCCATCTCAGTTCCCAGTGCCGCGTCTACTATGTCAATATGCTCTTCACTGAGAATCAGATCGCCTTCCCGGGTAAATTTCTTATGGGGCTTAACCCGTACGTTTACGTAAAGGTCGCCCTTCGGTCCATTGGCAATGGCTTCGCCGTGTTCCCGCAAACGAATGGTAGAACCGTCATCAATGCCAGCTGGTATTTTCAACTGGACTATTTGCCGTTTTGACTGTGTACCCTTACCGTGACAGACCGAACAGATTTTTTCCGGAATCTTACCGCTGCCGTGACACTTCGGACAAACAGTCGCCTGCTGAATGTTACCAAAAATAGTGCGCGTCACGCTCACCACTTGTCCCGAGCCCTGACATTGATCGCAAGTCTTTAACTCATATCCTGGTTCTACCGTATTGCCATTACAATGTTCGCAGCGATCATTGAGGTTGAGAGATAGATCTACCTCTGTTCCGAAAACTGCTTCCTCAAAGCTGATTTCAACACCTGCCTCCACATCCCGTCCCCGGGCCTGTCGACGCTGGTTTGTTTGTCCACCACCAAAGAAGCTACTAAAGATATCCCCGAGACCCAGATCGCCAAAGTCGAAGTTGACATTCTGTGCACCGCCGCCAAAGCCGCCAAACGGATTGCCGCCGCCATTGCCACCCACTCCGGCATGACCAAACTGATCATAACGCCGACGTTTATCTGCATCTTTGAGCACCTCATAGGCCTCATTGATCTCTTTAAACTTGGCCTCATCGCCACCCCTATCCGGGTGGTGCTCTACAGCAGCCCGACGATATGCTTTTTTAATCTCATCGGCCGATGCGTCTTTGCTGACGCCTAAAGTATCATAGTAATCTGCCTTCGCCATATCCTTCCATTCTATCAACTATTGGTAGTTTCTTGCCTGAGCCAAACTTGGGCAGCTTGCGAAACGTGCGCGAGGGGGGTTGCATGGAGGTTGAACGTTTCGTAGCTATGTAGCTTTTTGACCTCGGCTTCAATCTGGTTGAATTTATCTGTCGTTGTCTGCAGGAGAAGTTTTACTTCGTCCCCTTCTGCGAGAGTACCATGCCAGCGGTAACGACTCTTTACCTCCATGAATTCTGCACAGGCAACAAGGTGTTTATCGAGCAGATGGTCGGCGATCTTTTGCGCCTCTTGCCAGCTCCCACAAGTGAGGGCAAGTTCACTAAAGACTGCCTCGTTCATTATTCACCCTACTTCTTTTCGTCGACAACCTCACCCTCTATCGGACCGTCTTTGTCCTTTGGGGCGTCCTTGTCACCAGGTTTGTCGTTAGCTGAATCCGCGTCGCTCGCAGTGGCTTGTTCGTACATTTTGGCACCGATCGGCATCATCTTGTCATTCAAATCCTTGGCAGCAGCTTCTAGGACTTCTCTATCTGCCTTGTCGTCACCAATTACCTTCTTAGCAGCCTCTACAGCTTCTTGGAGTGTTTTCTTGTCATCCTCACTTAATTTATCGCCGTTATCTTTTTGCAACTTCTCGGCTTGGTAGACCGCACCGTCGAGTAGGTTGCGGGCTTCTACCGCCTCCTTCTTAGCTTTGTCTTCCTCGGCATGGGTTTCCGCTTCTTTCGCCATCTTTTCAACTTCACTTTTATCTAAGTTACCAGAGCCGCTAATGGTAATACTCTGCTCTTTACCCGTACCTTTGTCTTTAGCAGTTACATTTAATATACCGTTGGCGTCAATGTTAAAGGTAACTTCAATCTGCGGTATACCGCGGGGGGCAGGAGGTATACCATCTAAGATGAAGCGCCCGAGACTTTTATTGCCGTCTATTATTTCCCGTTCACCTTGAGCCACGTGGATCTCTACTTGCGGCTGATTATCCGCAGCCGTTGAGAAGACCTCAGATTTTGAGGTTGGGATCGTTGTGTTGCGCTCAATCAACTTGGTCATAACGCCACCCATGGTCTCAATTCCGAGGCTTAGTGGTGTTACATCGAGCAGTAGTACATCTTTCACATCACCCTGTAGAACGCCTCCCTGAATTGCGGCACCGACTGCAACAACTTCATCTGGGTTGACTCCCTTCATCGGGTCTTTGCCGAAGATACTCTTGACTTTCTTCTGCACAGCAGGCATGCGGGTCATACCACCGACCAGCACCACTGCATCTATGTTCGAGGCGGTCAGCTTGGCGTCCTTCAAAGCCTTTTCGCAAGGAGCAGCAGTTTTGTCGATTAGTTCAGCAACCAGGCTTTCTAGTTTTGCTCGGGTGAGCTTGTGCTCAAAGTGTTTAGGTCCTTCAGCATCTGCAGTAAGAAATGGCAGATTAATATCTACTTCTTGGGCAGTTGAAAGCTCAATCTTGGCTTTCTCCGCTTCATCGCGCAACCGCTGCATTGCCGCGTTATCTTTGGTTATATCAACACCATGCTCTTTTTTAAATTCATCAGCAAAGTAGTTAATAACAATCCGATCAAAGTCGGCTCCGCCAAGATGCGTATCGCCATTGGTTGACTTAACCTCAAAGACGCCATCACCAAGTTCCAATATGGAAACATCGAATGTTCCGCCGCCAAGATCATAGACCGCAATTTTCTCGTCTTTCTTTTCTCCTTTATCAAGACCGTAAGCAAGCGCAGCTGCAGTCGGTTCATTTATAATCCGCTTTACTTCAAGACCTGCAATCTTACCTGCATCTTTAGTAGCTTGACGCTGCGAGTCGTCGAAGTAGGCGGGCACAGTGATGACGGCTTCTGTGACTTTATCGCCCAGAAAAGCTTCTGCATCTGCTTTAAGCTTTGCAAGTATCATGGCGCTGACTTCTTCAGGGCTGTATTCTTTGTCACCCATTTTTACCTTTACGCCATTACCGCTTTTAACAATCTCATACCCCATGAGTTTAAGGTCGCGCTGGACTTCTTTGTCGCTGTAGTTACGGCCAATTAATCGCTTGACTTCGTAAATTGTATTCTTTGGGTTTGTCACCTGTTGGCGGCGGGCAACTTGACCAACAAGGCGTTCCTTGTTTTTATTGATTGCAACTACGCTCGGGGTGGTGCGATTACCCTCAGAGTTGGTAATAATTTCAGGCTTACCGGCCTGCATCACTGCCATGGCCGAGTTTGTCGTACCGAGGTCAATACCTATGATTCTGCTCATGTATACTTTTTTACCTTTCCATTATATTTAGCAGTCAATTGTAACTACTGCTAGTGTAATAAATTAGCACTCTAGTGTCAAGAGTGCTAAAACCCTGCGATCTAGAATTTTTTTCTCATCTCTTTAGCCGGCATGGTTTGCGGTAAACTGTATTTTTCCCGCACGTTAGCCAGCTCATCCGCCATGCCTAAGCGCATTACTTCGCTACCTATTTCTTTCTCAAGACAGTAGGTATTTGTTGCAACAATGAGCTTATCTTCAAGCAGCTCCCATTGGGAACTATCTTCATTGGTAAAAACCAGACTGGGGTGTCGCAACATCGTTCCTGCCACCCGCCTGGCGCATATGCTAAATAACTGTAACGCTTCCCAGCCTTGGGGTATAAGTTCTTCAAACTTGTTTCCTGTACCAGAAGGTAATTCTGCGTAAGGCATAACGAGTCTATTTGAGAACAACTTTTACCATGGCGTGCCTAATAACCTCGTCGCCTAACGTGTAGCCAGCCTGCAGTTCTTCGCTTACTACTTCAGTCTGACCATCACCTTCTTCAATACCGACCGCTTCATGATAGGTCGGGTTAAACTGCTCCCCCACCGTTTTAATACGTTCTACCCCTATCTTAGCGAGTACTTGCTCGAACTGCTTAACGATAGTTGCAACACCTTTGACATAGTCATTTGTGGCTAACTCTTGCGGTATATGTTTAAGTGCCCGCTCAAAGTTGTCTATTACCGGTAATAGCTCACGTGCTACTTGTATTGTGGCGTATTGGCGCATCCGGCCCACTTCTTCATCATGCCGGCGTCTTAAATTAATGGCGTCAGCTCGCTCACGCTGCAATGCCTCAGTGAGCTCTTGAACTTGTCCCTCTAATTGAGAGATGTGAGTATCATCTTGCTTCTTATGAATAGGCTGCTTTGCCTTAGGCATAGAGTGTCTCCTCGAGTTCGCGTCCGGCGCGAGCAACCAGATTCATTACCTGACGATAGCTCTGTCGTGTCGGTCCGAGCGTGCCGATATAGCTACGGTCACTAAACGGGCTGCGGAAGCGGCTAATAATAAGGGTGCAGCCTGCGCTTCGGCCAATGGGATTCTCCTGCCCTATGTAAACACTCAGCGGCTCGTTTGGAGCAGCTTCACGGAGCCACGGCTCTAGATTGTCTAACAGACCGGCTACTTGCTGCACCTGGACTGAGTTAATAAATTCCGGCTGTCCGAACAGATTGGATAAACCGCTCATATAAAGCTGGTTGCTAATGGTAGCCAGTCCAAGGTTGTGGGTAAGTTCCACGAGTGTATCGACAGCATTTCTGATAGTCCGCTCTGGTGCACCAGCTTGGTGGACTCTGATGGATAGAGCTTTTTCGCTTCGGGGCAACTGTTTGTTCAGATCTGATGCAGGTTCGGTTAAGTTATTAACGTAGAAGCGATAGCCCTTGTCGGTTGGAACCCGGCCAGCACTGGTGTGTGGCTGCATGATATAACCCATATGTTCAAGCTCGGCCATTTCGGCACGAACTGTCGCTGAACTGACATTAAACAGCTTTGCCATTAGATTACTGCCGACGGGGCTTGCTACCTCGGCATATTGTTCCACAATAGCGCTCAATATCTTTTGCTGGCGTTCCGTCATACGTTTTAGTGTATAATTTTAGCACTCTGCAGTCAAGAGTGCTAGGTAGTGGTCCTGCCTGTGGTTAACCTGCACAAGACCGTTATCATACAGCTTACCTCGAGCCTTCGTCATGGGTCTCAAGGTAATTTTGTATATCTTGAGCGAGACGCTTGGCAACCGTCCTGGCTGTGTGGTCGTCCAGAAGTTTGTGATCTCTGGCAGCACGCATAATATCCTCGACGCGATGGAATGTGGTCTCTAGATCGTCATTAATCACCGCTACGTAGTAATTGGTGTTGAGCATTTGTTCCAGTTCTTCCTGCGCGGTCTTAAGACGTCTCAGGTAATCGATCTCGTCGACCACATCACCGTAACGTCGTTTTAATCTTAGCTGCCAGGTTTTAAAGTCCGGCGGCAATATAAAAATCGCAACAACGCTCGGGTCGAGAGTTTTGTATTCAGCTACTCCTTGGACCTCTATGTCCGTCATGGCTGTCTTGTGCTCATCATGAGCTGCTTGGATCTCAGCAATACTAGTACCATATAGATTGCCGCTATATACTTTTGCCTCGATGAAAGCCTTTTCGTTTAGCAATTCTTCGGCAGTCTCCTTATTAATAAAGTGGTAATCTACCCCGTTTTCTTCGAGCTTGCCTTGATTAATTCTCGGTGGGCGCGTGGTGTGAGAGACAATGTGATGGAAGGCACCTGTTTTGAGTAGATAGCCTTTCAGTGTGTCCTTGCCTGCGCCGGTCGGACCGACCAGTAATAAAATTGGGGTTTCGTTCACGAGTTTTACCGCCGCCGCTGACGGCTCATAGGTTGCCAGTTTCTCGGCAAGTGAGTTAATCATTGCCTAGAAGTATACCAGTTTTAATCACGTTTAAGCATCACTGCGAAAGCTTCGGCGGGTATATCTACTTTGCCGAACCGCTTCATTCGAGCCTTACCTCTTTTTTGTTTGGCGAGCACCTTTTTCTTGCGACTGACATCGCCGCCATAAAGGCCGCTCGTTACATCCTTGCGGTAGGCTGAAATATCCTCCCTGGCAATAATATGCCCGCCAATAGCTGCTTGCAGCGCTACCTGGAAGTTTTGCCGAGGAATAACCGTCTTAAGTCGCCCGACAGTATTTCGGCCAAGTCGATCGGCTTCACTTCTGTGGACAATAAGGGACAGCGCATCAACCTTTTCGCCGGCAACATAAAAGTCCAGTCTTACCAAATCTTCCGCCCGATAATCGTCAAGCTCGTAGTTGAAGGACCCGTAGCCGCTGGTGATACCTTTTAGCTGATCGTAGAAATCTGTGAGCAAATTAGCAAGTGGTGCTTGAAAGCTCACGAGCGCTCGTCCTTCGACGTAGCTGAGATTTGTCTGATGGCCACGCCGATTCGCTATGAGCTGGATAACTGCACCCACATATTCCTTTGGCACGATAATCTCCCCTCTAACCCAAGGCTCACGAATAACCTCTACCTGACTCTGATCTGGCAAGTCAGCTGCACTTTTAATATCCAGCTCTTTCCCGTTCATGAGAAGGATCCGGTAATCGGTCGAGGGGTTGGTTGCAATCAGACTAAGGTTGTACTCGCGCTCTAATCGTTCTCGAACAATGTCCATATGCAGCAATCCTAAGAAGCCAATACGCATCCCGAAGCCGAGCACTGGTGAGCTCTCTTGCTCAAAACGGAGCGCCGAGTCGCTTAAGGAGAGCTTTTCAACAGCGTCTTTTAATTCCTGGTACTGCTCATTGCTCTCTGGGAAAAAACCCGCGTAGACGAAGGGTTGAACGTCTTTATATCCCGGTAAAGGCTCGGCACTTGGCGAACGCGCAAGCGTGATAGTGTCACCGACTTTAGCATCGTGGGTAGTCTTGAGATTAGTGACAATATACCCGATCTCCCCTGCGTATAGTACTTTATCGGGCGTCATGTTTGGTCTTAGGCTGCCGAGTTCAAGCGCTTGACCGCCTCCGCCAGTCGCCATCATCTTTATATGATCACCGGACGATATACACCCATCTACCACCCGGACATATACAATGACGCCCCGATAATCGTCATAGTGGCTATCAAAAATAAGAGCTCGGGTTTCGGTTTCTTGACTCGGTGGTGGAGCGGGTACTTCATTCACGATACGCTCTAGTACCGACTCAACACCTTGACCAGTTTTAGCTGAAATAAGGAGTATGTCTTCTGGTTTACATCCGAGCAAGCTAACTATTTCGGCACTCACCTTCGCCACATTAGCAGCCGGCAGGTCGATTTTATTAAGCACCGGTATAATAGCGAGCTCTGCTGCTAAGGCCAGGTACACATTGGAGAGAGTTTGGGCCTGTATCCCTTGGCTGGCATCAACAACCAATAATGCTCCTTCGCACGCCGCCAGGCTGCGTGAAACCTCATAGCTAAAATCAACGTGTCCTGGTGTATCAATCAGGTTCAGTTCGTACTCTTTATACTTCATACGCACCGGCGCGAGCTTGATGGTGATGCCTTTTTCACGCTCCAGATCCATCTGGTCAAGCAGCTGCGCCTTCATCTGCCGTTTTTCAACTGTACCAGTGAGCTCCAGCAAGCGGTCGGCAAGCGTTGATTTGCCGTGATCAATGTGGGCAATAATGCAAAAGTTACGAATGTGGTCTTTGCGCATGTCTATGTAGTATAGCAAAGTTTAACAGAGGTAGCTCTCTATATGTCCAGGTGAATTGGTGCAAGGACAATTTTGCGAATACGCCTGACTATCGGCTTAGCCTCATCTAGGCCCAGCAGATTTGATACAAACACATGAACTACAAAGGTAGCAGCGGTAATAAGGAACAGTTTGGTGCCCAGCGTAATTACGCCACGATCACGCGCGCCGAGCGGATAAAATGAGACCATAATATATGCAGTTATAACGCTGAAACCCGTCACGGATATGATTCGCCCGACACCATCCCAGAAATATTTATTGAGCAGCTTACGGTCTCGCCGGATCATAATGGCCCCCAGAATAATAACCTGCACCATAGCTACTATCGACTGCGCCATGGCGAGTCCATCAACCCCATAGCCGACCGGTTGTGGACGAGCAAGTGTGATTGCTAAATAGACGTTTAAAGCAATGACGAATAAAGAGACAATTAGTGGTGTTTTTGTGTCTTTTTGTGCATAGAACCAACGCGAGATGAGAGCATAGATAATATTGAAGAAAATAGCTAGCCCCAAGAATCCAAAGACACTTGCAATTTGGGGACCACCCCTAGAGTAGATCATGCGGGCCAAGTAACCGCGGGCGAAAAAGCAGACTACTACTATTGGCGCACTTATCCAGATCATGGCCCGCATAACTGTCAGGAAGTCTTTGCGAAAAAGATCAGGACGGCCCTGGCTGAGACGGGCGTTAAGCCGGGGGAAGGCTGCGGTTGCAATGCCAGCGCCAAAGAGCAAAATCGGGGCCGTACTTAAGATATATGCGTTTGAGTAATATGTGATGTTGCCGCTGCCGAGACCGCTGGCAATGCGGGTCTCTACGATGCTCTCAACCTGGTCAAGTCCGAGATCAAATGACCTTGGTGGTAAGTTTCTTAAGACATGATGCAGGTCTTTATTTTTCCAGTTAATACGTGGATGCCAGCGGACACCAAGCTTCCAAAGACCAATAATAACGACAACGAGTTGCGCAACTGCGCCAATAAAGGCTCCGATGCCGAGGCCCACAATGCCAATGTTGTGCCGAAAGACAAAGATACTGAATATGATGGATAGATTGTAAAAGATGGGCGCAATAGCATAGAAAAAGAATCGTCCCATAGTTTGTTCAATGCTGGTCAATACCCCGGAGATAGTAAAGAGCAGCGGGTTGAATGCCAAAAAGCGCATGATAGTTGCTGCGTCATTAAGCTGGGCCGGACTGAGGCCGGGCGCCACAATATATTGAATAAGTGGTCGGGCAAAAACGAGCATGATGACACCCACTACTGCCATCACGATGGCGAGCAGGTTCATCAGCGAAGACGACAACTCCCATACTGCTTGCTTGTCGCCTTTATGAAGGCGATCGGATAGAATCGGCATGAAGGCTACGCCCAAAGCGCCGGCTGCTAGAGTAAAGAAGAACAAATCGGGTACGTTAAAGGCGGCAAAGTATGCATCGGTACTATGCGGGCCAACTGTCGGAAAGTTAGCATTTACCAGCTTGGTACGCAAAAAACCAAGCAATTGACCCATGAATGACGTTGATATTAGCAGAAAAGCAATATTGCTAATACTGACACGTCGTTTCTTCTTAACAGTGGCAGAAGCGTCCGGATTCATTTACATCTAGTATAATGCAGCAGCCGCAGGAAGTTTAGCACCTTTCAGTGATTCTGTAACTTCGTCTGCTTCAACTGTTTCTTTTGCAAGAAGTCGGTTCTTGAGATCCTCAAGCTTGTCCAGGTTGCCCTTAATGACTACGCGGGCGCGGTGTGCCGCTTCAGTAATTAAGCTTTCGACTTCGTCGTCAATGATCTTTGCTGTTTCATCTGAGTATTCACGCTCGTGAACTAGACGGTCTAGCATCATGCCGTCGTCAACGTGGAAAACCTGGTCACGCAGTTTTTTGCCCATGCCTTGATTCACGATCATATCTCTTGCCAGCTCCGCTGCCTTTTGCAGGTCATTGCTGGCACCGGTGGTAATACGGTCCTTACCCAGCACTACTTCTTCAGCTATCCGACCGCCCAGACCGCGGGCAAGCATATCTTTAAATTGAATCAGTGATACAAAGCTGCGATCCTCAGGGGGGATAAACCACGTGACACCTCCTGCACCACCGCGCGGAATAATAGTCACCTTATGAACGGGGTCACTGTCTGGCAGCACGTGTCCAACCAGCGCATGTCCCGCCTCGTGATACGCTGTTGTCATCTTATCCGCTTCGGTCATTACCTTACTCTTTCGTTCCGGACCGATAGCAACACGTTCAAAAGCTTCCGTTACATCAGCTTGACTGATTTGGCTATGCGAATTACGGGCGGCAATGATAGCAGACTCATTCGCAATATTCGCGAGATCAGCTCCTGAAGAACCGGCGGCTTTGGCGGCTAGTGCGTCAAGGTCGACATTTTTTGCAATTGGTTTCTTGTTGAAATGAACCTTTAGAATTGCTTCGCGGTCTTTGCGGTCGGGAAGATCGATGTTAACACGGCGATCAAACCGGCCAGGTCTGAGCAGCGCTGGATCGAGTACGTCCGCGCGGTTTGTCGCAGCTAATACGATGACGTTCTGGCCTTGCTCAAATCCATCCATTTCTACCAGTATTTGATTTAAGGTCTGCTCTCTTTCATCGTGCCCACCACCCATGCCGGAACCACGGCGGCGGCCGACAGCATCAATCTCGTCAACAAAGATGATACACGGGGCATTCTTCTTTGCTTTGGCAAATAGATCACGAACTCTTGAAGCGCCGACACCAACAAACATTTCGACAAATTCTGAACCGGATATGCTGAAGAACGGCACATTTGCCTCTCCGGCAACAGCTCGAGCAAGCATAGTCTTGCCAGTTCCTGGCGGGCCAACTAAAAGTACGCCTTTCGGTATGCGAGCACCCATGGTTGCAAACTTCTTTGGGAACTTCAAGAATTCAACCACTTCCTCTAGGTCCTGTTTGGCCTCGTTTGAGCCGGCAATTTCACTAAACATGACTTTGTCACGCTCATTACCATAGAGACGTGCTCGGCTTTTACCAAAGCTCAGTGCCTGATTGCCTTGCCCCTGGGCGCTACGCAGCATGAAGTATAGTAACGCGCCGATGAGAAGGATTGGGATAATTGATTCTGCGAGACTTATAATGGTGGAGCTGCTGCTTGTGCTCGGCTTAAATGTCACTGACGACTTTGAAATATTGAATCCTTGTGCCTGTAGGCCAGCATTCGGGTCTACATAAGCCTTGAGTGTCGCGTGATTTTGTCCCTTGGGGGTAATTTCCAGCTCGTTTCCGTTCACCACTATGCTGCTATATTTACCCGCATTATTGTTAGCCATGGCAGTAGTAGCGCTGATCTGTTTCAGGTTACTCGGTTGGTTATAGGCGGCGAAAATAATAAGGACAAATAGAATAATAAGAGCTATAAAGCCGAAGTTCTTTATATTACGACGGTTATTATTGGGTGCCGGACGCCGGCCCTGGTTGTTCGGTTTCCTGTCCATTGGTACTTTAATTATAGCTTTATTTGTAGATTTTGCCTAGCGCTCCAAATGCAAGAGTGCCAGGTGAGTAGTCTCAACCTTCAGGTTCCACTTACCTTTAATAGGATACCTTCGTCCGGGGCGGCCGGTCTTGGCTGCAATCACAAGTTGCTCCAAGGTTTTTTTGTCAAAATTGGCGACACTCTGATCACGTAGCCAGGCTGCCAATACCTCTTTAGCGACTGCATGTGGCAGGTTGTTAAACCATAACCGGGTAACAGTGCCCGGGGTTGTTTGTTCTTTAAGCTGTTTTGTCAGCAGCTCATCCAGCGCCTGATTAACGCTTGTAAGATTGTTGATGATGATCAGCAGGTGCCTTCGATCAGTAACAGAAAATCGAGGAACAATATGGTGGCGAATGTAATTACGCAGATATGTATCGTCTTGGTTGGTACTATCTTCGCGCCAGGATAAGTTATGCGTTTGCGCGTAAGCCTGGAGTTCGGTCTTTGGTACAGCGAGCAGCGGCCTGAGCAGAGATGGTCGGTTGGCGAGCGACGTGAGCCCCCGACGACCACTCCCTCGTATCAGATTGATAATAGCGGTTTCAATAAGATCATCCTGATGATGAGCCGTGAAAATAGCATCCGCATGGACTTTTTGTTTTGTGTGATACAGGAATTGGTAACGTGCCTCACGGGCGACGGCTTCACTCGCACCTGGACCTAGATTGATGCGCTCATGTTCAAACGGCAGGCCATAACTGTGCGCAAGGGCTTGGACAAAACGGCGATCTTCATCGGAATCTGGCCGCATGCCATGATCAAGGTGAGCCACAACAAGATGGAGCTGCCGATGGGTCTGGCTGTGTTCATGTAAAAGATGTAATAAGGCAACAGAGTCTATGCCACCGCTAACGGCAACTCCATATTTTCCTCTACTTGGCAAAGTTACGCCTTCCATACCTTTTATTGTAACCTTGTTGCGGTGGATCTAGTCAACAGATATATATCGTGCTATATTACCCCTTGCGTTTCAGTTTTTCAGAATCATTGTGGCGGCGTAGCTCAGCTGGTTAGAGCACAGGACTCATAAGCCTGGGGTCAGTGGTTCAAGTCCACTCGCCGCTACCATACTTGTGTTTATTAACTCTGCTATACGAACAAGGTATTGACAAAATGTATATTGCTGCAATATACTAACCATATAGATATACTGCCAGACTCGCATTCTTTCGAATGGGACGAAGGTAATATTCCCAAGAACCTGCATAAGCACGATGTTACGTATAAAGAAGCCGAAGAAATGTTTGGTAACCAACCTCTCGTCACAATCAGAGACCCAAGCCATTCGCGACCGCGAGATACTAGGTTTGGTGCCTACGGAAAAACAGACGAGGGGCGTAAACTATTCGCTGCTTTTATAGTAAGGGGTAATAAGGTTCGGGTCATTTTGGTTCGAGATATGACTCAAGCAGAAGGAGATGCATATGAAGAGTTTGAAAAAGATACCTGACTTCAAAAATGAAGAGGAAGAAAGAGAGTTTTGGCTTACTCATGACTCTACTGAGTATCTGGATTGGTCAAAAGCAAAGCTGACTGTATTTCCCAATCTCAAACCCTCGACTGAGTCAATTTCATTAAGGCTACCGTCCCCGCTGTTGGCGCGCATTAAACAAATAGCCAACTCCCAGGACGTGCCCTATCAGTCCTTGATGAAAGTTTACCTAAGCGAAAGAGTTGATAAAGAAGTAAGCCTAAAATAGCCGAGCTGCTCTTCCGTCACCTGGTTCAACGCCGCTCGTTTAGATTGCAGTGGTCTCTTGTCTGACGTCTTCACTATTTGCCACATATCTATCGGTTCAGGTTTAATATGGTTCCCCTTCGTCAAAGTCATGCCTACCACACTGTTTATGCTTATTTTTACGGCTTGCTAGCTAGGCCTTTCGCTATTGCTTCATACTTAATAAATTGTTGGCTTACTTATGCACAAGCGTCGACACAATAGTTAAGGTCTTTATCCAGAAAAAATCTTTGGATTAAGTGTAAAATTATTTTGTTTGGTGTATAAATTACATATGACCTCGCGTGCAGAGAATCTCCGCATAGTACGTGCTGTTGAAGAGGAGGCTTGTATGCGTGCTCAGGAACTTATTGAAAAAGGTAGTCTTATCGGCAAATTAATAGGTCGGGTTGAGCGATGGGTCCATGAAGGAGAACTGCGGTATATAGATAACGAGCTCGACGCAGCTGCATTAGATGAACAGCGTACTGAAGATTTACCCCCTTCTCTTATAGACTAAACGATAAGATACGCACCTCTTGGTTTCATTTCTTTATTTTAATACTCCCTCGGTCTCTGCCTGGGTGAAGGATGTGTGGTTTAGTGTTATAGCGACGACGGTCTTTGCATCCATTTATGTCTAACCCGACACAGAGAGTGTCCTTTTTGTGCACGTCATTATTACCGTTACGTTTGGATATTATTCTACTTTACTTCCACCATAATCTCGAGCAATAAGTTTTCGTCCCAAGTACCTCCACACCAAGCAGGCCCATAGCCATAGACTGTGTTTTCAACTATATAGAGCTTTATCTTTTATCGGCGAGCATGGAAATAGTGCGCAAACTATTACCATGAATTATGCGGTTCATTATCGTGATCCGCTCAGTGTCGGCATTGGTTATGCGCCGGACTCGGGGCGGTCGTTGCACAGGTGGGCACTATAGACAAGAAAGCGTTTGCCTTCATCCTGTCATGCACACTAATGGTGCTATGCGGTAACTGCTAGTTTAGCTTTGTGTCACAAACATCTTGTCGGTGTTGTAATCTAAAGACGTCTGAGTAAACGGTCGACCCAGGCAAGTCTTCTGGCGGGCCTACCAACAAGCTCAAAAGCCAGGCCATCACTTGTTTTCATATGTTCCTCTCCTTTTTATTTATTTTTTATCTTTTTTATTTATTTTGTTAGGTCAACTCTATACTACCGGGACTAACTGGGGCTAGCAAGCAGATTATTAGTAATTTGTTGTATTTTTAGACGACTTGGTCATCCACCAGAATATTGCAATAGCTACGATAATAAGTGCAATGCATACGCCGAGAAGTGCACCGTTCACATGGCGCACTGGACGCCGTGGTGGTGCTGGCAATGATTGAGTTTGTTGCGTGGAGCTATTTAAGTTAATAGTCGTCAGTGGCATAGACTGCAGCTTTACACCATTTGCGGATGCATTAAGCAGGCTGGTTGTAGTACCCGGCTGCACATTACCGCCAGTTGTGGCATTTGGGGTCGGATTGACGGTCGGATTGACGAGAGTCTGCGGACTCTGAGTGTTTGACTGAGAGCTTCCATACCCCGAACCGACTGAGAGAGTCGTCATAGACTCCCATTGTAAAGCAAGTACCTGTAAGTTGATAGGTATACGCATTAGATAAAAAGTAATGTTACCGAAATAGTACCGGTTAGATACTAATAGTGTTACCGTAATTCTCACTATGAAGAGAACTATGAAGCACGACATCATAAGGGATCAACTCCCAGCCTATCTGAAGGCAGACAAGAAACAAAAAGGCCAGATACTAATTAATGTTATGGCTGTAACTAAAATGCCTAGAAAGTCATTAATCCGGGCATTTGCCAGAGAGCAGAAGCGAAGCAAATGGAAGGCATCACCTAAACTTGGACGGCCTAAAAAGTATTCAGCTGAATCTGAGGCAGCCTTAGCTTGGGCATGGGAGCAATACGACTATCCATGTGCCGAACGATTGCATGATGAGATCGCTGAGGCCATTAGGATCTTCGTCAGGGATAAGATGTGGGACTATGGCCCGGAGGCTACTGAACAGCTGTCTACTATGAGCTTGGGAGCCATGAAGAAGCGAACGGTAGCCATGGCCAAAAAGAGAGGACTGCTTAGGGGCCAGAGTACTACCAAGTCCGGTGAGCTTTTAAAGTCTGTGCCGGTATTCTTTGGCAGTTGGTCGGCCAAAGCCGCCGGTAACGGTCAGATAGATACGGTAGTTCATTCCGGACCAAAACTCATGGGTACTATG
>DAHUZY010000049.1 GCA_027314885.1 Candidatus Saccharimonadota bacterium | reverse complement strand
GAGGCATTACTTTCATTTAAATCACTCTCATCTTCAAACTCTCATGTATCTTATGTTGTCAGTCGCAGGTTCACTTACTATCTTCCTCACCAGGACTCGTGGGCCATTCTGGTCAATACGACCGAAGCGTATATTACTGCTTGCCGTTTTAGGTGCCGAGACTGTTGCTACGCTTCTCTCTGGTTTTGGAATATTAATGACTCCATTAGGGTGGGGGCTCGTCGCCTTTGTCTGGGGATACGCGCTCGTATGGTTCGTTATAACCGATCGTGTGAAACTTCTTGGTTATCGAATGCTCGATCGCCACTCTAGTCGTCATGCATTCGCAAGCAGCGTTAAGACTCACAGTACTGCGTAGTAAACGTACGCACTCCAATCGGCACTATAGTTGCACGTTCTTTATTCATTACGCACCTAATTTCATTGACTTTAATGCGCAACGAGGAATATATAATACACGTATATGAACCATCACCATCACTTTATCTACTCTGAGACGGAACGCCGTAAACGACAGAATCCAGAACAAATATTGAAAAAAGCAGGCCTTAAAAAGGGTATGTGTATTATTGATAGCGGCAGTAACGACGGTTTCTTTACATTACCTGCTGCGCAAATAGTAGGAGAAACTGGCAAAGTTTACGCCATAGATATTGATAAAGAAGCACTCGAAAGACTAAAAGCTAAGCTTCAGGCAGAAGATATATGTCACGTAGAAATTATTAATAAATCGGCTGAGGAGGTGATTATAGGCCAAAATATTGCAGATTTTATCTTCTTTGGCACGGTACTGCATGACTTTTATGATCCCGTGCGCGTACTGAATAACTCTCGGCAGATGATTAAGGAGGGTGGCATAATTTATGATTTTGACTGGCAGAAAAAGGCCGCTCAGTTTGGTCCGCCATATACTCTGCGATTTAGCCAAACATATGTAGAGAAAATTGCTGATAAGGCAGAGCTCACAGTTATATCGTCTGAAGTAGTCGACGATAACTTCTATGCTATGGTGTTTACGAAAATGCCACGTAATTAACTTACGGTTTAAACTTTATATATATCTTCTTGGAGCCTCCCAGAGAAATAATACCGACTAGGAGTAAAAGAGCGCTCAAACTTTCGCCGACAATAGCCAGGGGGCTATGGTTGACTATATCGCCAAATATGAAGATACCGATCACCGAGCTCAGCAGCGGGTCGACGCTTTCCATGAGCGGTTGTGAAATGACTAAAGGTCCTGCCCCGTACGCGTTTTGCATAAGAAAGATTGAAAAAATAGCAGAAACTAAAAGTGCATAGAGCGGCCAGTGGATGAATAGACTGTGAAAGCCTCCTTGTCTCAATAAATTTAGTGATAGTTTTGCGTATGAAGCATTGAGTGCATAGGCACAAGCAGAGGCAATGCCGGCGGCTGCCGCACGTATTTTTGGGGAAGGTGAGCGTTTTGTGATTAAAATAGATAATGCAATACCGAAACATATGAGACCTGTGGTTAATAACCATGGAGCAAGGTGATAAGGAGTTTGTCCATTCTTGGGGTCTGCAATGACAAACAAACCGCTTAATCCAGCCACGATGGCACCAACCGCGAGCCACTCACGCGCCCCTATCTTAAGTCTGTAACGAAAGTAGAGGTAGATAACCAGAAAGACTAGGTCAAGTGTTAAAAGCGGCTGCACGACAAGGAGACTGCCCTGACTAAGCGCCAGAATGTGCAATCCTGCGGCTATGATTTGTAAAACAAGACCGAATAAAAACAGCGGGTGACGAGTTACGGCCAGCGCAAACTTACGGCTAAATAAGCTTCTGCGATGAGGCATGCCCGTCGCCATTCGCTGTAGCAAAGTAGAGCCAGCATTCAGAGCAGCAGCAGCAGTTCCTGCAAGTAAGACAAATATCAGCATAGCTTCCTACTATTGTAACTGAAAGTACATTTTATGAGATATGAGATACTCAAGATTAGTTCGTAATTGATTATTTTTGTACATGGATTTGCTTCAGTAGGTGGAACGTAGTCTACCTAGCTATGCTGAGTAAGAACTTAGGGCTTTATCTACCTCGTCTTCTCCATATCAGGCGATAAATTGGGATAAGCTTAGGAATGTCACGTAAGCCTGGAATAAATGGAACGAGAAGGAGCAGCATAGTCCCCAATCCTGTTAAATAGATGGCTATTAAGTCAACATTAGCGGACTTACTGAAGCTCGGTATCTGATACCAGAGCGTATACAACCAGAGCCAGGGTTGGCCCGGGTATGATCCGGTTTCATTCATAACGCCCCATTGTGTGCCCACTAAATGCTCGGATTGTGCTATTGATGAAAAGAAATTGCCATCTTCTATAAACAGTAGGGGTTTGGTGTAATCAGTGCTGTAGAAGGTTTGTTGAGACAGTAGTGCGGTATCTATGGCTCCACTCTTAGCCATGGCAAGCTCATTGGCTACAAGTGTGGGGACGGGGCCGTCATTTGCTTTTGGAACATACGCCATACCATGGGTAAAGGTGACCCTTTGTTCTGCCTGGAGGTATGCTTTTGCCCAGGCTTGTTGTTGCTGGGTATCTGCAGACTTATAGCGAGTGAGAGCGTTACTAAGCTGCACATTGCCGGCGGCAATTCTTGATAAGGGAAATAAGACAAATGCACTGGCGGAGTTTATGGGTTGGTGTACTCCGGCTAGCAATTGCCAAGAGATGCCTAACTTCTGTACAGATTTACTGCCATTATTGTAGGGTGGCCCATATTGCGCCGACTCACTAGTGCCGGCCAGCTCACTGGCGGTTGTACCCATAAAATCTGCAGGGGCTAGCTTCGCCCACGTTGCAACGGTTAGGGGAGGTTCATCTGGGGATGATAGTAAAACCGCTAATGAGAAGACGAGCGCCAAGACTACAATGGTTGCTATAAAGCCTTCTTTTAATATGTCATAACGCTTAGTTGGTCCTCTCCAGGCGCTGGCATCTGCTTTTTTCAGTGCCTTTTTTTGAGCTTTGCCATGAGCCTTTTGAATTGGATGGGAAACACCACGCACGCGCACTAAAATGATGTGAAATGCGACAAATGAGACAAGTACTATTGGGATGAGAACTACGTGCCAGGTGAGCATTTGCCCGAAGTTCATGAGGTTAAAAAATGAGCCAAGACCGATTGAGTTAAGTGCATCCTTGCCATTGGCGGCTATCCATTGGGAATCGAAGTTTTGCTGTGACAGGTAGCCGGTGAAACATTCCAAAATGGATACTGCGAAAGCCAAAACACCCGTCATCCATGTTAAGGCTCGCCTGCCACGCCAAGCAGCCATCCAAAACTTACCCCAAAGATGGATGACCATAAAAGCCATGAATAATTCTACGCCCCACAAATGGATACTGTTAACAAAATGGCCCAAAAAACTTTGGTGCCACCAGTTGACGCCGCCAATAGCTAGTGCCATACCTGATGCAATGACCACTCCTAGTGCTGCCAAGGTAGCTACACCAAAGACATAAATCCATGATGCGACGTATGCTGGCTGACTGTCCGGAAGCAGTTTTCCCGGAGGCAAGATGCGCAAAAAGTATCGTCTTACCCTGTATGTCCACATACGTTTGGTCTCTTCAGATACAGGGTGCTCGATATATTCGGCATGTTCGTTATTGCTCTCGTCGATCTTGGACTTAGGGAAGGGCAGTAAGATAGCGAGTCCGAAGATAATAACCATCAAGCCAATAATCAGCAGGTTAGCAATAGAAATAGTAAAGATTGACCAGTGAAAGTAGTGTTGTGCGTGATTCAAATTTATCACATTAGCAAGAAGTCGTAGCTTCATCAGTATAAGTTTAGCATGAGCATTATGACTTTGAGGTGTGATTACAGTCAATGGTTCCTTAAACAATGTAGGATAAACATGTGTCTCGTTCTAGCTTCCCTATTGAATCTTACTACTAGGGACTATTTACACACGCAACTCATCTAATCTGACAGCTTGTTCAAAGCAGTGTTTCAGCTGTTCAGCGACTTGCTGTATTCTTTCCTCTTTGCTTCCTTCGATGAAAGCGCTAGGTTTGCCTACATATATAGTGGGCGATACAGCACTGAACTTGCCATATCGAGAGGCAATAGGCAAAAGCTGTACTTTTGCTCTCTCTTCACTTGTCATAGCATCCAATGCGTACATAAAGCCACGATGAATTGGCAAGAGAGTATGGGTGTCTCTCTTTATCCGTTTCTTTTTACCTGCAGCTTCGACTCTTGTACTACCCTCCGGCCAATATATCCAGCTTTCACCTTGAGCCATCCGTCTTCCAGCTTCTATCATCCCGATCATATTTTCGTTTCTACGCTCTAATCTTTCATCTGCGGTTTCATGCTTACGATCCGTCTTGCGAACCACTATTTGTGCACCGATACTTCGAAAGAGAAGGTCAGCTCCGGGGAATACGCGCCCCAGACCGGTGCGTGCCGTAAGTCCAGTCTCGTATTTAAGTGGCCGCAATGAAGTCTTGCCTATTATAGGTATCATTTGTAGAGTTTCACTGCGCTTAAAGTGAGTCGGCATTATGAAAAACGAATCACCTTCAGATATATGCCCACGAATTGCATCTTCGTCTTCGAAATGGATATCCGGGCGTAAAAATACTTGTCCGACTGCAAGTGTTAAATCTATAACTCTTCTGCCAAAGAAATTAGGGCCTTGCCAAGCACCATCTAATTCACTGCTCAATGCTCGCAAAGCTGTATCTGGTGGGTCTACGGTCACTTCACGCATTTTAATAAATATAACATCACGCGTTAGATTAAACTAGTCATCAGAACGTAACTACTGACTAAGCGTGGCATGGTAAACTGGTTTTAGTCATCTAAAACAAAAACAATTGAACAAGTTAAGC
>DAHUZY010000048.1 GCA_027314885.1 Candidatus Saccharimonadota bacterium | reverse complement strand
GATAGCAACACTATGAAGATTAAGACTCATCACAACCAAGTCAAAGAAGTCCGAGAACTGAAGGAAAACGGCTTTTTAATTGAGCCACTCGATGACCTGTTTAAGGATGAGATACGAGATCTTGGCCGACAGCTTGGTTTACCCCAAGAGTTGGTACAGCGGCAGCCTTTTCCAGGGCCCGGCCTGGCTATCCGGATTATCTGCAGTAGCCCTTCGATAACTCAAGCTATGCCTCAGGTGGAGCAAGCTGAAATAGATAATTTCTTGCAAACTCGCGGGTTCACCGAGCTCAAAGCGCAACTCTTGCCGGTCCGAAGCGTTGGAGTGGGGGGCGACGAGCGGTCACATTTGGCAGTGTTGGCCGTGCAGCAGGAAGATATGGGAGCGAATCAGTTGGCTGAGCTTGTCCATATAGTGCCTGGGCACTTTAGGAGTGCCATCAACCGGGTGATATATGCCCTCGGACCATCACCAATAGAGCGCTTTACTCTAACGGAAACTCACCTGACCCGTGATGCGCGATCGCAACTTCGCGAGGCTGATGCTATTGTTTTTCAAGCAATGCGCACATGGGGTCTACTAGAGAAAGTGAGCCAGTTCCCGGTTGTGTTATTACCACTCTCTTTTCATGAGCCAGGCATGCGCACCATTGTACTGAGGCCGGTTCGCACGAGCACATTCATGACGGTTCAAGCGATGCTTCCAGGCCGAGATTTACCTGATGAATTTCTATATGAGTGCGCCACGAATATACTTCAAAAAGTGTCAGGTATTTCACAAGTCTTTCTCGATCTCACAAATAAACCACCAGCCACTACTGAATGGGAGTAAGCGCAGTAGACTTGCGCAAGAGAAGGATAACGGGAATAATATTCTTGAGAAAGGTGAGGTTATGGGTGCATTCACACTGGAACGAGTAAGCCGCGAAGGATCACAAATTATGATCGAGCAACAAGAAGTTCCTCTTGACGGTGCACTAATCGTACCCGGTGAGGATGCAGAAAGATTTGCAGAAATTCGGGCCCGGGCACCCTTGGTCCGGCCTCGCTTTATTGGGGCGGTAGTGTTAGAAACGACCATAGATTCAGATACCGATCGGGCTATTGAGCTCGCAAGTGCACTTGACGAAGCAGATACCTATCTGCGCGGTCCAAATCATACACCCTTCTTGCACATTAATCACAGCAGTCTTCAAGCCGGGCGCACCAATGCTCTTACGGGGTTGACAGTGAAAAATGAAAAAGTAAACGGGCGAGAAACATCCCAGCTTGAGCTCTCAGCAAAAAGTATACTGTCTGGAGGACTATTCAATGGTAGCCTTCAAGTGCAGGCGTCACGTACGAATGGCGGTAAGCTACGTATCTCTGTTCCTCAACGTGTTGTGCAGGACTCTACTCTAGAAGTCGATGCAGAACGAATAGCAGAAGTTCAAATATTCCCCGGGAGGGGAGTATTGGCAGTCGGTGAGCAAGCAGTAAATCAGGTGTTTGTCATGATTGATGAGAGAAGCGATCATTATGCAGAATGGCTTGAGTCAGGCTTTACCCAAATCTTGGCCATGGCCCAATTATTCGTCATGACTGATAGTAAGTAGGTAGTAATATGCGTACGTCTGTCGCCGTAGTCTGGTATAATTTCTATCTGTTATGAAGCGTTATAATCCCAAAGACATTGAGCCGAAGTGGCAAAGGACCTGGGCCGAGCAGAATCTGTATGCAGCCATCGACTTTGATTCCCGACCGAAATATGTGATGCTGACCGAGTTTCCATACCCGTCAGGTGATGGTTTGCACATGGGCCATATACGCGAATATACCTACGGGGACATCTTGGCGCGTCTTAAACGTATGGAAGGCAATAATGTCCTCTACCCTATGGGATATGACGCCTTTGGGCTGCCAACTGAAAACTATGCGATTAAGCATAGGATAAGTCCGCAGGCTGCTACTGAGCGCAACATTAATACATTCCAAAGCCAACTGGAGAGTATGGGGTATGGCATTGATTGGATGCGAAGTTTTCGCACTACAGATCCCGCGTATTATCGCTGGACTCAGTGGCTTTTTCTACAATTCTTTAAGGAAGGACTTGCCTACCAGGCTGAGGTAGCAATCAACTGGTGCCCACACTGTAAGACTGGCTTAAGTAACGAGGAGGTCATAAACGGGCGACACGAGCGTTGCGACACGTTGGTTGAGAAGCGCTTACTGAAGCAGTGGCTGCTCAAGATTACGCAGTATGCAGAGTGTTTACTGGAGGGACTTAAGCATGTAGATTATCCGCACCGTATCGCAGATCAGCAGGTGAACTGGATTGGCAGGAGTGAAGGGGCGGAGATTAACTTCTATGACATTAATGATGAACAGAAGAAACAGCCAATCACGGTGTTCACCACTCGACCGGATACCTTATTTGGTGCAACCTTCTTGGTGCTTGCACCGGAACACCCCTTGGTGTCTAGTGTCACGCGGATCAATCATAAGGATACGGTGAATGCATACATTAAGCAGGCTCAGTCTAAAACAGAAATTGAACGTCAAAGTGAAGAGCGTGATAAGACGGGCGTCTTTACGGGCTCCTATGCCGTTAATCCCGTGACATCCGAAAAAATACCAATTTGGATCGCAGATTACGTGCTGGGAGGTTACGGTACTGGCGCCATAATGGCTGTACCGGCGCACGATGAACGTGACTGGGAGTTTGCAAATAAGCACCGTCTTCCCATTACCCGGGTCATTAAGAATGATGACCCTGATGACATGTGCACGACTAAGCCTGGCGTTATGATGAACTCCGGTAATTTTAACGGCATGAAGTCAGCCGAAGCGATACCGGCCATCATTTCCTTAGTTGAAAAAGAGGGTTTTGGCTCCAAAAAAGTACAGTACAAGTTGCGCGATTGGATATTCAGCCGACAGCACTACTGGGGTGAGCCGATTCCTATTATTCACTGCCCGGATCATGGCGCAGTTGCCGTGCCGTATAACCAGCTACCGGTTGAACTGCCCGAGGTGGCACACTATGAGCCGACTGATACGGGAGAAAGCCCGCTCTCAGCGATCTCTGATTGGGTAAATACGTCCTGCCCTGAGTGTGGCGGTCCGGCAAAGCGAGAGACTGACACTATGCCAAACTGGGCTGGCAGTAGCTGGTACTACTTGCGCTATTACGATCCACGTAACGACCAGGAGTTTGCTGACCCCAAAAAGCTTGAGTACTGGGGCGAGGTCGATCTCTATCTCGGCGGCATGGAGCACACTACACTACACTTACTCTATTCCCGTTTCTGGCATCAGTTTTTATACAACCAGAAGCTCGTGCCATCACCTGAGCCATACGCAGCTCGTCGGGGGCAGGGTATCATTCTAGCAGCTGATGGATCCAAGATGAGCAAAAGTAAGGGTAATGTTGTCAATCCCTCAGATATTATTGATAGCGGCTACGGTGCCGACGCATTGCGGCTGGCGATCGCCTTTCTCGCTCCCTATGATCAGACAACTCCGTGGAGTCCAGAAAGCGTGGCCGGTACACACCGCTTTTTGCAACGGGTTTGGGTACTCACTCAAGAATCACTTGATCCCTCAAAACAGGGTCTCGGCGAGCAGGCCCTTGAGGACAAAATTCGTCGCGCTACACATCGGGCGATTAAAAACGTTACAGAAGATATTAATCACCTCAATTTTAATACGGCCGTATCCGCTCTTATGGAATTTGTTAACGAGTTATATAAACTGAAAGAACAAGATCATTTTGCTAATCGTCTTGCTTGGAACTTTGCTATCACTAAGCTATTGCAGCTTATTGCACCCTTTGCCCCGCACATTGCTGAGGAGCTTTGGAGTCAGAGCGGTAACCAGGGTTCAATTCACACCAGTCAGTGGCCTGAGTACGATAATGACTTGCTGATCGAAGGTGTCGTGACCGTTGTCGTACAGGTAAATGGCAAGTTACGGGGTACGATTGAAGTAAAACGTGATATGCCGGAAGCCGAAGTGGTGGCTCAGGCCAAAGTGCAACCGCGGGTGGCTGCATACCTGAAGGATCATGCCATTAACAAGGCTGTATATGTTAAAAACCGTCTTGTCAATTTTGTGCTTTCATAAATATATAATTGCTACCGTTTTTTAGACAGTCTATGCTGGCCTGAGCCGAAGGCAGCTTTCGAGTTGAAAATTAAGGGACGCTCCGGTAGAATAATGGTAAGTTTTGTCAACCTAATTGAGAAAAAGGACAACTAAGATATGGCAGGCGGTCAACCCCCTAAGAAACGCAGTACTCCTCGTAGAACCGGTGCTCGCCGTAGTCATCACGTATTGAAATTGGCTCGCCAAGTCAATGCAACCTCACCAGTAAAAGTGCGTACGACGAAGCGTGAGTCTGCTAAGATTGTGCAAACGCGCTAATAGGCGCAAAGAGAAAGTGCGAGGTAATTACGTATGGCATCGAATCGGCACCTCGGTCGCATCATAGCTCTACAAACGCTATATGAACAGGAACTTCGCCAAGAAGCTGAGGATAAAGATTTCAATCTTAAGAGTGTGCTCGATAGAAATATCAAGCGCTATCAGGATAACCTTGACGATATAGCTTTTATTCGGCAGCTGGTAGACGGGGTCAGCAGTCAGGCAGCGCAACTTGATGAAAAACTACAACCGGTTGCACCTGAGTGGCCGATAGATCAGATTGCTCGCATGGACCGGATCGTACTGCGTATCGGCCTTTATGAGCTTGAGAATGAGGCAGATGTGCCACCTAAGGTAGTTATTAATGAAGCAGTAGAACTTGCTAAGGCCTTCGGTGGCGATAATTCATCTAAATTTGTGAACGGAGTACTCGGTACATTGCTGAGAAACCATGACCAAGCAGCCCCAAAGAAAACTCCTAAGAAGGTGGTCGCCAAGAAGGCAACAGCGGTAAAGGGGAAGCAATCATGAAACGCCCAAAACCCATACGCGGGATACGCAAGTTGACATTACGCCGCCGCCCTGTCATTGACGAAGTGGTGAGAGAAACGACTTCTGGGGGCGTAGTATTCCGGCGTGGCAAGAACGATGAGATCCAAATCTTACTGATGCAAGACGCTAAGAACCGCTGGACTATTCCGAAAGGTCATGTCGAGCCAGCCGAAGACCCGCGGTATACGGCCGAACGTGAAATCCGCGAAGAGACTGGTCTCAAGGAGATGAAAGTATATAGCTGGCTCGGTAAGGTCAATTTTCGCTATCGCCGTAGCCACACTCTGGTGCTTATGACTATGCATATATATCTAGTTGAGGGCATTGGCGACACAGATGCATTGCATCCAGAGGATTGGCTCAACGATATAAAATGGCTACCGGTGACAGAAG
>DAHUZY010000047.1 GCA_027314885.1 Candidatus Saccharimonadota bacterium | reverse complement strand
ATATGAAAGTTAGTGATATCATTGGCGGCATTAATCTTCTGTGACGTTCCTCCTGGATAATTCCCTGCAGGTAGTTTGACAAGCAGGTCACGAGGAATGCTCAGCAAAAAAGCACTGTGCGTGCGCGTATTGATGCTCAGCAGCAAGATCGAATCAGTGAGCGGTGCACCCTGGTGCCCGGGGTCACCTACCGAGTCGCCAGCGAGAAGAATATTAACCCGGCCGGATTTTTCTCCTTTTAGGTGGACTGGGTTAAAAAGGGCCTCGATGTCGCTAATAATGTTGCCATGAAAGACCTTATCGAGCACCCCGATATCTTTAATCCCAAAGAATGCTCCGGTGACAATAAGGAGGGCAAGCAGCACGAGTATGCTGCGAATAATAAGGCGCCGTGTGCGGCGTGGCTTTTTGGGCTGTCCCAATGAGTAGTGCTTTGTCGTCTTTGAACTGCCTCTACCGAAGCTGCCCCGTCGTTGTCGCGGCGGTACATCGGGGCTGGCTGGAGGTGTGCGGCGTCTTCTTGGTAAAAATATTTTTGCCATTAAATCATTAAACCATACTCTGTCTGTAGTTGGTGTGATCAAAGCGCCACCCTATGACATTAACCGCGCTGAACAGTCTTTTGGTATAAGTCTTTGAAGGTATGGCTTGGGTCGTATTTTTGCTTGAGCTTACTGTAGCGCGCGTGGTCGTATATCTGCCAAAACTCCTCTGGCGTATAGTAGGCCTCTGAGTATAGCCCTTTTGTCCCCTTTATCTTCTCAAGCCGCTGTTCGATAAGTCGGTTATAGTAGCCCTTGGCAGGATCACGCGTCGTCTCGACATAATCCCAAAATCCGAAGTTTATGTATGTGCCTTGTGTTTCGAGCGGCAGAAAATCAAAACGATGTGAGCCAAAATCTCTGGCTGGACAGATCCAAATCGGCAAGATACCGATCTTCTGATGCAAGAAGTCCAAGAAAGCCGGCGCCTTATTAATAGGGACCTGGACGTCTTGAATAACTGATTCTCTTTTGGGGCGCTTTGGTGTAAGGCGCTCGAGTCGTTCACCGAGATGATACTTTCGGTCCCAGCTGATTATTTTCCAATAAGAGCGAGAATGTAGTAGCCATTTGCCTATGATAAGGCGCACTAGCCACTTATCTGCACCAAAACGATCTGAGCACCAAAACCAATCAGGATCCCATCGCCAGACATAATCACGGGTGGTCATGTAATCCTCTTGGCGGTTTTTGATTGAGCGGTAATACATCTTCATGTAGGTATAGTCACTTGTATAGGGGACTTGATCGGTCAAACGACCCAGCGTCAGAAAATGCTGTCCTTGGTCAAAGACGCTGCCATCCATAAAGTCGACCGGAATTCCTTCATGCTGTCCACTCTTGGCGATCTGGTCAATAGCATGAAAGAATTCTTTTGAATCTGTAAACGGTATATGACGAAGTTGTACATATGGCTTGGCGGGCATTAACTTTACCTTGAGCTTCAAGATGTATCCGAGCGTACCGAATGTATTCGGCAGTCCATAGAATAGGTCACGATGCTGTTTGGGTGATGCTGTGACTATCTCGCCACTGCTGAGTAATATCTCCATCTCTAGTACTGTTTCATGAACCAGGCCAAAGCGAAATGACGACGATTCAATGCCCCCTCCGGCCACGGCCCCGCCGACGGTAATGGTGTTGAGCTGTGGCGTGACAGTGGGCAGGCAGCTATATTGTAGGGTGCCGTCAACGAATGTCTCATAGGTCGTCATGCCTTCGACTTCAGCAACGAGTGTATCAGGATTGACAGATATAACTCTATTGAGGTCCCGTACATCAAGGCGCTGTGCGCCTTCTTGACGATTGCGGAATAGGTTTGAGGCGCTGGTTTTTTGGAGTCTGACCTCGTTGTTATGACGTCCGCGCATAGCAGCAACCAACCTGTCGCGCTTTGCCCTGTACTCGGCCGGACTGTCAAAATACTGAGCTGGCATGCTAGATATTGTAGCGCAGATTACCAAAGACCCATTGATAAATTGTGGGGAGAGGTGGTAGGCTGGATATAAATGTTCGAGAAGACTCTCCTCACTCAAGGGTTGAAGAAGCTGAAGCGCGGCGGAGTGACCATCAAATTTTGGGATGGTACTAGTCAGACGTTTGGGCCAGATAAACCCTACGTTACTATTACTATCAAGTCTCCTGCGGTGGTGCGGGCCATGATGAAAAATACCAGTCTTGGTATCGGCGAAGGCTATGCGAGGGGGGATATAGAGGTGGACGGTCCTCTGGATAATGTTGTGCGCATTGCCATCGAGAACCGTAAGGTATTTGGCTCCTGGGGTAAGACATTGCAGCGCATGCGCCAGCACCGCAACACAAAAGCACACCAGGCAGCCTACATCGAGCATCATTACGACCTTGGCAACGACTTTTATAAGTTATGGCTGGACAACGAGACGATGGCCTATACCTGCGCCTACTTTCGGACTAAGGAAGATACACTTGAACACGCCCAGGTACAGAAAATGGATCACGTGCTTAGGAAGCTGCAACTGGAGCCAGGTCATAGTGTGGCCGAGCTGGGTTGCGGTTGGGGGCACCTATTGGTGCGGGCAGCCAAACTTTATGGCGCACATGGTATAGGTGTGACGCTCAGCAAGGAGCAAGTTGCTTACGCTAAGGCGCTCGCCAAGCGCGAGAAGGTAGATCACCTGGTACAGTTTGAGCTCATGAACTACCAGGATTTGCCGAGTCACGTTGACTACCAGTTCGATAGGGTTATGAGCGTCGGTATGCTTGAGCATGTCGGGCTTGGCAATCAGCATCAATTCTTTCAAGTGATAGACGCGCTGCTTAAGGACAAGGGCGTGGCGGTAGTCCATTCTATTACTGCGCAGACCGAACATATACCGACTGACGCCTGGATTGACAAATATATATTCCCGGGTGGCTACGTGCCATCTGTTCGTGAAGTTACAGCCAAGTTTCCCGAATATGATCTGCACATGCTTGACTACGAAAATTTACGCTACCATTACAAGTTAACTTTAGATGAGTGGTGGCGGCGTTACGAGAAGCACAAGAAGAAGGTCATAACCATGTATGACGAGGAATTCTACCGGATGTGGCGCTTTTGGCTGGCTAGCAGTAGTGGTTCGTTTAACTTTGGCTCGCTCAGTCTGTCTCAGTGGGTGTTGTCCAAAGGCATTAATAATAACCTTCCGCTTACCCGGGAGCATATTTATTTGCCCACAAAACGTACTCCTCGACGACGAGCCAAGACCGCATAGGTCTTTTTTGATCAACGCATCGTTGTTTAAGTCGGTTCTTTGGGTGGACTTATGATGGTGTTATGTTCTGGTGGTGTCTCTTTGCTGGGCGTTGTACCTGCAGGTGGAATTTGTGGCGTTGGCTGCGGAGACTCTGCGGCAATGGGCAGTGAGATAGTAAAGGTGCTGCCCTTGCCTTCAATTGATTGAACGTAGATATGGCCTCCATGTTGTTCTACGATGAGCTTGGTTATATAAAGTCCTATGCCCGTCCCCTCGTAGTCATATTGAAATGTATCGGTGCCTCGGTGGAACTTTGTGAACAAGCGGGGTATCTCTTCTTTTCTAATGCCAATACCGTCATCTTCTACAATGATTTCAACATGGTCGAGCTGCCGGCGTGCAGTAAGTTGAACGCTTCCTCCTTTGTGAGTGAATTTGTAAGCGTTATCTAACAAGTTCCACATAGCGCTGTGAAGGTGTGGCTTGCTCACGCTTACCTTTGCTTTGGTGTCAATGTTCACAATAAAATGGAGTTCTTTTTGAATTGCGAGCGTATTGAACTCTTTGGCAATATCTTCAAGTAATGGATCGATCGGCTTAACTTCAGCATGCAATGTATTTTCGCCGGCTTCTATGGTTGAAATAGTTAAGACGTCTTCCGCGAAACCGGTCAAACGACGTGCATTAGAGTCAATATTGTCAAGCGGCTCTTTTAACCCCTCTGGTAGTTCCATGTCTTTCACGATATCAAGGTAGCCTTGGATAATTGTCAAAGGAGTTCGAAGGTTATGCGAAGTAATCATCATAAACTCGCTCTTCAGCTGATCGACTTCTGTTAATTTCGCAATGTCTGCCTTTAAGGAGTTTGCCATCGCATTCACAGCTCCAGCTAGATCGCCTATCTCATCATTCCGACCCAGGCGAATTTGTTGATTAAGATTTCCCTTGCTTATTATGAGCGATAGCCGACTGAGCTCTGCCACTGGGCGCAGAAAAAGGCGGTTAATGAGGATGTACCAGATAATAACTGAGGCGATCACGATCAGGGCGCTGAGGGCTGCAAATGAGGCAATGATAGAGTGGATACTGCTATTGACCCGCTGATAGGAGATACCGTAGACAACGGCATACTCATGAATACCGAAGTTTTCTACATATGGTTTGACAATGGCTCGCAGGTCCCCCTTCTTGTTGTACAGATAGGTAGCATTAAGCGCAGTTGCCTCGTTTGAAGTAATATGGATAACCGGGGTGCCTGTATTATTCACAAATAGGACTTTGCCGCTTGTATTGACTACTTCTACCTGGTTTATGTCGGCATCAAGATCGGTGAAATTCTGAATCTGTTGTTGGATATCTATTGTGCCGGAATACTGATACGTCACAAAAGACTGTCCGATTGGCTGCGTCGCCAGGTCGGCGAACGATTTAGACTGGTTAATGAGGTCGGCTTTAAGCGTCTTGCTGTTTTGTCTGACTATCACCAGCGTGATTGCCAAGAAGACAATGATCAGCAAAAATCCGAGCAGGAATAGGAAGCGAAGTCGTAGGCTGATGCGTCTGAGCCCAGCGCGGCGAGTAAAAGATAACAATTGGACTTAACCACCTTAAATTACTTATGGTTACAGTGTGACGAGAGGTACAGTCCTTGTCAATATTTACCTCTACTTATCGGCGCTCCAGCTTACACATGTAGGTACTACTTGCAGTCTTTTCCAATTCTAAAATGAGGGGGAACTTGTAGTATTTATGGCCGCAGCGTTAATTTGTTAAATTTGTACCCCATCCCACATGGCTTGTTTCTGCAACTGCATTTCGCTAGTCCACTGGGAATCACTCATAGCATAGGCCTCCGTGTCTAAGCGGTCAAATGTAGTACCCGGCTTTAGATACTTGTTGGCATTGGGCAGACTCTTAAGTTTTCCGTAGGGCATGATGTAATTGTCCGCGGGGTATTTATGGGTCTGCTTGCCTTTGGCGTCCGTGGTAGTTATTCGAAAGGCACAAGGCCTATGGAAGTTCAACCAGGGAATAAACCAGTTAACGTAGAAATGGTTAATAGTCTCTACGTTGTCATTGGTCCTGGGTATATGGACGTAGCCCATGTGTTTGCGCAGAACACTGCCATTCTTGGATTCTACCAAGCCGTTATCCCCGCTATGACGGGGCCGGCTTTTGGTCAG
>DAHUZY010000046.1 GCA_027314885.1 Candidatus Saccharimonadota bacterium | reverse complement strand
AGAACTTGGCTACCACTACTAGTATCGCTAACGCTTAAACCGGTCCTTTTGGTAACACTTACTTAGTATCTAACGCGTTTAAAGACAAGAATAGCGAGGGTCACAAAGACTAATACACGCAACGTCTCGGCAATACGATAGATGGCATAACTATTCATGCGCTCAACGATTTTACGGCTCTCTTTAATGGCATCGATGATGACGGAGAGTCCGGGGCTCGTCAATGTGATTGAGGCTGCTTCCCTCGCTGCGTCTGTTGCTTGAGAAACTGCAATCCCGCAATTTGCCTTTTTAAGTGCAGGTGCATCGTTAACTCCATCCCCTGTCATACCGACATAGTGGCCTCTTTTTTGAAGTAAACTAATAATTCTGTACTTATGCTCGGGGAATACTTGTGCAAATCCGTCTGCTTCCTCTATTTCTGCAACTTCTTCATTAGTTGCCTTATTCTTATCCAAGTTGGCAGCATCGACTATAGAGCTCCCGAGGCCCAAATTCTTGGCCATCTCTTTCGCTATCGCTAGCGAGTCGCCAGTTACCATTTTGATTGAGACCCCCATACTCCTTGCAGACTCGATAGTTGCTCGGGCATCGTCCCGCGGTGGGTCAAAAAGTGGTAATATACCAAGAAACTGCCACTGTCCATGGCTATCAGTTTTTGCAACGCCTAATGAGCGAAAACCCCGTTCTGCAAATGCATCGACTGCTTTATTTACTGACGCAGTGATACTCTCTGCGTTAGCACATAGAGATAGAATAACCTGAGGAGCACCTTTTGCTGACTTAAATTCACTATGGTCATGAATGTTCTTAACCACAACTTCAGTACGTTTTCTCACTGGATCGAAGGGTTGAAACTTTTCTACCTTATAATTATTTAATACGCGCTCATCCTTTAATGCTCTTAAAACGGCTAGATCGATGGTGTCATTATCCTCTTTTCTTGACGCAAGGGATGCATACAAAACTACATCATCGCTTGCAACGCCATGTCTTGTAAACGGATCACCTAATGTGAGCTCATTTTTAGTGAGAGTGCCTGTTTTATCCGAGCACAGTACGTCTACGCCCGCCAATTCTTCTATGGCCACGAGACGACTCACGATTGCTCCTTTTTTGGCAAGCAATCGTGCTCCAACTGCCATCGTTACAGATAGCACTGTCGGCATTGCCACCGGTATAGCAGCGATGGTAAGAATAAGGACAAACTGAAGTGTAGACAAGAGAGATTCGTCTCGTGCCACCGAAACCCCGATAATAATAACCACCAGCGCGAGAGCTAATAATATCAGGTACCTGCCGATCTGAAGTACTGACCTCTGAAAATGACTGACTGACTTGGTGTTAATGACAAGTTCCGCCGTTTTACCGAAATAGGTATTATGGCCGGTTGCATATACGACCGCGTCTATTTCCCCTTGTCTGATTATAGAACCTGAGTATACGGAAGCCCCGGCAGAGCGCGTAACCGGTAACGATTCCCCAGTCAGTGCCGACTCATCGCATTCAATTGAGTCGCCGTCTAATAGTTTTATATCTGCAGGCACAATATCGCCCAACCGAATCCGCACGATATCTCCAGGCACAAGCTCTCGGGCTGCACGTGTAATCCACTTACCATCCCGTAATACTTTAGCTTTAATGGCAAGTTGAGCCTTCAGGGCATCTATGGCCTTACTAGCGGAATGTTCTTCCAAATAACCAATTGTGGCATTGGCTAGTAATAAAACAAAAATAGTACTAAATTCTGGCCAATGGTGTAGTACGCCTGATAATACAGTGGCTATTTCAATCATCCAAGGAATAGGCCCCCAGAAATACGAAAGAAATTTTAAAAGAGGGTTGACTTTTTTGTTACTAAATTCATTATATCCATATGTCGATAATCTCCTATGCGCCTCGTTTTGACTAAGACCTTTTGCCGAAGTCCTGAGATGTTTTTGTAGCACGTTGAGGGGTAGTGATGCGAGCTCTTTGCCGTTTTCTATATACTTTTGACTTGTCTGTTTTTTTTCCTTATTTTGCATATTTTTCCCGTTTAATACTTCTTATTATACCCCCTCCGTATATTTTGCTTATATGAGCTATAGAAAAAGGCCCTTTATTACTGCGCCCTAGGCTATGTAAGCCTGTGCAAAGAATATAACCCAACATGGCTATAGCCGCTTCAATTTCAGGGTCTTTTTTTCAGTGTCACGGCACTCTTATACGAGTTCTGCCTGTTATGTAATGTCTCGCCATTCATCTCTTATTGATGGTGGCCCCTGTAAGTGCTTTACGTGTATTACCCCCATTTCTGGAAATATATTATGTAGAAGCGCACTTTTGTCTGGCATATTAGCGATAGCAATTTGGCTCTCAATCACTGCTTCTTTTAATTCTGGCGCTAAGACCATCTCGCCTAACCTACCGCTTTTTGTTTGACGCTGTGCACTTTTTACCGCTGCCACTAGTGCAGAATCGCCAAGACGACGGGCTCCCAATTTTACGCAATGGGCGTCAGATCTATTTTCAAGAATAACTTCACCATTTTCACCCGGCCAGATCATAATAAGATATTACACCGTAGTCTTTCACTATAGAAGCATAACCATATTAAACTCTCTGCGATCAAATGTATTTATCGTCTTGGTTTGCTATTTGTTTTGGTAGGTCAACTCCGGGAAGGCAGTTTCTAGTTAATGGTTTTAAAGTGCCAATTTAAGTTTGGAACGGAGTAATACAGACTTATATCACAGCCATTTTAGTCAGAAATTGACGACCGTTATGTCAAGATCAGAGATAATAGCCAGTTACTTAACTGGGTTCACTAGTTTGGAGAGAGACTTTTGATGATAGCTTAAGCCTATTTTTAGCATGGAAGATAACCGTCAAAATAAAAAGTATTCCTAAGAATATCAAGAAGCTTCCCCGGTCGATTATACTGGCAGCCAGAATATTGGCCGTACTTATATGATTGAGGTGCTGCGAAAGCAATAAGAACGCTTCTCTGATGCCAATTGCTCCAGGAGTAAGGGCTACGAACAAAGAAAAATTAGCAGCTCCAGTATATGTCACTGCTTGACTGAAGCTAATGTGTGGATTAACGACATGCAGCTCTATGGTGTAAAGAATGAGATGCACACCGCCTTGAATAACTGCCGCAACCAACATCAGGAGCATAGTCTTCGGTGTAATATCCAATTTCCGGTCCTCTGGCTTCGATCTACCTATATACCATCTGATTACAATGAGACTAAAGATGCCGACAGCAGTCAGACTGACCAGCGTAAGCCACCAGGGCCAAATAGCTATAACAAGCAGCAGTGTGCTAATTACAGCATAAAAACCATAATAAATAAGGGTTGCCAGTGTGAATGTTCTCAATGAGAGGCTGTGTTTCTTTTTTAGGTATACACCTCTGACTACCGGTCCACTTTGCCCAGGCACAAAGAAATTAACGAGAGTGGAATAGCTTGTCAATAGGAGGCCCTCTCGTGTATGCATGTGCTTGCGCGCAATCCTCACCGTAGCCACGAGCGTCAACATTATGGCAGCCAGCCAGACAAAATATAGTAAAACTATTACAGTGACAATCCCTGGCGTCAAACGCGTCAATGCCTTAAACAGGTTTTCATGATGAAGGGCGTAATAGATAAAAAATGCAATAGCAATAACAACTAAGATGGGTCCAAGCGCTATACGCAACCTCTTTTGCATATGTGGTATTTTAGCATGAAGGTAAGGACTCGCAGTATCTCTTACACTCAAGGAGCTTAAGCCTAAAGAAAAGCAGCTTTATCGCTTGAGCCAGCTTAAAACATCACTAAAAGGCAATGGCTGCGGGAACATGAGCGCCTTGCCGTGGTTGTATATTATCAAATTGTTTGAGCATGCTGGTCAGGAACCTTTTCGCTAACCGTTCGAGTTGTTAAAGCCCAGTGTCTTGATGGATTTATGTATCGTAAATGCCTAGGAATGCATACCTGGCAGATTAACACCTGTAGAGGGATCAACAGCTCCTTTGACACAATGGCTGTTTTGAGGATAAACATCGCCGTCATGATGTTCCGGATAAATGACCGAAGGGTCGGTTCCCCCAGGACCCACACAGCTATAAACGGCAATAGTAGCTATATTACCTGTCTGAGAATTGATAGCATCAAGCATGGCGCTACCATCTAGGTAATAGTTGAGTTGTCGATCGCCCGGTAGAAGCACACCCTCAAACGCAGTCGGCGCTTTTATTGAAGGTTTAGGCGTGTCCTTTGTATTGATTGCATGTGCTAAAACAAGTGCACTAAGTGCTGTGACGCCTCCAGCAATTAAAGGCAAACCTTCAATACTAATCTTTCTCATAATTTCATGATAGAAAAGCCAACAGTTATAGCAAGCACACCAAAAAATGCTGGCTGGGGGTGATCGATTCGAACCGTATGTTACTTGACATATAACATACAAAACCTATACAATTAATGTATTAGTTTAGGAGTACGTACAATGCCTACAAAAACTTTAAACATTGCACTTGATGAAGAGCTGTTAAAAAGTATCGATGAAGCCGTTAAGCAAGATATGGGCTCTAGAAGTGAATATTTTAGAAGGCTTGCCCTATCTGATTTGGCTCGTCGAAAAAGGTGGGAACAATTGTTTGCTGCTGGGAAATCAGTTGGCAGACAGATGGGGATTACGAGCGAAAAACAGGTGTATAAACTATTAAAAGACTAAAGGGTTATGGCTGCAAAAACCAAACCGCAAGTTGTTATTGACTCAAATGTCTGGATTTCTGGCTTAGTCTTTGGGGGAAACCCCGAAAAAATACTTCGTTTGTTTATAGAAGGTCAAATAATAGTTGTTTGTGCAGAAGAGTTACTTAGTGAATTACGACGAAAAATCACCCAGCGATTCCCTTTATTCTTGCCGAACCTAAGCTTACTTGAAGCCTCAATTAGGGAAGACGCACTTTTTATATCGTTAGGTACTGTACAGATCACGGCAAGTAGATATGTCGAAGATAATAAATTTATTGAAACTGCTCTAACTGGGCAAGTCAGCTTTATTGTAAGTGGCGACAAAGACCTTACAGATATCGGCTCATTTCAAAGCATTAACATATTAAAACCTAAAGAGTTTCTCGAACTTTTTAACAAGCATCAATCAGAATAACGAGACTGGCTGAGCACGTTGGTCAGGAACCTTTTCGGTCTTTGTTCAGGTTAGCGAGCACTAGTTCCGGGTCAATAACGCCCACAATCCATTCATCGTATGAATCATTTTCAAGTGCAACTCGTATTGCGCTAGGAGTATTATGATGAACGGCTACAAAGAGTTTGTGTCCTGGACGGCGTACAACAGCAACACTTGCAAATCCAGGAGCTCTCATACCGACCTTAAAGCCAGTTTTGATGCGCGTCATCTCTTTTGCATCATTAATGATCGATATATCTTTAACTGCAGATAGCGGTACATGAAGATCTCCATGTACCGCTTCAGCTTTCTCGATATCTGAGAGTTTTAATACCAATTGACCACTTTCTACTAATAGTTCTGCCATAGTGTTATACCCGAATCACGAATTAATTCCCATCTGGTAACCCAGCAGTGCTCGTAGATAGTGAACAAAGTAGCCTTTAACACTT
>DAHUZY010000045.1:5778-6023 GCA_027314885.1 Candidatus Saccharimonadota bacterium | reverse complement strand
CGTCCCTGATTGTTTATTTCAACGACAAAGGCGGAGTGAACTCCATGAACAGTTATTCGTCGAACAGCTTCGGTATTAGTTCCAACGGATTCGTAGCAATCGGCCCTGGAAATTATCTGGCTATGTTATCAGCAGTGGCAATACTTGTATTTGCCATACTCGTTTTCTTTGGAAAGTCCAGTAAGAAGACAGAAGCTAAACCGGCTGGAGTCAGATGAAGGGCGCAATCAACTGGTACAAACGCT
>DAHUZY010000045.1:0-5768 GCA_027314885.1 Candidatus Saccharimonadota bacterium | reverse complement strand
TTAGGGTGGTTCTGGAAGCACAAGATACTAACAGCAAGTATTATACTGTTTGTACTCTTTGCTGTAGCAGTAACCTCAGGTAGCAACAGTAATAATCAGAAGAGTGCTGACAATCAAGCAACATCAACAGACTCATCGCAGCAACAGGCTAGCGATAATACGTCGCAACCGGCCGACACAGCTCCAAGTACAAGCTCGCAGAGCAGTAGTACGACACAGACCGCTCCGGCTAAGCCACAGCTCCGCCAGGATTTAGCGTTTCAAGGTGATCCGACATACTGTGATGGTATATACAAAGACGATGGTAACGGCAAAACTACATGGTCATTTGATATTAAGCAATCTGGCGAACTCATTACGCACCTGACTGACAATAACGGCCAAATATACCGACATGACGTACAGATTACCGATGCACCCAACTATTATGCATATACGGCTCCTGTAGCCATCAATAATGTAACTGAGATTAACGGCTTGCTGTACGTCAATAACGTTAGTCATCCCTGTAACATTAGTCCCCAGCAACAGCCGCAACAGTCTTACTAAGCACAGTCTCGAAGCCTTTAGCTGCCGCAAACAAGTTAGGCTATTGAGTGTATTTAACAGGGGTAAAAACCTCTTGACGTAAGTAAGGTCATAGTTACAATACAATTATACAAATACGTCAAGGAGGCAACCAAAGTGCAGCAAAAAATGTCAAAAGATGAGGTTAAGGCTTTGGTGCCTTTTTCACCGTCATTATTGAAGTCAGCAATACAGAAATCAGTCCGGCGAGGCGACGTAGACAAGACGGTGAGATGTACCAAGAGCCTTATAACGTTAAATGAAACTGACGCATTACGTCGTCTCATGGTCATACCTGTAGAAGATTGCATATTGCCACCGGATTACGATAAGTACGCAGCCATGCTTATGAAGGTCAGCACAAAAGGCAGTAGTCCGCTCACTGAAGAAGAAAAGACTACGGCACTGTCAATAATCGGAGATGTTGCAAGGTGTGAGTGGCGTGATCTGGATGTAGGCAATCCGGACGATGAGGGCAAAGATTACGTCATGAAACCAGTTATAGGCGACAAAGCTAATGATTTGATAAACGCCCTGCTGTACCGGTCAAGAATCGGTACTAGCAAATGGGATTGGGTGATGTTGAATCAAATGGCAAGAGTGTGGAACAAGAGGTTCTCAGAAGGCACTTGGAAGGCTGAAAACCTGAAACAGTATGCAACAGGGGAAATTATTGAGTGGGCTAGCGTGCCGTACGCTACCGTAGACGATATTATGCTTGAAGCGGTCGACTTCCATTGTAGTGGCATCTTGCATCTGTTGCTTAAGACAGGCTGGATTAAAGATTTATTGAGGAAAGAGATGCCGTTCAATAAACGAGACTGGCTAGGAGGTGATGTAAGCGACCATAACCTGCTGGAACAGATTATGTGGTGCTGTCGCTCAAGCATTAACGACAAGAAGAATATATGGGAAACACAGGTTGGCAAAGACCAACCGGTCAGTTGGTTATGGGCTGATAAAGTACCGGAAACAATGTGGCCTATATATGAGCGTATAACAGATGAAACCAGAGAAGAAACAGACAACATCAGCAGGTGGATTATCAGCCAACAGGGTCAGAAAATATAATGACCACTGACCTAGTGTCGATGGCTCAACGTAGCGTAGACGACATCATTGATTCGTTGGACGTCGCTCAGAGTACCAGAGACGAGTATAAGCAGCGCATCAAGCCATTCCTGGCGTTCGTGCAAGCTGAAGGTCTGTCACTAAACGTACTGCTGGAGTACAAACGAACATTGAACAATCGTGATGATTACGGCGTGGCTACACGCAACAAGTATTTGGCAACAGCAAAGGTGTTTATGAGAGAGTGCTATCGTCTCGGTATTGTGGATCGTGATGTAACTGTCAATGTAAGAAGTTTTAAGCAAAATCGGCAGCATAGGGTTGATGGTCTAACAAATGATGAAGTGCTGCTAATCTGTGAGTGGCTGCGTCAGCACCCTGAAAAGTTACGTGAACGAGCCTTACTCTGCCTCCTGCTGTTTCAGGGGCTAAGACAGGCTGAAATCTGCAATATAAAGCTCAGGGATGTGGATCTGAAAGCCGGAAAGCTATCAATACTCGGTAAAGGTCGTGATGACTACGAACAAGTGTATTTGCATCCGAACACCACTAGAGCCTTGAGGCGTTTTTGCCGAAATCGGAAGCTGCAATCAGACGATTATATGTTCACCAGTCTACGGAGGCCGAGCAAAGACGCAAAACTAACGACAAGGGGTCTACAGACAGTCGTAGGCGGTATATTTGATGAACTAGGGATAGACCAAAACGTGCATGGCTGTCGCCATTATTTTGCCTCAAGGCTCATCCAGGTTATGCCTGGCGAGTTATCAGTGGTTGCAAGGTTTACTAGGCATCAAAGCCTCGAAACTCTCAGAATATACGACGATAACCGGCTCATGTTAAGGGACTTTGAACATTATCGGAAGGCGTTCAGTGACCTCAAGATATAGCCACTTTATTGACATAATACACATTACACGAAATAACTTTAATCTTTCTGCAAACCCTGTTTTACAGCTATAATTAAGGTACTTGGAGGCAACCAGTGGACGACGGAAACAAAGCCAAAGATTATATTATTCAGACTATTCGGGACATGATCGGTGAGGATCAGGATGAGATTGCTTTCTCGGAACTAAAGTATGTGCTGTACGCTCGTAAATCTACCACAGGTAAGAATAAAAAGAACCGTGAACGCCAGGAACAGTCGATTCCTTCACAGATTAAAGCATGTAAAGAAGCTGCTATGCGTGACCCAAAAATCCATATTGCAAAAATCATCATCGAGAAGCGTTCGGCCAAAGAGCCTGGCATCAGGAAGAAGTTTAACAAAATCATCGACCAGGTAAAGGTTGGTGTATACGATGGCATAATCACGTACGCACCGGATCGCCTAGCCAGAAATATGAAAGAAGGAGGTGAAATTATAGATATGCTCGACCGGCGTGAGATTAAAGACCTCAGGTTCGCCACATACAGTTTTGAGAACACGCCAATGGGTAAGATGTTACTCGGTGTGTCATTTGTGCTGTCTAAGCAGTACTCCGACCATCTGAGTGTAGTCGTAAAGCGTGGCAACAAAGATGCAATAGAGGCTGCTAATTTCATCGGTAAGTTTAAGCATGGGTACTACAAGAATAAGGATGGCCGGCTTTATCCGGACATGACTAACGGTAATTGGGAACTTATAAAAAACGTGTTCGATATGCGTCTGAACGATAACGTAACAGGTACGGAGCTGGCTAAGTACCTGAACAGGAACGGTTATGAAATCCACCGAGCTGACGGTCGGCACAAGTATCCATTTACTGATAAGCGAGTATCAGAAATGCTGCGTGACCCATTCTACGCCGGTATTCTGGTCTACGGTTCTCAGATCATAGATTTGCAGGAGGTTTACGATTTCACCCCTGTAATAGAGCCAGACGACTTTCTGAAGATTAACAAGGCTGACAGCTTCCTGAACACTAACTTCCGGTTGGCTCGGAAAGCTCTTACGCCGGTTGGAGTTAGTGCCAATATGATGAATGGCATGATTATTTGTAATGACTGTAAAGAGCCGATGTCAGCCGGTATTATGAAGAAGTACCAGGGGTCTGGCGATGATAAAAGGCTCATCGAACTTCGACTGCTTTACCGTTGCGATACAGAAGACTGTAAGTTCTTCAACAAGTCATGCCGAGCCAAATACGTTACTGATTTCATTTATGATTTTCTGGACAAGCACAAGTTTACCAGCAGAGAGGAATACGAGCATTACCTGGAGGATATGGCCGAGGAAGTCGAGCGGAAGACGGCAGATATTACACAGGAAATAAGGTCGCTCATACGCCAGCGAACCGAGAAGCAGAAGGACTACGAAAGTACCAAAGCCCTGCTTAGGGAAGAGCCAGAGGAAGCTAAGCACTTCAAGGAAGACTTGGACGAGCTGAAAGCAGACCTCAAGTCAATTAACGATGACATTGAAACTAATGAGAAGCTGAAAATCGAGTTAAGCGACACAAAGCTCACTTATGAGGAATATCTTGAACTTTTTGGAAAAGTGACCGATCTACTCAAGAAAACTTACTATATTGATGACAAAGATGCTATTATCCGAAAGTTCTACTTGAACTTCACGGTTCAGGGCGAAATGCAGCCGAGCGGAAAGCAAGTAAAACAGTGGTCAGTAGTCGATTATGAGCTTGCTGAACCATTCGCTACATTCGTAAAAACCCATAATTCCCTGTCTGGTCGGGGTGACAGGACTTGAACCTGCGGCCTCACGGCCCCCAGCCGTACGCGCTAGCCAACTGCGCCACACCCCGATCCTTACAGTTTATCAAGGGAAAAGAGCAGCCGAAGCAAAAATCACATTTTTTGCCCCGCGTGACGAGAAAAACCGTAGGTTTGTCTCTGTTACTAAAAAGCTGGGTGGCCGCTATGATTAACCCGGACTAACCCAGGTGGGTGCTCGCATCCGCTCGCCACAGCTTACAGATATATAAAGCTCCCTATTGTGTAAGTATTCAGATAATCATTCGCCGGCCAATGTGAAGTTTTCGCTTCAACCCAGCCTGCTTTTATTATATAGCTTCGCGCCAAGAAAATTGCATTTTCTTAATGACTGATTTTCTTGGGCTCATCATATAATTTTCTTAATCAGAAAATTATAGCTTAAGGCAACAGACTAAGCACGTAGTTTTCGAGGTGACCTAACAGCGAAGCGAAGCTATTGCCCAGTAGCAGGATGATACCAAAAACGATAAATAGGCCATAGGTTTCCATGCGGGACATAACTCTTTGCACTGGTTCGGGGGCAAACGCGTATAAGACTCGTGAGCCGTCCAGCGGCGGTATGGGAAAAAGGTTAAAGATAAAAAGAGCTACATTTAAAACTACGAATATCGGCAAAAAATTACCAAAAAATCCGGTAGCTCCGCCAAACCTTAAAATTAAGGCGCCGATAAACGCCAAAGCTAGGTTTGAGAGCGGCCCGGCGGCAGCCACAATAGCCGAACCGAATTCGGCAAATTTTAACCTGTAGGGGTTGATTGGTACAGGTTTAGCGGCCAAAAATGGAAATCCAAACAGTAAAATTGTTATTACAGGCAATATGACTGTCATGAACGGATCTATATGCTTAAGCGGATTTAAACTTAGCCTGCCCTGCTCGGCTGCCGTCCTATCGCCAAGCCAATAGGCCGCGAAACCATGCATCGCCTCGTGTATAGGCAAAGAAATCAGAATGGCAACGACGTAATAAACAAGGTTCGTGCCGCTCAAACTTCCAAACATAATATTAGTTTATAGGTTTTAGGTTGTAGTTAACAGTGGGAGTTTAGTGTCAAGAGTGGCATAAAGTACGCTGCTTGCTCGTCCGCAGCCAATGGCGTTGACTTCTTATCTGTTTTTGGCTACAATTGAACCTTGAATCTGGAGAATTCTTAAATGCAAAAGTGCGATGTTACCGGCAAAGGTAAACAGTTTGGCAACAATGTCAGCTTTTCTCAAAGGCATACCAAAAAAGTCTGGAAGCCAAATCTTCAGACTAAGACTATGGTTATTGACGGCAAAAAAGTCACGATGAAGCTCAGCACCCAGGCTATCCGCAGCCTCAAGAAAAAAGGTTTGCTAAATAAATAGAGTAGTCTACTGACGTTCCAGAACAACCAGCTGAGTGACTTCTGTAAGGTCGGCGGGTTTGATTT
>DAHUZY010000044.1 GCA_027314885.1 Candidatus Saccharimonadota bacterium | reverse complement strand
GAGATAAGACTCTCGCACATAAGCCCTGTATCGTTCTGGATCACCATGAAATCGTCGAAAATCCTGTGAGCTTTGCGAGCTTTACTCTCAATGACCACGTGCGCGCTGCGGCCGGCGAGCTTATCTACCTGCTGGCTCGTCAGTTAAAATGGCCGCTCTCTCTCAAAGCACAGGTCTGTATCATGGCGGCAATACTTGGCGACACCCAGGGGCTCAGCAACAGCTTTGCTTCCCCAGAGACGTACCGCATCATGGCAGATATGATTGAAGCAGGTGTAGGTAGGGGCGACCTAGAAGAAAAACGTCGTGAGTTTGGAAAGATGCCGCTTGAGATTTACAGCTATAAGGCAGAGCTTATTCGGCGTACACACTTTAGCGCAGAAGGGCGCATTGCAAGCGTCATTATACCGCAGACTGAAATTAATACATTTAGTCCGCTCTACAATCCAGCTCCGTTAATCCAAGGAGATATGCTACAAGTTAGTGGAGTGCTTCTGGCTATTGTCTTCAAGCATTATGACGACGGCAGAGTGACGGGGGCGATCCGAGCGAATTCCGGCGCAGCTGTTGCTGCGAAACTTGCGGAACGTTTTGGCGGCGGGGGTCATGCCTATGCGAGCGGATTTAGGGTGATTGATGGCCGTAGCGTCCAGGCAATATACTCAGCCTGCTTGCAACAAGCTGAGGAGCTTCTTGAGGAGGCAAGTAGTGCGCCTCTATAACACGCTTACGAGAGCTGTTGATGAGGTATACCCCATCAGCCCACCCAAAGTGACGGTATATACTTGTGGCCCTACCGTCTATGACTATGCTCATGTTGGCCATTGGTTTAATTACGTACGCATGGACATGCTGATCCGCACACTGAAAGCAAGCGGCTTGCATCCGGTGTGGGTCATGAATATTACTGATGTCGGGCACTTAGTCAGCGACGCTGACGAGGGAGAGGACAAGCTGGAGAAGGGAGCAAGGAGAGAAGGCAAGACAGCCTGGGAGGTTGCGCAGTTTTACACTGATGACTTTTTGCGGGGCATGAAAGCGCTGAATATAACTGAGCCGGACTATCTGGTGAAAGCAACTGATCATATACCTGAGCAGATTGCCCTCATAAAGGCCCTGGAAGATAAAGGGTACACCTATAGCACGAATGACGGGATTTACTACGATACGTCTCTTTTTGAAGGTTATGATAGCTTCGCACGACTTGACCTTGATCAACTGCAAGCCGGCGCTCGTGTGAGTATAAACCCCCAGAAACGACATCCGTCAGACTTTGCACTCTGGAAGTTTTCCCCTAAGGATCATGTTCGGGACATGGAATGGGATAGCCCCTGGGGCAAGGGCTTTCCGGGCTGGCATATAGAGTGTTCAGCTATGAGCATGAAGTATCTGGGCCCGTCCCTGGATATACATACGGGAGGTATCGATCACGTACCGGTTCACCATACCAATGAGATTGCCCAAAGTGAAGCTGCCACCGGTAAACGTTTCGCCCATTATTGGCTGCACAGTAATCATGTCCTGATAGATAATGAGAAGATATCTAAGAGCTTGGGTAATGGAATACGGCTTGATGACGTTATCTCCCGGGGGATTACTGCAGAAGCGCTTAGGTTGCACATTCTCGAGTCGCATTATCGCAGCCAGTCAAAATTTAGCTGGGAGAGCCTGGATGCGGCGGTAAATCGACTGCAAGATTTTTATGCGGTTGCAGCTTTGCGCTTTCAAGCGCAAGCAAACATACGGCCTGTGAAAGGGCTCGATGACGTCCCGAAGCGACTTATAGACATTTTGTGTCAAGATATTGACACACCTGGCGTCCTCGCTTACCTAGCGTCTATTTTTAACGTACTCTTAGGTCAGGGCATTGCCCTTTCCCAAGTAGAAACGCTTCGGGCGGCACTCCAGGCTATAGACGATTATTTGGGGTTACGCTTGCTGGAGGTGACCGATCTAGCGCCAACTAAGAAAGATATGCTTATGAAACGTGCCGAAGCCCGCATTAATAAAGATTGGACAACATCTGATTCTCTTCGTGAGCAACTGGCTGGTGAAGGAATTGGTCTTAATGATCTTCCTGATGGGACGAGTGTTTGGTTCCCTTTGATACCACGCGCTCAAACTCAGGCTCATTGATAAGGTTGTGGGTATGCAGATACTCTAAAATGAGGATACGCAAGCACCCGGCTACGGGGATTGCGACCAGACCCCCGAATATGCCTCCAAAACTGACGCCGATGATGACAGCGACCATAACCAGCAAGGGGGATAAGTTGGTGGTATTCGCTTGCAGACGAGGCTGAATGATGTAGTTCTCTATCTGTTGGTACAAGATGTAGTAAGCAAGAATAATGATGGCAGCTGAGGTTGAATGAAAGAGGGCAACTATTGTCACGATGATTGCTCCGATGGTGTGCCCGACGAGCGGTATGAGTCCGCAGATAAAAATGACGACAAAGATTGCAGCCGGATAGCTTAAACCAAGCAAGAGGACAACCGGGATAATCATTATGGATGCAAGGGCGGCGAGTATGACCTGTCCGTTGACATAACCCCTTATGACTCCGTACATCTCTTTCATGAGACGATCAGAGGTTTCTCGGTGGATGGGCGGCACGAGTTTGCGCCCAAAAGTGAGCCAGCGCGGCCCCTCGACCAGCATCATAAAGGTGAGTACTAATATAATAAGCATTGAGAATACACTGCTGCCAACATGGCCGAGCGAAGACAGTGCGGTACCCCCGAGGTTCTTTAATCTGTCACCGACTTCGTGAGAGAACGTATTAACTTCATTTTGCAGATTGTACCTTTGTATGAGTTTGCCGATTGATGTGTTTTCTCTATGAAGGTCACGGATGAGGCGCGGTGCTGCGTTGATCAAGTAGTTAGTTTGCCTGACTAGCGGGGGTACTATGAGGGAGAGGAAAATCCCCAGTAAAACAATGACAAGCAGAAAGGAAAATGTGGTCGCCAGCGCCCTGCTACCTCTGCGTTTACCCGGTATTTTCTTGCTAATCCAAAAGACCGGCGCATTCAAAGCGAGAGCCAAGAAGATGGCACTGAAAATGAGCACCAAGGCGTGAGATGCTTTATGTACTGCGAGCAGCAGCAACCAGAGGACAATTGTCAGCGCAGCAATACGGAAGAATGTTTGGTTTGAGATAGTGACATTGAGCTCCTGCTCATTCTTCCTGTGTCGTAATGTGAACATAACTTAAGTATCTACTGTCCCCGGCGTTTTCGCAACGCTTCGGTATAAAATGCAACCAGCTGTTGACCGACAGTTTGCACGTCATATGTCTGACTGTACATCTTCCCCCATGCGGCTTGCCGCTTTCGTTCGGTTTCATGAGTGAGGTAATGCGCCATCTTGGTGGCAAGAATGTGGCTATCTTTCGGATTAAAGAGGAGATCTGGCTGGGACTCGAGTACCGACGCATAACCTGGGTTACTGCCCCCTAAGACTACAGATTGTCCACTAGCCATGGCCTCAAGTAGCACAATACCAAAACTTTCGCCACCGCTGCTCGGAAAGACGGTGAGATCGGCAGCTGCAAAGTAGCGTGGTTTATCTGATTCAGACACAAAGCCTTCAAAAGTAACTTTATCGCCGACGCCCAGTGCATCTGCCCGATGGGCGAGCTTCTCTTTGAGTGGCCCATGTCCGCAAATAACAACGCGATATGGCGGCAAACCCACTTTCGGAAGCAGAGAAAGCGACTCTATAAGTAATTCGCAGCCTTTTCTCGGCACTAAGCGACCTAAAAAAAGGATCGTGCGCACATCATCTGTATATTTTGGTAGCGACTTTGCGTTTTTAAAGCGATTATAGTCTATGACGTTTGGCAAAATGTCTGATCTAATGCGAAATGTACGAAGCGCAAACTGCTGAGCGACCTTCGAAACACTCAGCATATGGTCGAACCGCTTGAGTGTGCGACGACACCATATGCCAAGTAGTCGGTTGCCTATAGTAACGAGCGGTGACCCGGGTGCTATATGGAAAGTCCCGATAACTACTGTCCCTGGTCCTGCAGAGCGCACCAGACGTCCTCCCATAAAAGGACTGAATGGAGTCTGGACATGTAGCACATCGAATTGCTCTTTATTAAGTAAGCGTTTTAACTTGCCACGGTTTGTTGGCAGTGGAATCGTACCGAGACGATTACCATTAAAGCGTACCTTTATATTGCGGCTGAGGCTGTGTAGGTGAGGAATATCGACGCGGCTGGTTTGACCGACCAGGTAATGTACTTCATGACCTTCGGAATTAAGCCAAGCTCCAAGCGCCAGAATATATTGCTGTACGCCGTCCGGGCTGTCTAAGCCATCATCGAGTACAAAGCCTATTTTAAGGGTTTTTTGTACCATATTTCTTAAGCGATTCCTTATATAAGGTTTCGTATTGATCAACGATATTCGGGTAGTTAAACTTCTTGATGTAGTCTTTAGCCCAGTCCTGCCAGAGCTTTCGTAATTGGGGCTGGTACATTAACAGTTCTAAGCGGCGGGCAAATTCGGTTGTATCTTCTGAATTGATAATAGACATCGTGCCTACACCTTGCATTAGGTCAACGTACCCGGAGTTGTTGCCGGCAACACAGACTGCGCCGGTAGCCATAGCTTCAAGCAGGACGATTCCGAAGCTCTCTCCATATAGTGCCGGTGAGCAAAAAAGGGAAGTTTCACTGAGTAGTTTTAGCTTGAGATCTTCACTAATGTAGCCTAAAAACTCTACGTTTTGCAGCTTCAGATCTTCTGCGAGTAGTTCAAGTTTTTCACGCTCCGGTCCGTCACCGGCAATGAGCAGCTTAACGTCAGGATGGCGCTGTGAGAATATCTGAAAAGCCTGAAGCAGATATTTGGCCCCCTTTCGTCTTTCTAGACGTCCTATGTATAAGATGTTGTCGTGACGCTCAACGTGTTTTAGGTGATATTTTGTTAGGTCAATACCGTTAGGAATGATGTTAATCGGGAGGTTCGTTAGGGTAGCTGCATATTCTGCGCCCGACTGAGATACTGCGGTTAGTACATTGAGGTATTTCATGACTGATTTGAGATATGGGCTTACCACTTTAATGTAAGTACGGCTCATAAATGTCTCAGGAATCTTGGAGTGGAATGTACCAATGTTAATTGAGTTGGATCTTTGCAGAAGTTGTCTGCTCAAAAGCGGCACCCACGGTTCATGAAAGTTTAATATGTCGAACTTTTCGTTTGCCAGTATGGCGTCGACTTTTTCACTGTCGGCTATGCTCGAGACCTGGCCAGTAGTATGAGAAGGGGACCGAAAGTCGGTTGAGTTTCCAATAAATATGGTATCAGGATCAAGATGTTCATCACCGTTTGTGCCCCTTGGCATCGGAGTGATAAGTTTCACTTCGTGGCCACGTTTAGTCAGCCCTTCTTGAAGGGCCAGGGTCACTGCTAACACACCGCCGTGCTTATTGATGCTGTACGGACAGATTAAGCCGATCTTCATCTTCGTACCAAGTATACCACTATTGTAGTTGATTGAGGGCGCGCCTAAGTTTCGGAGGCAGCAGGTTGGCAGCTGATGTAGCGTCTGCGACTACACTTGGTGCGTGGCTTTTGACCTCAATCGGGACGTTAAAGAAATCTGCGAAGATAATACGCATGTGCTGCTCGACCAAGCGGTTATCGAAGTAGTTGTCAGCTTCAACCGAGACGTGCCAGACGGGTAAAGGTATTTTGACTTTGCAGTTGTCAAACTTCAGGAACTGGGTGGTAGTGTAGGTCCAGGTACGAATATCGTTCACGTGCCAGAGGCTAATTTCCATATCCATCAGTTGATCGTAAGCGTCTTTTGTCTTTGTCTCTGCAAACTTATGTTTAGCGTTATGAGTGCGGCCGTAAAATGATCTAAGCACAGTAGAATTCAGTGCAGTCCGGCGAAAAATACGATCTGCGCCAGGTGTATGTGATACCAAGTAGCTCCCGTAAAGATAAAACCAATACCGCATATGATTAAAGGTAAAATCATCTTTGTGGGCAAAACCAACGAGACTGACAAGAATTGTCACTTTCTTAGTAAGTTCAGGGTAGCGCTGTAGCATGCGGGTGACAATCACGAAACCAAAACTCATACCGATGATTGCGACTTTCTTGCGACGGTAGCGTAGTTTCACAAATGAAGCCAGGTAGTCTGCCAAATTGTCGATGGTGGGTTTTTTGTCTATGGTGTAAAAACTGTCCATACCGCCGAAACCTGGCAGGTCTGGCATAGTGACTGCTCCATAATTATTGAGCACCTGAGCAAGGCCCCACCAACGCTCAAGGCTGGCATGGTGTCCGTAGATAAAGAGCAGCTCAGCAGTTTTACCTTTTGGGGCTGGCATGTACAGCATGCGACCTTCTAGCCCGTTTATATTCAGGGGCATTATGTAGTCTGCGATTTCTTTTGATTCTGTCTGAGGCATGAGAAATATAAGGGTTAGTGAGTTTTGCTTATTTTAGCAAAATATGGCCCATCTGTCGATAAGGGAATAAGAGCTAGTTGTGTCAGGTAGATAACTGCGGTAAAATTCACTCTGTCCTAATGGGGCGTGGCCAAGTGGTAAGGCACCAGGTTTTGGTCCTGGCATTCGGGGGTTCGAATCCCTCCGCCCCAGCCAAGTATTGCACCAAAGGTGACCGTAATGCCTATGAAAAGTTGATTTAAAGCATTTGCCGCCATCCCATCAAGAAATGGCGGCATTCTCGGACTTTACTCTACGTCTTTGAACTGTTTATGAACTGGGTTTGGGTTTGTAGTGCCAAGATCTCTGGAAACTACTCCATAGAACGATCCATCGTCTTGCTGTACGAAAACTGTACCCACAACATCGTCAAACACTTTACTCTGACCAAGCGCAATTGCTTGCCCGTCGTCCGTAAAGACGTAAGCGTCATTCATGGGCTGATTAGCTTCAGGCGCATCAGCCACTATGAATGTACCGTCCGTCAAGACAAATGAGCACCCGAATCACGAATTAGCGTCATAGGGTAAAGCACGCTAGAATTTCTCTGTTAATTGCAACAAAAACAGGAGAAAA
>DAHUZY010000043.1 GCA_027314885.1 Candidatus Saccharimonadota bacterium | reverse complement strand
CACACATACTGAGTTCAGGCTCATTTTGCGTTGGAAACCGAACACCACTTCAGGCTCATTTTGTATTGGAAGAGAGTTTTTTTTGACTTACTTTTTCAAACATGATATTTTTGAAGAGGAAAGTGTACCAATAAACACTTGAGAGAGACACAACAGTCTATGCCAGATGTACCAGATAAACAAGTTAAACGGTTGCGCTCGCTTATTGAAGAAGCTGAGACGAGTCTTGCTGCCGCAAAGGAACTGCTTATTAGTATTGTCGGTGATGATGCTAAAGTGGCTCCTGTTTCTCGCGCTGAAACACTCGGGAAGGTTATTGAAGGCGTCTTCGATGGCCAAAATATGGTTGGCTCAGACGGTAAGACTTACCCGGTACCAGCAAACTATGCGAGTAAGTCGAAACTGGTGCAGGGTGATATCTTAAAGCTTACTATTGCAGAGGACGGTGCCTTCTTGTATAAGCAAATCGGACCAATTCCGCGTAAGCAAGTTGTTGGAACGCTAACATTGGAGAACGGACACTACTACGTAGAAGTTGGTGGGCGTAAGTTCAGAGTTCTGCTTGCAAGCGTCACCTACTTCAAAGCCAAGCCTGGCGACCAGGTAAGCGTGAACCTGCCGGAAGATGATGCTTCAGCCGAATGGGCTGCTCTTGAAGCCGCGCTGTAATATACACAGAAAAACTATCTAAAAATACATCATTTGATTGCTGTCAAAAGCGTATAATAGATGGTACATATGGGGCAGGCATTATATCGAACGTATCGGGCGCGCTCGCTTGACGAGGTTATTGGTCAGGACCCTATTGTGGCGACGTTAAAGCAGGCGCTCAAACAACAGCGCGTCAGCCATGCATATCTATTTACTGGGCCTCGAGGAGTTGGTAAAACATCGGTTGCCCGTATATTCGCACATGCTATTAACGAGTTGCCATACACTGACGATGCACCTCATATAGATATTATTGAGATTGATGCGGCCAGTAATAGGCGTATAGACGAAATTAGAGAGTTGCGCGATAAGGTCCATATTGCTCCAGCTGCTGCGCGCTATAAGGTGTACATTATTGATGAGGTGCATATGCTTACACGCGAGGCCTTCAACGCGTTACTGAAAACACTTGAGGAGCCGCCGGCACACGCCATCTTTATTCTTGCTACCACCGATGCTTCAAAACTGCCAGACACTATTATTAGCCGAACGCAGCGCTTTCACTTCAGACCCGCAGCAGTCAGCGATATCACACGTTTGCTTAAGCAAGTAGCTGGCGCAGAAAATATTTCTGTTAATGACGAGGCGCTTACGCTGCTTGCTGCCCATAGCGACGGCAGCTTCCGTGACAGTCTGAGCCTGCTCGACCAAGTACGCAGCCATGCCAGCAGTGTCGATGTGTCTGCAGTGCAGCAGTTGCTCGGACTGCCCCCAATGGAGCGTATTAATGCAGTTCAGGCTGCGATTTCATCCGGTGATATGGCCGGGCTCATTACTCAGCTTGACGGGCTCTATGAGCACGGTGTTCAGGCAACCGTTATTGCTGCCTTGCTCGGAGAGGAGTTTAGGCGCGCATTGCTTAAGGCGCCCGCGGATGGTCACGAGATCTTGCCACTACTAGAAAAACTCGTCAATGTGCCTGCGAGCTATGATCCGTCACGATTTCTAGAAATTGTATTGCTGGAGGCCGCCTCTCAGCATGTTTCTGCGGCCGGTTCAGGACCCGAACATCCAGCTCTCCCTAGCCCTCTCACCGAGGAGACTGCCTTAGACGATGCTGCAAAGTTAGCCAAAGACACACCGTTACCCAAGCCGGCTAAACAGGTAAAAAAGGTGAGTAATGATGAAGAGATCTGGGCTGCGCTGCTCGACTCTCTCAAGCGGGAGCATAATACTCTTTACGGAGTTGCTAGGATGGCGCATCCTCGTTTCCCGGCAGAAGACACTCTTGAGCTCGTTTTTGCATTCCCTTTTCATCATAAGAAACTAAACGAACAGGCTAATCGGACGCTTTTGAGTGAAACCGTCAAAGGCCTAACAGGCCGTAGCTGGACAATTCACTGCGTCCTTGATGCTGCGGCAACTCCACCACCCCCGGCCAGCTCGTCAAAAAAGAATGAAAATGAAAAAGAAGATAGTCTTACTACCATAAACAATATTTTTAAAGGTGCGGAGCTGTTAGAATCATAAATACCACTGAAGGGAAAGAATATATATGGAACCGACGACCGAGCACACCACTAACTTGCCTCCGCAAAACGCTGAGGCAGAGGCCAGCTTACTCGGCGCTCTGTTAATAGACAGTGATGCAATTGTGAAGATTGCCGACTATGTCTCGCCGCACGACTTTTACGATAAACGGCACGAACGTATCTACGCAGCTATGAGTGAGTTATATGAGCAGCATCGGGCAATAGATGTACTGACATTGGCAGACCAGCTGAAAAGTAACGGCCATCTTGATAGTATCGGGGGATCAGCTTACTTGACTGAACTTACTAATTTTGTGCCTACTGCGGCACACGTTGAGCAGTATGCTGAGATTGTCTCTCAAAAAGCACTCCGACGGCGCCTTATAGCGGCCTCTAAAGAGATTACCGGACTTGGATATGACGAGTCTAAACAGCTCAGAGAATTGATTGAAGAGGCCGAAACACGCCTTTTTGAGGTGAGCCAGCAACATGTAGCCCAAGACGTGGTGAGCCTGGAGGCAATATTAACGGAGAGTTTTGACAGGCTTGATGATCTACATAAGGATAAAGAAAAAATGCGGGGTGTCCCTACAGGCTTTAAAGACCTGGATAATACGCTGGCCGGTTTCCAGAAGTCCGATCTCGTCATCTTGGCCGCTCGTCCCTCGATGGGTAAAACTGCCCTGGCGCTTAATTTTGCACATAATGTAGCAGTACAGGCACACTTACCGGTACTCGTATTCAGTCTTGAAATGAGTAAGGAGCAGCTGGTAGATCGCTTGCTGTCAATGGAATCAGGTGTTGATGCTTGGGCATTGAGGACTGGCAATCTGACTGATAGTGACTTCGAAAAAATTGGACAGGCTATGGGGACGCTCAGTGAGGCGCAGATCTTTATTGATGACAGCCCCGGGATTACCATTAGTGACTTACGAACCAAAGCTCGCCGCGAAGCCCATAGGCGCTCACTTGGTCTTGTTATTGTTGATTATCTCCAGCTCATGAGTGGCGCTAACCGTTACGGCAATGAAGGGAATCGGGTTCAGGAGATTTCTGAAATATCCCGTGGTCTTAAGGGAATCGCTCGGGAACTCAATGTTCCTGTCTTGGCGCTCAGTCAGTTAAGTCGTTCAGTTGAGAGTCGAAGTCCGCAGATACCTCAGCTGGCTGATTTACGCGAGTCAGGCTGTCTTGCTGGAGATACATTAGTATTTATGTCTGATATAGGGCAGTATGTTCCCATACGGGAGCTCGTTAGTCGCCCAGGCGGTAGAGTAAGCGCAGTTGATACAGCTACTTACAAACTGCACTCCGCACCGATTGCCAAAGCATTTTCTACCGGGAAGAAAAAAGTGTATTGTCTCAAAACAGCGACGGGTCGCAGTATTAAGGCTACTGCTAACCATAAGTTTTTATCTGTTTTCGATTGGAGACGTCTCGATGAGCTTTCGGTGGGAGATTATATAGCCGTACCTCTCAAACTGAATGCTGAGATGCCCGTAGTGCCACTAGGCCCAAGCCTGGCAGCCGTTCCCGCTCGTCTTGCGAGTCAGGGGCCTGCCTTTGTGCGAGATAATATGACTCGGCTTGCACACATGATTGGCCGCAAAGAGTCTGCTGTGCTCCCCAGTAGTGATGTCTATTGGGACGCCATAATTTCTATTACACCTATGGGGGTGGAGGAGGTCTTTGACCTTACCATTCCCGGATTGCATAACTTTGTGGCTGCTGACATTATTGTGCATAACAGCATTGAGCAGGACTCAGACGTGGTGATGTTTCTCTACAGGGAGGAGTACTATAATCCTGATACTGACCGCAAGAAGTTAACGGATGTATTTGTTAAAAAACACCGTAACGGTCCCGTGGGGGCCATAGAGCTATATTTTGAAAATGAAAAACAACGTTTCCGCTCCATCGATAAGCGACATGCCGATCCATTTCAGAATTAAAGAATAGCATAAGCGGTATAATAGCAAGAAGTCTTTATGAAACAGGTCACACGCTCAGTCTCAATCCGTCTTCAAGTTGTCGGATTTATGGTGGTGGTTGCTATTGTTCTCGGATTGTTACTGTTATTTAAGCTTGGCTCTCTGACGCACGGACTGAGCGCGATAGAAATAAAAACGGCCACTACACCGGTCGGCTGGCATGGCATCTATAACTCCCCACTCTATTTACCCATAAAAATTTTGCGAAGCATCGTCTTTTATCTATTTCCACGTCATGGTCAGATGCTCACCCGCCTTCCTAACGCACTGCTGGGAGCGGTGACGATCCTTAGTTTTGGCTGGCTGTGCTGGCTTTGGCATGGTCGTCGCAGCGCGCTGTTGGTGTCAGTTTTGTTTGCTTGTAATGCTTGGGTACTCCATGTCAGTCGTTTTGCGAGCAATGACGTGATGTATTTGTGGGCAGGCACGAGTCTGCTGCTCGTCTATGCGCTCCTCCATCGTCTGTTGTCTCGGTGGTATGTCTGGTACGGCGCCCTCTTAGTGCTCGGGCTGCTCATGAGTGTGCCTGGTATGATTTGGTTTGTCTTAGCGCTCATTTGGCTCTGCCGCGTGCAACTCAAAGAGGGCTGGCGGCTATACAGTGCATTTTGGCAACGACTTGTGGGCCTATTTGTGCTCTTGGGATGTTTGCTGCTGCTCGTACCGAATGCTTTTCGCCCCGGGCAACTGCTGATGTGGCTAGGGATACCAAGTCACTTCGAATCAATATTACTGACACTTAAGCAGATAGTAGCGGTTGGCGTGCATCTTTTAATAAGAGGACCGGAGTATCCATGGCTATGGCTCGGTAAGGCACCTATTTTGGATGCGTTTATGCTCGTTATGGCTCTGCTCGGTATTTATTTCTATGCCAGGCACTGGAAGAGTCCCCGCAGCCAACTGCTAATAATCTTGTTTGTGATAGGAGCTATTTTGATAGGGCTGGGTGGACCGGTCTCGCTCAGTCTATTAGTTCCGGCAATGTTTGCCCTTGCCGCCATGGGGCTGACGTACATGTTACACAAATGGCTGCGAATGTTTCCGAGCAACCCCATCGCTCGCCGAATTGGAGTTGGATTGATCGGTATAGCAGTTTTAGCTAGCTGCATCTATAACCTTCGGGCATACTTTGTTGCCTGGGCGTATGCCCCTATAACACAGATTATCTTTCACTATCATCGGTGACGCGATATACTAGATCTACATAAAAGGAGATAGTTATGAGCCGATTAGATCAGGCAAAAATGCTTATGCGAGTCAAGAAGATCCAGGGTGAACTGCAAAAAATGGTCATTACTGTTGAGAAAGGTGAAGGTGCGGTCAGTGTCGAAATGAATGGTGAGCAAAAACTGAAGAAGATTACGATCGATCCTGAGTGCATAGATCTGGAAGACATCGGCCAGCTTGAACACTGGCTTGAAGACGCTATCAAGGATGCTATTAAGGAGAGCCAACAGGTTGCTGCTGAAAAGATGCAGCCAATGATGGGGGCCTTAAGCAACCTGGGTCTCTGAGTAAGTTTAAATAAGTGTATTCTCAATAGGTTTCAATGCAAATTTTACCTCCTGCACTCGATGATCTGATTGAAGCGTTCGGATTGCTGCCGGGCGTCGGGCCGCGCACAGCCGAGCGTTACGCCTACTATATGGTGAAACATGATCAAGCCAGTGCAAACAGACTAGCCACGGCGTTGAGCGCACTCCATGGCGGTATAGGCTACTGTGAAAAGACATTTGCGCTCGTTCCTGCTGACCAAACGATATCCGACTTATACAGTGATCCCCGGCGGGATAAAACCATTATTGCGGTAGTAGCCGACACTTTTGATGTGGTGGCGCTTGAGAAGACAGGGCAGTTTAAGGGCACCTACCATGTGCTTGGTGGCCTCGTATCGCCTATAGATAACATTACTCCTGAGGAACTGCATATTCCTGAGCTTATGAGGCGCATTGACGAAGACGAGGTCAAAGAGATTATTCTTGCTACCAATGCAAGCGTTGAAGGCGAATCGACGGCACTCTATATCCAGCAGCAACTGGGTGAACGCGAAGTGCTTATTACTCGACTTGCCCGTGGTTTGCCAATTGGCGTTGACCTTGAATATGCTGATCAGATTACGCTCTCAAGAGCACTGACAGGCAGACAGACATTAGATAAGGGTATCAGTTAGCGGCATGCCGTATGAGTTTACGAGAAGCTTTAATAAGCATACATCCAGATGAAGCCACTAACATCCTCGAGGATCTGCTAGAAGTAGGGGTAGAAACGTCAAATGAAGCTGAACCAGAGCTGCTTATAGCTCAACAGGATGAAAATTATACTTTTTACCCAGCGCTTGCTGTAGTCCAAGACAGAATAGTGGATGCTGAGCCGACTTTCCGCTCTCAAGGCATGTCCAGGGAAGAGGTCGCCTCTCTCATATCTGGAATTAGTTTTCTCGCTAATGTTGTTATGCAATGTGACATTGACGATGAACTCAAAAAGATTGATGGAGAAAAGGTAAGTAAAATTCTTGATAGCATTATGGCTGGTACAAAGGGTTATGTAATGTATGATTCCGCTACGCCAACTGTAAGCAATTTCATCGCATCTGAACAAGAGATGAGCTTGTCGCATTATCCAGTCTTCGCGGCAGTCCATGATGCCTTCTCTAGAGTAGTCCCGGCATTGATTGAGGCAGGCATGCCGGGTACAGGTCGCGCAGTCTTAGCAGGCATTGATCTTCATGCATGGATACTGGCAAACTACGCAGACTCTGAGGTGCCGGACACTTTGGAAGACATCTAGTATCAGTTTGATTGATGATCGGGCAGAAACCCCTTACAATTGCTGTATGTATAAAGATGCATCAAACATAGCGAAGCTGGTTGACGCTAGTCAGAAGGTAGTTATTATACAGGCAGATAACCCGGACGCTGATTCGTTAGGGAGTGCTCTAGCGATGGAACAGATCTTAGGCGACCTCGGCAAGGATACCCATCTGTTTTGCGGAGTAGATGTGCCGGGCTACCTACGCTACTTAGCTGGGTGGGATCGGGTTGAGACGGAGTTGCCAAAAGACTTTGATCTAAGCATTATTGTTGATGCGTC
>DAHUZY010000042.1 GCA_027314885.1 Candidatus Saccharimonadota bacterium | reverse complement strand
TGAGCAAGCTTGGCGTCTATGCCAGCGAGCAAAGCTTGTGCTGCCGGGCCTGGTGGTGTTTTATTTGACTGTGGGGTATTTTTTGGTCGTCCACCGGTAGCAACTTCGCCGACGAGCTCTAGAATAGTCTGTAAAATTGTAACGAAGAAGCTTAGCAGTGTCATAGAAAGTCTGAGCAAGGTACCCTGAGCGCGAGGTGTGCTGAGTGAGCCGGCTTTGCCGCTCATAATTTTATCTCTAAGACGTATGGCTGATCGGGGACGACTCGGGATCAATACCAGTTGCAACGTGATAAGTTCATTTGTTTTGAGCTTAGTCATAGCTCCGGCAATGTATGCAGCTGGGTCTTCTTTACCACGGACCGGATGAATATTAAGCGGATAGGCAAAGTGACGCCTCAGCCTCAGGTCGATCAGTCCCGCTGAAGATGGTATGGCTTCTGGCAAGTACTCCTTAGCGCGCCGTACGATGATATCCGGCAAGTGTCCTTGAACCGCTTGGCGGAATACATCCACATATTCTTTAGGGGTCCGGGCAATATACCTGACACCTTTATCCTTGGTAGAAACTATCTCAAGCGACACAGACAGAGGCGGGTCTCTCAGGCGTTCAAGTAGCGGGCGGTGCATGCCCAATCCGTGCACTACCATCAGCAGTTTCTCTGTCGATTCGCGCGCATAGTCCTGGAAGGCCGGAGGGATGAGCTCCAGATAGACCATCTTTTGCTGACGAAGCTGAAAGTAAACCAGAATCCGATGGAGACTGATTACTATAACAGCCAAAAGGAGCGCCCATATAATGACACTCATTATGTGACTGCCAGAGCCTCCTCCAAAAAGATGTGTCAAATGTATTTGTCCCGAGCGGCGGGCGTCATAGTTGCTTTCGCGTGTGAGCTGCAACTCAGCATGATTCCATGGAGCCTGGTATAAAGACTTCAGATACTGGTCGGTCGTCATATTTCCTCCCGCAGCTCTGTGGTGATACTACGGTTATCGTAGCTAATCTGCTAATAAAAGTGAAGCAGATTTAATCGTTATTTCACATTTAAGATCAACCTTCTTGCACTAATCGGTGTTAGGGTGCTACAATTCGAAGTGTTAATAACGCTTATGTACTCTCTGGCAACAGTGTCGATAGAGAGACATGAGATAAAAAGCAAAAGATGTATTTAGGTAAAAAAGGATCATGAAGGTACTAATGCTCGGGTGGGAACTTCCGCCGCACAACAGCGGAGGGCTTGGCATTGCTTGCTACCAGCTCTGTAAGACGCTCTCTCGCCGTGATATCGACATTGAATTCATCGTCCCCTACTCTGCCGACCATGGCATTGATTTTATGACCGTTTCCGCTGCCACTCCCCAAGGTGTTAAGAGCATTAGCCAGAGTGGCTTCACCTATGACAGCTTCAAATACACCCTCGAAGACGGAAGCGAGTTATGGTTGAGCATGCATGACCAACAAGCCCGTTACGAACAAGCAGTTGCTGAACTTGCAGCCACGCGCGAATTTGACATCATCCACGCTCATGACTGGCTCACCTTCAGGGCCGCATTACGCGTTAAACAGCAGAAGAACTGTCCTTTAATTGCACACGTCCACTCTGTCGAGTCAGACCGAGCCGGCAGTAAACACGGGAACCCCCTTGTCCAAGAGATAGAAGCACTCGGGCTGACTATGGCTGATCGTATAATTGCAGTAAGTCAACACACCAAGCGAGCAATTATGGACGATTATGATATTCCGGGCGACAAGATTGATGTGGTCTATAACAGTATAGACCCGAAAGATATGGAACCTCTCGACAGCCAAAATGTCTACCGCTATTTAAGCCTCATGAAGTCCCTCGGCTATCGTGTAGTCGTTAATGTTGGTCGTTTGACCATCCAAAAGGGATTACCGAACTTACTCCAAGCAGCTCAGCTCGTGCTCCAAAAAGCCCCAAAAACACTCTTTCTCATCGTTGGCAGCGGTGAGCAGTACTATGAACTGATCCGACAAGCCGCGGCTCTCGGTATCGGCGAGTATGTGCTGTTTACTGACTTTCAACGCGGCAAGAATTGGCGCGATGCTTTTGCCATAGGAGATCTTTTCGTACTGCCGTCAGTTTCAGAACCCTTCGGCCTGACACCCCTAGAGGCTATAGGCTACGGCACACCGGCACTTATCAGTCGGCAGTCAGGGGTAAGCGAAGTATTACGCAACTGTCTTCGTGTTGATTTCTGGGATGTACAGGAAATGGCCAACCAAATAGCCTCTGTGATGCAAAGCGATGAGCTCAGGGATGAGCTCTGGTCAAATGCCTACAAGGAGTATGTGCAACTGACGTGGGAACGAGCCGCCGATAAGATGAAAACAGTCTATGAGCGCCATCTGGCAACGGAGGGCGCATGAATAAAGCAATAGTGCTTTATCTCCACGTCCACCAACCATACCGCATACGGCACTACACTATATTCGATGCGGGGCACCGGCATGACTACTTTGATTCCGCCTACGAGGATGACACTAGCAACGAAAGAATTTTACGTAAAGTAGTTGAAAAGTGCTATCTGCCGACCAATCAGCATCTCCTTAAATTACTCAATGAAAACCCACAGTTTAAACTGAGCCTGTCAATCACCGGCACTGTGCTTGAACAACTCGAACGTTGGGCGCCTGAAGCCCTCAAATCATTCCAGGACCTTGTCAGTACCGGCCGAGTGGAGATTGTGGGCGAAACGTACCATCATAGCCTCGCCTTCTTCTACTCACGCTCTGAGTTTGAGATGCAGGTCGATATGCACCGCCGCAAAGTAGAAGCGCTCTTCGGCCAAACACCCAGAGTGTTCCGTAACACCGAACTCGCCTATAACAATGACCTCGCATACTGGGCTGACCAGATGGGCTACAAAGGAATCCTGGCAGAAGGTTGGGACCCTGTACTTCAGTGGCGCAGCCCTAATTTTGTCTATCAGCCAACATACACTGAAAACTTACGACTACTCATGAAGAACTACCATTTAAGCGATGATATTGCGTTTCGTTTCGGTGATAGCAATTGGGCAGAATACCCGTTAACCGCAGACAAGTTTTCTCATTGGATCAGTGAAGACCCTACGGGCACTAATATTAACTTGTTTATGGATTACGAGACATTTGGCGAGCACCAGTGGCATGAGTCCGGTATCTTTGACTTCCTCGCACACTTGCCGAAAGAATGGCTCAAAACAGAGGGCCATAGCTTCATGACTTTGAGCGAAGCGATTGACAGCTTTGAGCCAGTCGGTTACATCGATACACCGCAGACAGTAACCTGGGCAGATACTGAACGCGACCTCTCCGCCTGGCTCGGGAACCCGATGCAAAGCACTGCTATTGAGTCGCTCTATAAACTCCAACCGAAGATACTGGAAGCTGGCGACCTAGCCCTAATTGAAGACTGGCGACGCCTGCAGACCTCTGACCACTTTTACTATATGTGCACCAAGTGGTTTAATGACGGTGACATTCATGCATACTTCAGCCCCTACCCATCACCGTACGAGGGGTATATGAACTTTATGAACGCGTACCGTGACCTGCAAAGCCGTCTGATAGAAAAAGGGGTTACTGTATGAAGAAGGGGTGGGAATTATGGGCCGTCCAGTCGTCTTAAGTAACGGCCAGCTCTTTGTAGGGTTAGACGAAAGCGGCCTCGTGCACGACTTTTATTATCCCTATGTCGGTTTGGAGAACCTCACTAACGCCCGCAGCATCCAACATAAAATTGGGGTCTGGGTAGACAATACATTCTCCTGGACCGACGATGGCAGCTGGGAAATTACTGTTGACTTTGAAGTCGATGCACTCATTAGCGATATCACCATGCACTCAGCTAATCTCGATATTAGCCTGCACCTGCAAGACTTTATTGACAATGAGAACAACTCATTAATACGCCATATCACCATAACCAATGAGCAGAGTAGAGAGCGAGATGTACGCTTGTTTATGCACCAGGTATTCCAGATATCGCGGGCAGGACGTGCCGATACAGCTCTATATGTTCCAGATAATCACTATATATTGGACTACAAAGGACGCTATTGCCTGCTTATTGCCGGTAAGTTTGCAGACAGTAACGAGAGTTTTGACCAATTTGCCGTCGGCAATTACGGCATAGAGGGCAAAGCTGGTACGTTTTCTGACGCAGAAGACGGTGAACTGTCGGGAAATGCAGTTGAACATGGCGGTGTCGATAGTGTAATCCGCTTTCAAAGACACATCCGGGGCGGGCAATCTGTCATCGTTAACTACTGGATCATCGCCGCCAGTAGCCAGAGTGATGCCCAGGATATACATGCAGACTACCAACACAAGCAAATGGAGGATAGACTACAGAACGTCCGACAATATTGGCAGCACTGGTTTAAAAGCGGACACCCTATTAACGACCAGCATCGACGTGACGTACAGCATAGTTTACTCGTCATTAAGGCTCACTGCGATGAACGTGGCTCAGTGCTTGCGAGCGGCGATTCAAGCATCTTTAACTACGGCCGTGACTACTATTGCTACTGTTGGCCGAGAGATGCTATGTATGCGCTGTGGCCACTTATCCGCCTGGGACACTACAAGGAGACACAGACTTTCCTGGAATTTGCTCGCGACACTATGCACAAAGACGGTTACTTGATGCACAAATATCAGCCCGATCGCGCCATTGGCAGCACGTGGCACCCTCTCCTCCATAACCGGCACAAAGAACTAGCTATACAAGAGGACGAGACCGCTTCTGTTATTTATCTCTTAGGCGTCTACTACGAAGCCAGCCATGATAAAATATTTGTCGAGAATTTATATCACAGCTTTGTGGTACCTTGCGCGAATTTCATGAGCCGTTTTATTGATGACAAGACCGGCCTGCCCCATGCCAGCTATGATTTGTGGGAAGAGAAATTCCTAACTTCAACATATAGTGTCTGCTTAGTCATTGCAGCCCTTGAAACGGCCTCGAAACTTGCAGCCCTTGTTGACCAGCCAGACGATGGCCTACGCTGGAAAAAGGCCGCAGACGGTATACGAGAGAACCTCGATATGCTCTGTCATGATGGCGCTTTTATTAAGGGATTCTTGCTCAAGGAAGACGGGGAACTTGAATACGACAACACCATGGATATCTCCAACCTTTACGGTGCATACATGTTTGCACACCTTAAGCTTGACGACCCCCGTATCGTCGCCACGGCTCAGGCGGTTGAGGAGCGCCTTGCAAATACAACTCCCGATGGAGGAGTTATACGCTACGAGCACGATAACTACTTCCTTACCAAACACCAATACAGTGGTAACCCCTGGATTGTGACTACGCTATGGCTTGCACAGTACTATCAAGTTACGCAGCAGTATGATAAAGCCGCTCAGTTACTTGATTGGGCAATTAGCCATGAGCTACCGAGCGGAGTATTAAGCGAACAGTTTGACCCCGAAGATGGCTCGCCACTCGGTGTGACACCGCTCGTCTGGAGCCACGCCGAGATGGTCAATACAATTTTAGATATAGAGAAGCAGTAACTTTAGCGCTTTGGCGCTTCATTACGACCGAGGTTTTTCTTTGTTTCAGTGAAGACAACATGTCTGCGGAGCTTTGGGCTGTATTTGCGTAAGCTCAGCTTTTCTGGAGTATTCATAGTATTCTTAGTCGTATAGTACAGCCGCTCACCGCTCTCTTCGCTGATGAGCCCGATAATCTTCCGTTTGTCGCCTTTTTTTGCCATAAGTTATTGTATTGTAACAGATAGGTTCAGTCATGTAAACACGCACGCGCACACCCTTGCGGTAACTTAAGGCCACTACTGTTCCTCGAGAGTATAGAGTGATTTAACGTCTTTAGCCCTATATATTCGTGCGCCTTGCGAACCACCTTCGCTTGGCATGCGATAGGTAGGGAGAAGCCCCTCATTGCTCCAACGGCGTACGGTAGCTACGCTAACATTAAGATAGTCAGCTACCTCGCCCACCTTCATCCAGTAAGGCTCGGCTTTTTGCTCTGTATCCACAACATGGGAGTGTTCAGCCTCATCGAGTGCGCTTACAATCAATTTCATACCCAAGCCCATCGCATAGAGCTGCTCTGCAACGAAATCTGGGCTCGTTGAACCATCTCCGATCTCGCCAAAAACAACATCACGTGCTACTTCAGCGTCTTGCTGGGCTTCTCGATACTCCGCCCTTAAACTGTTTTCTTTCACACACCTATTATATCAGATACTTGTTTACAATGCAATATCATGGAGCCACCTGTCGGATTCGAACCGACGACCCACGGTTTACAAAACCGTTGCTCTGGCCAACTGAGCTAAGGTGGCAAATCTATCTACCTTTATTATATCCTCTTTATAGATTAACGTTCACTCATTGTTTTTCTGAGCAACATAATGGTAGCAAAACACGCCCACTTTTGCTACTATTGACTAGCTGTTGGCGCCATCTTAGCTCAGGGGTAGAGCACTTCCATGGTAAGGAAGGGGTCTCGGGTTCAAATCCCGAAGATGGCTCCATTGCGATTCGCAGGGATAGTGAAGCGGTCAAACACGGCAGACTGTAAATCTGCTGGCATTCGCCTTCGGGGGTTCGAATCCCTCTCCCTGCACCACAGATTAGAGGGATAAGTACATCAGAACCTAACAGTTATGAAAATCCATACATTCCGGCTAAAACCTGATCAAGACCTGAAGCAAGGTATTGAACAGTACGTTCAGCAAAACAATATAAAAGCTGGCTTTATTGTTACCTGTGTAGCGGGTGTTAAGAAGGTCACCCTACGGATGGCAGGAGCCAAGCCTGAGGATCAGGACATAAGAACTATTGATGGGCCTTTTGAAGTTGACGGCATGGTTGGCACAGTATCCATCAACGGTTGCCACCTACACGTGACAGTTTCTAATAAAGAAGGGCAGGCTTTTGGCGGGCACCTAAAAGAAAACTCTCCAGTATATCCAACAGCGGAAATTGTAATTGGCGAGGACGAGACAAAAACTTATTATCGTGAAATGGATGAAGAAACTGGATTTAATGAGTTGGTTGTAAAATAGTTCTAATAGCGTAGACCACGCTTAATTTTGTTAAAATGCAATTGGTTAGGTAGTCGTATAAGCTAGGATAGAGTTTCTAACCTGGTTCACCACCGAGCACCAGATACGCAGATATTGACGCAATTTACACACTATTGTATAATGTGATTATATGAGTGAACTACCCGCTGATGGGACAGACCACATAACACCTGAGATACGAGGCCACCTTGTTGATGCAATTACAGGCGTAGGCCCCTTATCAAGGGATTTTTCAAGGGGTTTAAACTTCGGAGGCTACCGGCAATTTCGTGTTGGTTTTGGTCTCTCGGTTCTAGAATAAAGATACCATTCAACTAGTCTTCTTTGG